>JASGCT010000005.1 GCA_030053915.1 Alphaproteobacteria bacterium
GCATCAATTTGTTTGCCGGTGCATCCAAGAATGTTATCATTAGTAACATAATGTTGACTATCAATATTATAGCCTTCAGATATAACGGTAATTATTTGATTATTAACACCGATGTCTGTTTTATTAACTCGTTCTTCCAGAATTTTTAAATCATCTTCTGTAATGGGTTCTTCGGGGTTTTCTCTTTTAAGTAATTCATAAGTTTCGTCAGTTTTAATATGGCTACCGGCAATCCCTACATAAACTTCGTGAATATCAAGTTGCATATTGGTACAACTTTTTTTACAAAGGCTCACTGCCTCTTGGATTGATTTTACGGCTAAGTTTAAATTGAGTACTTCACCATGAACTATTCCTTTACTTTCAGATTTACCGACTCCTAAAATACGTAGTTTACCATTTTCAATCTTTTGAGCTGCAATACATACAATTTTAGTAGTCCCAATGTCTAAGCCAACTAAATATTTGTTTTCGTTATTATCCATATTTTTATAATTTAATGTTTTTTTGAGGTAGTTTTTTAAATAGAGCTTTGGGTTGTAAAACTGGCTTTAAGTTTATTTTAGAATCAGCAACCTGATAATCTAACGTTCTATTTTTAATATTAGTGTATAATTTTGTATTTTTTTTAACAAAATTTTTATTATTAAGATTAAAAGCAGGAATTGATTTGGAATTTGTTAAAGGGTTGGTGTTGGCATTGCTATTTATAAAGTTATTTATAGAATCTATTGAAGTCAAAGTTTGCTTGGTTAAATTAGGATTATTATTATCTGTATATTGTGCTATTTTTGAAGCAATTACTTCGTTATCGAACGTAAAATTTACATATTTATAATAATTTAATCCTCTTTCATTCCAAATCTTACGAAGAAAATTTTCAGCAATAAAGAATTTATTAAATGCATTATTTATATTTCCAAAATTTAATATTTGATGACCTAAATTTAAATATATTAATAAAATAGAATCATTATAAAACTCAATGTCGCTTACTAATGGGTTCCAAAAAGGCGAAGCTGCTAAGATACGATTCAATTGAAAAATTTTTTTTATAAGATTTGAATCTATAGTCTTATTAGACTTATAAATTGGAATATTTGTATATATTGGCAATCGAATTGAAATCGAATTTTTAATAGGGGTTAATTTGTAATTTTCGTTTAAATAATATGAGCTACCATTTTTCAAGAATAAGCGCGCTACTGGGTTTATTTCATATATTTTTAACGAAAAACCGTTTTTATAAGATATATAGGCTTTAGCTTTTTGAACATATTTGTTTTGTAAAATTTCATGTTCTACTTTATACAAGACGTCTTCATGAATGGGCTCACCTATTTTAATATTATATTTATTAAGAATCTTTGTAAATTCGTTTTCAGTTGTAAATTTATGTTCATAATTACTTTTAATTTTAATTTCAATTTTTTTATAGACAACTGGAGGTGAAAAAATGGCATTCAGCCCTATAATAACCATTATCAAAAGGCAAATTATACTTGTTAAAATTATCCATTTATATTTTGCTAATTGCATTTTCATAATTTT
Organism: Alphaproteobacteria bacterium; assembly: GCA_030053915.1. Lineage (GTDB taxonomy): Bacteria > Bacteroidota > Bacteroidia > Chitinophagales > Chitinophagaceae > JASGCT01. Next base: position 1,552 of record JASGCT010000005.1, read on the forward strand.
TGTAATATTTCAGAAATATGATTTATTAATTGATCGATGTCGCCAGCACCCGCCATTACAAAAATTTGTTCATGATTAAATTTTATGTATTCTGTAACCTCTTTTTTAGTCATAAGTTCTTTATTAGGATTATCTATAGAATTTAGTATAAGTTCGCTGTTAATACCAGGAATTGCCTTTTCTCTAGCAGGATAAATTGGAAGTAAGATTGTTTTATTAGGTATTGATAGCACTTCTGCAAATTCTTTATAAAATTCTTTAGTACGACTATACAAATGTGGCTGAAAAATAAGTGTAAAATTTTTATTAGGGTGGCACTGTTGCACACTTTGTATAAGTGCTTTAAGTTCTACGGGATGGTGGGCATAATCATCTATTAAAACTATGTTATGAGTTTTAACCTTATATTCAAAGCGTCTTTTAATACCTTTAAAATTTTCAAGTCCCTTTTTTATTTGTTTTGATGTTAATCCTAAGAGTGCGCTAACTTGTATTGCGGCACAAATATTTTGAAGGTTATGTTGTCCGGGTAGAAATATTTTAGCTTCTACGGGTTCTTCGTTAGGTAAATGAAAATGAAATACCCAATTACCTTGGCTAATTTCTGGATTAATTATTTTCAAAATAAGATCATCATTTTTATTAAACGCATCATATTTTACTAATTGTGCTTCTAAATTTATAGGCGCTTCTAATTTATTTTGCAATACAACAAAACCATTGGGTTGGGTCTGTTTCATAAAATCTTCAAATGCGAGGTTAAAGTTTTTAGCATCACCATAAATATCAAGATGGTCTGGATCCATCGTTGTAACCACTGCAATATAAGGTGTTAATTTTAAAAAGCTACGATCGTATTCATCAGCTTCAACAACCACATATTGATTATTTGAAATCCAAAAATTTGTTTGGTAATTATTTGAAATACCACCTAAGAATGCCGTACATCCCACCCCACTCATTTTAAGAAGATGGGCAATTAAAGTCGAAGTAGTTGTTTTTCCATGTGTACCTGCAACGGCAACAACTTTTTTATCTTGGCAGAGTATTTGTAAAAATTCACTTCTTTTTGCAATAAAATAGTTATGTGTTTTATAATACTTTAAAATAGAATTCGATTCTGGAATGGCAGGGGTGTAAACAACAATATCAATTGCTGGTTCAATGGCTTGAATATGTTCTTGATAATAAATTATAGCGCCTAAGGTTTCTAATTCTGAAGTTATGTCTGATTTTGTTCGGTCATAGCCATATACAGTAAACTTATTAAATATTGCATATTTGGCAAGAGCACTCATACCAATGCCACCAATACCTATAAAATAGATTTTAGGGTTAATATCTTTACTATTAATTGTCATGTAAAAAATTTAAAATGTTATCTACAATTATTTTAACTGCCATTTTTTTTTCTAATTTTAAAAAGCTATCTTTCATAAATTGGTATTTCGAATCGTCTTGTGCAAGTTCTATAATGTTCGAAACTAAATCTTGTTCAATCAATTTATCTTCCAAAAGCAAAGCCACATTTTGTTCAACTAAACTCATGGCATTTATTTTTTGGTGGTTATCAGTAGCATACGGGTAAGGAATTAAAATGGCTGGTTTTCCTATTATAATTAATTCTGCAAGACTCATAGCACCCGATCTACAAACTATAATATCAGCTGCGGCATAAGCCATTTCCATATTTGTAATAAAGGACTGACTCCACAATTGGCCAGGAAATTTATTTTCAAACTGTTTTGCAAAAGATTCATTTCCGGCACCATATTGCCAAATTATATTTAATTTAGCATCTAATAGTGAAGGTACTTGGTTACCTAAGGTTTTATTAATAGACAAAGCACCTAAACTACCACCAAAAATTAAAATAACCTTTCGGCTTGGATTTAAATTAAAGTAAAGTTTGGCTTGCGTATTGTCTATTGATGCGCTATTTAAAATATTACTTCTTACTGGGTTTCCAGAATAAATAAATTGGTTTGTTTTAAAATATTTTTGTAATATTGCAAAACCACCAAAGACCATAGAAGCACGTTTTCCTAATTTTAAATTGGCTTTACCGGGTAAGGCATTAGATTCATGAATAAAATTAGGAATTTTAAGCCATTGTGCTAAAGCGATTACTGGAAACGTGCTGTAACCTCCTACCCCTATTACAAGTAGTGGTTTATTTTGTTTAAAATATTTTTTTAAAATTAAAATACTTTTTAAAATTTTAAAAGGTAAGGCTATATTTTTCCATAATTGCTTTCTATTGAAACCTGACATGGGCAGTCCAACAATATTAAATCCTGCAGCAGGTATTTTTTCCATCTCCATTTTACCTATAGCGCCAAAAAATAATATTTTAATTTCTGGGAATCTATATTGAAACTCTTCAGCTATTGATATGGCTGGAAAAATATGCCCCCCTGTACCTCCACCTGTTATAAATATTGTTTTATGATTTAAGTCTGAATTCATAACGATTTATTTAGATTAATTTTCATTTTTAGATTTTGTTGGAATCTTTTCTAAATTATCTTCTTGGTCATTAAATCTATCAACCGATAAAATAATACCAATGGCAATGCAAGTGATCATAAAAGAACTGCCACCTAAACTTACTAATGGTAAAGTAACTCCGGTTACAGGGAATAGATCAACACAAACCATTATATTGGCTAATGCTTGAAAAACAATGGTAAAACTTAAAGTTAAAACTAAAAAAGTTCCTAAAATGTATTTACAACGTTGTACAATTAATAAACATCGATAGAGTAATGTTAAATACAAAAACATTAAAATAACCCCGCCTAAAATACCATATTCTTCGATAATAATAGCAAACACAAAATCGTTATATGCTTGTGGTAGAAAGTTTCTTTGCTGACTATTTCCAGGTCCTAAGCCCATCAGTAAGCCACCATTGGCAATGGCAATTTTGGCTTGAACTACCTGATATTGTTCAGTATTATCCTTAGGATAAAGATAGGATTCGATACGATTAACCCAAATATTTAATCGACTAAATACTGGATTATTAAAACTTGTTGATTGATTATTATCGTGCTTAGACTTTGCCATTAAAATTAATATGATTAAAGGAATTAAGGCAATTAAAAGTGTTGTTAAAATAAATTTGAATTTTACTCTACCTATAACAAATAATATCATACAGCTTCCAAAAGTTATACATGCATTAGATAAATTAGATAATGAAATTAAAAAACAAATAATAATAACAGGAATTAATAAATTTAAATATCCATTTTTAAAATCATTTAACGATTCTTGATTTTTGCTTAGTAATTTGGATATATAAATATATAAAAATAATTTTGCGATATCGCTAGTTTGTATGGTAAAATGTAAAAATGGAATCTTAACCCACCTACTACCTTCATTTAATTTTATACCCCAAAATTGGGTATAAATTAAAAGGGCGATTGAAAAAACAAATAAAAGAAACGCAAATTTAGACCAAATAATATAATTTAATCTATGAACTACAAAAACGATACCTAAACCTAATAAACAAAATATAAACTGATTTTTTAAATAAACATTGGTATTCCCTTGAAATTTAATATATGCAAGCGATCCTGTGGCGCTATAAACAACCAAGATAGAAATTAATGCTAATATAAATACAATACCCCATATATATTTATCGCCACTGGTACGTTTAATAACAGTATCTTTAATATCTGTTAAATTGGGAATATTTTCTTTAAATGTTTCTTGAAATAAAGATACCATTATAGCAAATTAACTGCTTTTTTAAACTGATTCCCTCTGTCTTCAAAATTTTCAAATAAATCAAAACTGGCACAAGCAGGACTTAATAATACACTATCATTTTTGGTAGCCAATTCGTTTGCCATTTTAACAGCACTAAACATATTGTCATAATCTAAGATTATGGCCACTTTGTTTTTAAAATGATTGATAATATTGGTATTATCCTTTCCTAAACAAATTATAGTTTTAACTTTAGAAGTTACTAATTCATCTAAAATGCTATAGTCAGGATTAGGTTTTTCTTGACCTCCCATAATTAAAATTACATTATTTGTCATACTTTCCAGTGCAAACCAAGTACAATTTACATTTGTTGATTTACTATCATTAATAAAATGAACCCCTTCTATGGTTGTTACATATTCTAAACGATGAGGAAGCCCAACAAATCCTTTTAAAGCTTCTTTAATTTTTTCATTTCGGATGCCTAAAGTTTGTGCCGCCGCAGTGGCTGCCATAATATTTTGATAGTTATGCGAGCCTTTTAGACTAAATTCATAACTACTCATTTGCAGGGTTTCTTTCTTAACGACTGCATTCATAATGTGGCTTTTAAAAATTACGCCAGGATTAATTGATTTACTCATAGAAAATGGTATTAATTGTGTTGAAAAATTATTATGTTTTAAAAAATTTGTTATAACGTCGTCGTCAAAATTGTAAATTAAACAATCATCAGCTGTTTGATTCATCACGATTCTAAATTTACTTAGTATATAATTTTGGAATTTATATTCGTAACGTTGTAAATGATCTGGAGTAATATTTAATAAAATAGCTATATGAGGTTTAAAATATTCGATGCCATCTAATTGATAGGAACTTACTTCAGTAATATAATACATTTTAGGATCTAAAGCAATTTGTTTACATATTGAAATACCTATATTACCTACCATAGCGCTATTTAGTTTGGCTACTTCACAAATATATTGTAACAAGGCTGTTGTAGTAGATTTACCATTAGTTCCTGTAATAGCAACTATTTTAGACTCACCTTTAAAATAGTACGCAAATTCAATATCTGAAATTATTTTTATGCCTTTATCTATCAAATTTTTAATAAAATTGGTGTCAGGAATTCCTGGACTTTTTATAATGACATCTGCTTGAAAAATTAAGTTTGATTGATGTCCATTTTCTTCAAAAGGGATGAGATATTTTATTAATTCTTGTTTGTAATTATCTTTGATTGTTCCTATATCGCTAACAAATATATTAAGATTATTTAATTTAGCTAAAATTGCTGCCCCTACCCCACTTTCTTGACCCCCTAAAACCACAATATTTTTAAATAAACTCTTTATCATTATCTAATTTTTAAAGTTAAAATTGAAATAACAACGCATAAAAATGTAATAATCCAAAATCGTATCACAATTTTGTTTTCAGGAATGCCCTTTTTCTGAAAATGATGGTGTAATGGGCTCATTAAAAAAACACGCTTACCTTCTCCGTATTTTCTTTTTGTATATTTAAAATAAGTTACTTGAATAATGACACTTAAATTTTCAATTAAAAAAACAAAACAAATAATAGGAATTAAAAATTCTTTTCTCACTATAATAGCTAAAACTGCAATAATACCACCTAATGCCAAGCTACCAGTATCTCCCATAAACACTTGAGCTGGGTAGGCATTGTACCATAAAAACCCAATACATGCTCCAATTAAAGCGGCAATAAAAATAGAAACTTCACCTAAATTTGGAATGTAAGAAATATTTAAATAATCTGCTAAAACAATATTGCCACTAATATAAACAAAAATACCAAGTACCAACCCAATAATTAAACTTACACCTGCGGCTAAGCCATCAATGCCATCTGTTAAATTAGCGCCATTAGAAACAGCCATTATAATAAATGTAATTATAATAGTATAAATCAACCAAGTATATTTTTCAGCTGAAGGGTGAATCCACGACACAAATTTAACATAGTTAAATTCATGATTCTTAACAAATGGAAGTGTCGTAATCGGTGTTTTGGCAATCGCAAATTTTCGCTTTTTACCATTAACAATATGTGTTACAAATTTATTGGAATCTAAAACAACATTTTGGGAATTTGTTATTAATGTATTCGGGGTATCAGATTCTAAAACAGGCTCGTTTGAATACACTTCTCTATAAACAGTAACAGCATTACTAAAATATAAAGTAAGCCCAACAACTAATCCTAATCCAAGTTGTCCAATTAGTTTCGATTTAGCCGCTAAACCATCAGAATCTTTTTTTTGATATTTTGCTCCTAATTCTTTAGCTTTTTTTCGGGCTTTTAACTTAAAGTAATCATCCAAAAACCCAATAAAACCCAACCAAACTGTACTTAATAACATTAAACGTATATATACCTTATTTAAGTTTGCAAACAATAATGTAGGAATTAAAATACTTATTAATATAATAATTCCGCCCATTGTTGGAGTGCCAGATTTTGATTTTTGCCCATCTAAGCCAAGATCTCTAACAGATTCACCTATTTGTTTTCTTACTAAAAAATTTATAATACTTCTACCAAATATTGTGGCAATTAATAAAGAAAAAATTACAGCTAAAATTAATCTAAAAGTTATATATTGCATCACCCCTAAACCAGGAATATGAATGTGATGTTCTTTTAAAAAATTATATAAATGATAAAACATAATTTATGAGTTGGGTTTAAATAATTGTAATAAAATTTCTTTATCGTCAAAATGTTGCCTTTCGCCCTGTACCTCTTGATATTTTTCATGTCCTTTACCTGCTACTAATAGAATATCATGTGGCAATAACATGCTGTACCCTTTAGCAATGGCTTCTTTACGGTCATAAATTATGTGCAAATTTACATGATGCGTATCAAAATTTAAAAGCATATCATTAACAATTTGTTCAGGTGCTTCAAATCTTGGGTTATCAGTAGTTATTATAATATCATGTGCAAACTTGGCAACTGCACTTAACATGAAAGGACGTTTCGTTTTATCTCTATTACCACCACATCCAAATACAACGACAACTTTTTGTGGTGGTTTTATAAAACTGATAATTGTTTTTAAAACATTTTCTAAAGCGTCGGCGGTATGAGCATAATCAACGATACCTAATCTATTATCCAAATCATGCACGCAATCAAATCTACCTTCAGCACCTTCAAGGTTTTTTAACAAAGAAATCACTTGTTTATCCTTAACACCAAGCAGTATAGCTGCTGCATATATAGCCAACACATTATAGGCATTAAAACTTCCTACTAATTTGGTTTCAATGTCATTATTGTTAATCCTGAGCTTTAATCCATTTAATAAGTTAGATTTTACATCAGCTTTAAAATCACTCAATGCATTCAAACTATATGTATATTTAGTGGCTTTTGTATCAGCTATAATACGGTTACCATAAGCATCATCACAATTTGTTAAAGCAAAAGACGTTGTTTGCAATGAATCAAAAAATATTTTTTTAGCTTTAAAATAATTTTCAAAATTTAAATGGTAGTCAAGGTGGTCTTGTGTTAAATTAGTAAAAATAGCTCCTTTAAAACACAAGCCAGCAATTCGTCCTTGTTCTATAGCATGGCTACTACATTCCATAAAAACATAACTACAATTATTTGCTACCATTTCTTGCAATAGTTCGTTAATAATAATAGAATTAGGTGTGGTATGAGTAGCTGTAAAAATATGAGTTCCAATTCTGTTTTCTACGGTGCTTATTAAACCACATTCATAACCCAACTTAGAAAATAAATTAAATAATAAAGTAGCACATGTTGTTTTACCATTTGTTCCCGTTACACCAACCAAATTAAGTTTTGTGCTTGGATTGTTATAAAAAGCGTGAATTATATGTCCTGCAACATTTGCAACATGTTCTACTTTTATATACGTTATATTAGGATTAATATTTATTTCATCGTTCTCATAAACAATTGCCACGGCACCTTGTTCAATTGCTTTATCAATAAATTTATGACCATCTACTTGCGTCCCTTTTAAAGCAAAAAATAAGCCATTTTTAGAAGCAACCCTAGAGTCGATAACTACCTGATTTATTTCACAATAAATATTACCAATCAAGTTTTCATATCTAATTGTATGCAATAATTCTATAAGTATTTTCATTATTATTAATTAAATTCTAAAATAATTTGTTGTCCTGGAACCATTATTTCATCTGGCCGAATACTCTGATTGATTAATTTTCCATGCCCTTTTATTTTAACATGAAGTCCAAGTTCCTCACAAATACTTAAAGCATCTTTCAAAGAATAGTCATATAAAACTGGCATACGTTTGGATTCATAAATTAAAGAAGGTTCAATATCCACTTTATTTTTCTTAAATTTTAGTTGCACCCAATCAGATACTTGTTTGTCTTTAACTATGAATTGATTGGGTAAAAAAGACGTCACAAAATTTGTAATATCATAATAGTTTTTAGACTTAGACAGATTGGAATCTTTTTCAAAATTTGGCACCTTTGGGTTAAGATGTAATCTATTATTTAAATACAATTTTTCTACAATTGTTTTAAATACAGGACCTGCTACTTTAATACCGTAAAATTGCTTCGCATCAATTTTATTTTTAACCCATACAAAACAAGTGTATTGTGGATTATCAGCAGGAAAATAGCCAGCGAAACTTGAAAAATATTGATTTATATAACCTTGCGAACCCGCTGAAATTTTAGCAGTACCCGTTTTACCTGCAACTGGAACTATAAAATTCTTGAACAACTCTTTGGCAGTTCCATTTTCAACAACACCTTCTAAACATAATTGTAGTTTTTTAATTATTTGAGTTGACGTGAGTTGATTATTTAATATTGTAGGTTGCATGGTTTTAATGATTTTACCTTCCTCAGCAATTGCCGATACTAAATAGGGTTTAACCATAATACCATGATTAGCAATGGCATTATAAAATTCAATAATTTGTAAAGGCGTTGTACCAATGGCATAGCCATAAGACATGGTTACTAATGTACCATTATTATAATGTTTGGTATTAGGCTTAATAATAAAGGGTTTACTTTCACCCCTTAAATCAATACCAGACGTACTGTCAAATCTTGATTTAGATAGCATATTGTAATAAATTTGAGGATTATTTTTAAAATTTTGGCTAATTAATTTAGCGAAGCCAACATTTGAACTTAATTCAAAGGCTTGTTTAACTGTAACAACTTCTTTGTCATGTTCTTCACTATCATGCACTTCTATACCATTAACCACAGCTTTACCTTTTTCTATATTCACCGAAGAGTTAATATCAATACTACCATCTTCTAAAAGCGCTAACAAAGAAAATAACTTAAATGTAGAGCCCGGTTCTGTTCGTCTTAACGCAAAATTTAACACCTCATCGTAATTACCATTAACCTGTTTTTCTAAGTTTGCAATTGCCTTTATTTTGCCTGTATGTGTTTCCATTACAATGACACAACCCTCTTCGGCTTCGTTCCATTTCATAACATCTAATAAGGCATTTTCGGATACTTCTTGAATATAAGAATCAATAGTAGTGATGATATCCTTACCAATTTCAGGTTCAACTTGGTCTTCATAATTTACAGGAAGTGTTGCACCACCAGCAATTAGCCGTACCATACGCTTCCCATTATGTCCTCTTAAAATTGAATCGTACGAACTTTCCAAACCCACCGAATTATTATCTCTAAAAATTCCTAAGGTTCGTCTTGCTAATAGTTGAAGAGGATAAATACGTTTGGGCTGTTCAACAGCAATTAAACCACTTCTATATCGACCTAATTTAAATAATTTAAATTGTTTTAATTTTAAAAAATCAAGATAACTCACATTGGATAATAATTTCAAATATTTGTTTTTTTTCTTAAAAGCTTGAATTAAAATTTTACGATATTCCAATGGCTGTTTTTCAGGAAATAATTTTGATAATTGTAAACTTAAAGAGTCTAAATGCTCCCAAAATTGACGCCCATTTTGATTTCTTAAGTAATCTACATTTAAATCCATATAAATATCATACTCTGGTATTGACGTCGAAAGTAATTCGCCATCCTCACTATAAATATTGCCTCGTTCTGCAATAATATCTTGAATTTTTAAATGAATGCTATCGCTAATTGTTGTCCAAATTTTACCCTGAAATTGTTGAATATAAACCGCTCTACCAATTACCAAAATAAATAAACTACATATTAAAATGAAAAATAAAATTGCCCTAAAACGTAATTGTTCTTTAATTGCCATTTTGAATTGTGTCTTTTGAAATGATTAATGTAAATGGAATATTTTCGGCAACTACCAATCCTAATCCTATAGCCTTTTGCGTAATGTACTTTTCGTTGGTAACAGAATTTAATTTAGCTTTTGATAGCTTATATTTTATTTTTAAATCCTCTAATTCAACCTCTGTTTTAGAAATATCTCTAATTAATTTATCGCCTAAATGTCCATTTCTTATATAAATAATTATTAAAAAAAAACCTGTAATTAGTAATTTTAAATGGTTAAATATCCAGTCGGATTTAAATAAATTAGGAAAACTAAACATTTTTTTTAACTTCAACATAACTATGGTTTCATAAATTTAACGGCTCTTAATTTGGCACTTGAACTTCTGGGATTAATTTTTTGCTCTTCTAAACTAGCCATAACTGGCTTTTTTGTCAATACTTCCCATTGTTTATAAGCATTTTTTTTATAACCAAATACAGCATCATAAGTAGCATTAGAATTTGATTCAGAAAAAAAATGTTTAACAATTCGGTCTTCAATAGAATGAAAACAAATAAAAACAACGCAACCATTGTTTTTTAAAACCTTTGATAAACTTTTTAGAAGCGCTTGTAAAACGTCAACCTCAGCATTCACTTCCATTCTTAAGGCTTGAAATAATTTAGCCCAAAATTTAATAGGATTACCAACTACCATTGGCTTTAACCATTTCATAAAGCTAAAAATTGTAGTAAAATCATGGTTATGTCTCGTGTCAATAATATAATTTGCTAAGTTTCTGGCATTGGTAACCTCACCATAATTTTGAAAAATTGTTTTTAATTGCTCATAATTATAGTTTTCTAAAATCAAAGATGCCGTTTTGGTATTTCTTTTATCCATCCGCATATCTAAAGGTCCATCAAATCTATAACTAAAACCCCGCAATGGTTCGTCAAATTGATGACTACTTACACCCAAATCTGCCAAAATACCATCTACTTCTTGAATGCCATGAAAAGCTAAAAAATTTTCTAAATAACTAAAATTCTCATTAACAAAATAAAATCGTTCATCTTTAAAAAGCATATTCTTTACATCGGCATCTTGGTCAAATGCTATTAATTTACCATCTTTATTCAACATGTTCATGATTGCACTACTATGACCTCCACCTCCAAAAGTTGCATCAACATAAACCCCGTTTGGTTTTACGTTTAAAAAATGAATGGCTTCCTTCAACATAATAGGTGTATGATACATCATGATTTATTAGTTGGATTTAGATTTTAAATTATTCAATACCTTTTCACCCAATTCACTTGGATTAAATTTAGATAAATCAAAATAGATAGATTTGTACTCCTCAGCATTCCAAATTTCAAATTTATAAAACCCTCCAACTATTATCACATCTTTAGTAATTTTACCATAATCCCTTAAAAGTTGTGGTAAAAGTATTCTTTCTGTAGAATCATAAGTTACTTCAATGGCACTACTTACATAATATCTTAAAAAATGTCTGTTATCAGACGACAACCCTTCCAGGTTTTTATATTTATCTTCCACATGAATTTTGAAAGATTCTGGCAAATACACTTCTATGCAAAAATCTAGCCCTCTATTTAATTTAAATACTTTTTGTCCCTCTGGTAATAGTTTTTTTAGGGATGAAGGAATTGCTAGACGCCCCTTAGCATCTACACTTGCTTCCCATTCACCTGTGATATTTTCTAAAAAAACCATATTTTTGCACTTTACAACACAAAAATACACATTTTTGCATAAATATATTTTTTTTTGCAAAAAATATTTATCAACATTTTTTAAAAAAAATCCCAAAAACAATAAAATTACATAAAAACAAAGATTTTTGTTTATAACACCACAACAAATGTTGATAAATATTAAACAAATGTTTATAATATAAGACTAAAAAAATATTCAAAGTGCAATTTTGTGGGATTTGCAATCTAAAAAATAAGCTTTTGTTAGAATTTTTAACTTTTTTTAACAAAATAAATGGCGAAAAAATAATTTTATTACTTCTTTATATTACATAAATTTGTAAAAAAATAATTTTTGTATTAAAATAATAAAAAATTTACAACGCTTTTAATAATTTTTCGTACCTTTGCAACCAATTTTAAAAAAAAACTATATAATATTAATGTTATGGGAGATTTAAAACTTCAAAGAAATTTTGGTATTGCCGCCCACATTGACGCCGGCAAAACTACTACTACCGAACGTATTTTACGTTATACGGGTATGATTCATAAAATAGGTGAAGTGCACGATGGTGCTGCTACTACAGATTGGATGGAACAAGAAAAAGAACGCGGTATTACAATAACCTCAGCCGCAGTAAGCTGTCAATGGAATTTTCCTACTGATAAAGGCAAGGTTTATGCAGATACTAAAAAATATTATTTTAATATCATAGATACTCCAGGACACGTTGATTTTACCGTAGAAGTAGAACGCTCTATGCGGGTTTTAGATGGTTTAATTGCTCTCTTTTCGGCCGTTGATGGCGTTGAACCACAATCAGAAACCGTGTGGCGACAAGCCAATAGATACCGAGTTCCAAGAATTGGATTCGTTAATAAAATGGATCGCGCCGGTGCCGATTTTTTAATGGTTGTAAAACAAGTTAAAGAAATGCTTGGAGCTAAAGCCACGCCTCTACAACTGCCAATAGGCGCCGAAGATAATTTCAAAGGTGTTGTTGACTTAGTAAGAATGGTTGGTATTAAATGGCACGAAGAAACCGAAGGTATGACGTATGAAGAAATTCCTATCCCAGATGATATGCTTGAAGATGTTGAATTTTGGCGTAAAGAACTTATTGAAACTGTTGCCGAATACGACGAAAAACTACTTGAAAAGTTTTTTGAAGACCCAAATTCTATTTCTGAAGATGAAGTGCATGAAGCTATTAGAAAAGCAACTATCGACCTGTCAATCGTCCCTATGATGTGCGGTTCTTCTTTTAAAAATAAAGGTGTACAAACCTGTTTAGACGGCGTATGTAGGTATTTACCTTCACCCCTTGATATTGGTGCTACTGAAGGTACAGACCCAGACACCGATGAAAAAATATTTCGTAACCCAGATCCTAAAGAACCATTTGCAGCCCTCGCTTTTAAAATTATGACTGACCCTTATGTGGGTCGTTTAGCCTTTTTCAGATGTTATTCTGGTAGATTAGACTCAGGTTCTTATGTAAGAAATATGCGTAGTGGCAAAAATGAAAGAATCAGCCGTATCATGAAAATGTTTGCCAATAAACAAAATCCTATCGATTTTATCGAAGCCGGTGATATCGCCGCTGCAGTAGGATTTAAAGAAATAAAAACTGGCGACACCTTATGCGATGAAAAACATCCTATTATCCTCGAAAATATGTTCATACCAGAACCCGTTATTTCGGTTGCGGTAGAACCTAAAACCCAAGCCGATGTTGATAAAATGGGCTTAGCCATTTCCAAACTTATTGAAGAAGATCCTACTTTAAGAGTTCGTAGCGATGAAGAAACTGGGCAAACCATTCTGTCTGGTATGGGCGAACTGCACCTCGAAATTATTGTTGAGCGTATGAGACGCGAATTTAAAGTAGAAGTGAATCAAGGTAACCCACAAGTAGCTTATAAAGAAGCCTTCTTGAATACCATAGAACATACTGAAGTACTTAAAAAACAAACGGGTGGTCGTGGTAAATTTGCTGAAATTGTATTTGATATTGGACCTGCCGATGCCGATTGGATTGAAGCCAACAAAGATAAACGCATGCAGTTTGTAAATGATTTATTTGGCGGTTCTATTCCTAAAGAATTTGTACCTGCCATCATTAAAGGTTTTGAGTTCGCCATGAATACTGGCGTACTTGCTGGATACCCCGTTAGAGATATGAAAGTGAGAGTTTTTGACGGTAGTTACCATGATGTGGATTCAGATACCATGTCATTTGAATGGTGTGCAAAAATTGCCTTTAGAGAATCGGCTAAAAAAGCCAAACCTATTTTACTTGAACCTATTATGAAAGTGGAAGTAGTAACGCCAGACCAATACATGGGTGATGTTACGGGTGACTTAAACAGAAGACGTGGTATCATGGAAGGTATGGATACACGTGGTAATGCTCAAGTTATTAAAGCTAAAGTACCTTTAAGTGAAATGTTTGGCTATGTAACACAACTTCGTAGTTTAAGTTCCGGACGTGCTACCTCAACAATGGAATTTAGCCATTACGCCCAAACACCCAATAATATTGCCGAAGCCATTATTGCCAAAAGTAAAGGAAAAATAAAAATAGAAGACTAATGCCAAACGAAAAGCGTGCTAAATTAATAATCGGTTCGTTTTCAATGGTTGTTTTTATTGTTGTTGTAGTTTTAGATCGCATTAAAGTACCTAATTTCTTGCCTTTCAACCCTAATATTTTAGCATTGCTTAATGCCATTATAAATGCCATTGTTGCTGTATTGTTAGTGATGGCTTTGGTGGCTATTAAGAATAAAAAAATAGCTTTACATAAAAATTTCATGTTGACGGCTTTAACACTGTCCGTTGTATTCTTAGTATCTTATATTTTACATAAATTGGTGGCTGGTGAAGTTCGTTTTGGTGATAGCGATAAAAATGGTGTGCTTAGTATAGCCGAAAAAGAAGCCGTAGGCGCTTGGCGTTATATATATTTTGTGATATTAATTAGTCATATTATATTGGCGGCATTAGTGCTTCCATTTGTTTTAATGAGTGCTTATAGAGGCTTGGTAGGCAATTACCCTCAACATAAAAAATTAGCAAAAAAAACCTTCCCTTTTTGGCTCTATGTTGCCCTAACAGGTCCCATCGTTTATGCTTTTATTTATAAATACTATTAACATTTATGAAAAAAACGAACCTGCAAGATTTACAATTCGTTTATAGTACTAATAAAAACATCATTATTGAATCTAATACCATAGTTGAACAGACTTTGGATCCTCAAAATCAAGCTTTGAAAATCAGATTGGATACCAAATTAAAAGCAGGTAAAATTCAAACCGTTATTTCGGGTTTTGTAGGTAATGTTGCAGATGCAGAAGAACTTACAAAATCTTTAAAAGTGCATTGTGGATCGGGCGGTAGCTTTAAAGATGGTCTCATCTGCATTCAAGGAGATCATCGCGAAAAATCAAAACAATTTCTTTTAAAACAACATTATAAAAAAACAAAAATCATATAAATTGAAACAACATGCCCTAAATTTTAATTCTGGTCCAGCTGTTTTACCTTTGGAAGTTATAGAAACATCGAAACAAGCTCTTCAAAATTTTAATGATACAGGACTTTCGATTTTAGAAATTGGACATCGTACTGAAGCTTTTAAAGCACTTGTATTTGAAACTCAAAATAATGTTAAAAATTTAATGAATATAGGGGCAGATTATGAGGTTTTATTTTTAACTGGGGGGGCAACACAACAATTTATGCAAATTCCTTATAACCTTTTAAATAAATCAGATTCAGCAGCTTATGTAGTAAATGGTATCTGGGGTGAAAAAGCAGTGCAAGAAGCTCAAATTTGGTCTCAAATTCAGGTTGTTTCAAATACCACAAACGAAAATCATACTAAAATTGAGACGGATTTTGTTGTTGACAAAAATCATAAATACCTCCATGTAACATCAAATAATACAGTTGAGGGCACGCAATGGCACCAATTCCCTAAAACTGAAATTCCTTTAGTGGCTGATATGAGTAGTGATATTTTTAGTCGTCAACTCGATTTTACGAAGTTCGATTTAATCTACGCAGGAGCTCAAAAAAATTTAGGGGCGGCTGGAGTTACTTTAGTTGTCATCAAAAAATCAATTTTAGAAAATAATCCTGAAAACCTGTCGCCAATTTTAGATTATCGTCAGCATATTAAAGCCGGAGCAATTTTAAATACCCCACCTGTTTTTGCAATTTATGTTTTAAGCGAAACTGTAAAATGGATTATAAATAACGGCGGTTTAAATTCTATGGAACAAAACACTTTTGAAAAAGCAAGTGCTATTTATAAAATTATTGATGACTATAAGGATGTGTTTCATTGCCCGGTTCGTAAAGAAGACCGTAGTTTCAATAATATCATTTTTAATATGCCCAAAGAATTAGAAACCAATTTTTTAAATGAATGTAAAGCCCATAAATTTATCGGTTTAAAAGGTTATAGAACTAAAGGCGGGGTTAGAATCAGCATATATAACGCGATGCCGCTTGAGGATGTTAAAATCTTGGGTAATTTTATGTTAGATTTTGTTAAACGGTATGTTTAATTTTTCTGACAACCACAATCGCTATTATCAACATAGGTTGCATTTGAGGGTTGATGGTGTGAATGGGTTCCTTTTTTTAATGACCTTTTACAGATTATAAAATTCAATGCGTGGGCTAATATAATAAAAAAAGCCCCAGAACTAACCAAAATTATTTCATCATTTTCAAGTAAAAATTTCGTAAAAACTATCACAATACCTATTGTAAATAAAATGATAGGTAGCAAAGAATGGTTATGCTTTTTGATGCCAAAATAAAATTGGGAAGTGCCGATACAGAATGAAATAAAAATCATACCAGCTTCAAACCATTCATTTTCAAAAAAACTGCCTAAAAAATAGGGCAAGCTTGTCATAAAAAAGGGTAAAACAGCACAATGAATTGCACAAATTAATGCGGCACTTATTCCTAGGGTATCCCAATTTATTTTTATCATGAATTTATGCTTAAAATTTGTTACTTTTGCAAAATTAATAAATAATGACTAAAAAAACCTTGTTCTATGCAGTTTTTTTTATTGTACTTTTAACAATTCTATTTTTATATAACAAATATAATAAATATAATGCAAAAATTGTCTTGCCCGTATTAAGCTATGTGAACCCTTTTGCATTTACAGACCAAAATAATAATTCCTTTACAAATAAAACAATGGAAGGAAAAATTTGGGTAGTTAGTTATTTCTTCACGTCTTGTAAAGGTATTTGTCCTAATTTAAATACGGCGCTTAAAACTATTGCTATAGAATTTAAAAATGATACGAATGTTAAGATTATAACCCATACCTGCCAACCAGAAAAAGATTCAATAGCTGTTTTAAAAAAATATGCTGCAGACTGGGAAATAACACCGCATCAATGGTATTTTGTAACAGGCAATAAAAACGAATTATACTATATGGCTCGGCAAAGTTATTTGTTAGACGATCCCAATAATAATCGCAAAAATATCTCTGATGACTTTATACATACACAATTTTTTGCTTTAGTAGATAAGGAAGGACAAATAAGAGGACAAATTTATGATGGCTTAAAGCAGTCCGATTTAAAACTATTGGCTGATGACATTCGTAATTTAGAAAAAGAATGACCAAACTAAAGTTTATATTAGTTGTTTTGAAATTTTAAATTTTTGCGGTTTTATAAAAGCTATTTTTTTAAGGTTTCCAATATATTTCTGCTTTGTTGGTTTTAAAAAGCACATATCGGGCTAAAACAAATAAATAATCACTTAGTCTATTTAAAAATATTATATAATTCTCAAAGTTTTGAAGTTTTTTAGTAATAACCCATTCAACTAAACGTCTTTCGGCTCTACGACAAACTGTTCTTGCATGATGCAATTGCGATGCTAATGGCATCCCTTGAGGTAAAATAAAATATTTTAAAGGTGGCATCATGGCTTGATACCTATCTATTTGTTGTTCTAAAAAGCCTATGTTCTCTACAGTTATTTCGGGGAGTTTAAAAGCGGGAGTTTCATTGAGGTCGCAAGCTAAAATACTACCCAAATTAAACAACCAAATTTGAATTTTTGTTAGTTCGTCCCTACATAAACTCAGGTTATCGATATCAATTACAAGTCCAATACAAGCATTTAATTCATCAACAGTTCCATAAGATTCAATTTGCAAATCAAACTTCCAGACTTTGTTCCCACTTAATAAAGCGGTTTGTCCTTTATCGCCAATTTTAGTATAAATTTTCATATTTTGTTAATGAATTGTGTCAATAATGCCGTCTCTCATTCTAATAATTTTTTTGGCATGTTTGGCAATATCTTCTTCATGAGTTACAATAATAATAGTATTCCCTTGTTCAGAAATATCCTTAAAAATTTCCATCACCTCAAGAGATGTTTTAGAATCAAGATTACCTGTTGGTTCATCGGCTAATAATATAGCAGGGTTATTAACAAGCGCCCGAGCGATAGCAACTCTTTGAATTTGCCCCCCACTTAATTCGTTCGATTTATGATGTGCACGGTCTTTAAGCCCAACTTTCTCAAGGCATTCCATGGCTCTTTTAGTTCTTTCTGATTTTCCAACTCCGCTATATACTAACGGTAACGCCACATTTTCAGTTGCAGAAAGTCGAGGTAATAAGTTAAATTGTTGAAAAATAAACCCAATTTCTTTGTTTCTTACTTTGGCAAGGTCGTCGTCCTTCATTTTACTTACATCTTGTCCGTTTAATATATATGCGCCCATAGTTGGCGAATCAAGGCAACCTAATATATTCATTAAGGTACTTTTGCCACTTCCTGAAGGACCCATTAATGCTATGTATTCGCTTTTATAAATGGATAAACTAAGGTCTTTTAATACTGGAATAATATTTTTACCTAAGTAATAATTTTTTTTGATATTTACAAGTTTTATAAGTTCTTTCATTTTATTTTGATATTATTTTAGGTACTTTAAAAAAATGTTGGTCGTTATTTATGGAATTGTTAAAAACAGAATTCGTGTTAAGGTGTTCTATTTTGGGATCGTCAACAATATTTTCAATATTGGTTAATGGTATATTTTTGGAAGTTAATTGATTAGGATTTATATTCTTCAATACATCCATCATAGCAATCATGGAATCTAATGATTTTTTTATGGTGGAAAGTTCATCAGGATTTATATCTAAATACGATAAATTGGCAAGGTGTTTAATAGTGTCGAAATTAATGTCCATTGTTTATTTTTTACAAAATTAATCATTTTTTAATTATAAAAAAAATTTTATGTTAAATGGTAAATTTTAAGTATTTTGGGACTATATAATTTATGAAACAAAAAAAAAAATAGGAATCTTAGAAAAAAAAACGATACACAATTAAAATAATTTTAACAAATAATAATAATATTCAATCAAAAATTTCCTACCTTTGCAAAAAAATTATGGAAAAAATCATAGAATTTACAACAGGGGCATTAATCGAAATAAAAAGATTAAACAGTCTTGAAATTATGGCTAATCCATTAAACGATAAAGTTTTAAGAATCGGTGTAAAAGGTGGTGGTTGTAGCGGTATGACCTATATTTTGGAGTTCGACCAAACCACACCTAGTGATGAAATTTTCAATACCCAAGATATCACATACTGTATCGATAAAACACATAAATTATACTTAATCGGAATGACCATCGATTGGGAAAATGGTTTACAAAATAGAGGTTTTACATTCAAAAATCCCAATGCGTCTAAAACCTGTGGTTGCGGCACGTCGTTTGCTGTTTAATATTTGCTAAAATTATAATTTATTTATTTTTTAACACTTAAATTAAATTTTTATTTATTTTGTTGCAAAAATTTAAAAATATTATGTACATTTGCAAAAATCAAAATTTGATATGCAAGATTTAAGTTTTATTTACAATTCCCACCCTAATTATATTGAACAATTATATAAATCGTTCAAAAACGACCCAGCATCTATTGACGAAGAATTTAAATTATTTTTTGAAGGATTTGATTTTGCTGTTTCTAATTATGTTCCTCCACATGCAAATCTTGAATCTAAACAAGAATCTAAACCCATCGAACCAGCCATATCGTCAATTCAAAACGCATCTTTGCCACTCAAAACCCCACACGCAAATCTCAATAATACCTCGCCTAACGCCTCAAACCTAGAGAAAGAACTTCAAGTATATCGATTAATTTCAGGATACAGAAATAAAGGTCATTTATTAGCTAAAACAAATCCTTTAAAACCTAGAAAAGATCGCAACCCTGAGTTAGAACTAAAATTTTTTAATTTAACCAGTCAAGACCTACAAACTCAATTTAAGTGCTCTAATTTAATTGGTTTAAATAACGCCACTTTAAAAGAAATTTTAGAGTTTCTTCAAAAAGCATATACTGGTAAAATTGGTATAGAATTTAAATATATTTCCAACCAAGAGATTGTTAATTGGTTGTCTCAAAATATTGAATTTGAATTTAATAAGGAATTTACTAACGAAAAAAGACGCCGCATATTTGATAAAATAAACCAAGCAACCGTTTTTGAAAATTTTCTACAAAAAAAATTTATTGGTCAAAAAAGATTTAGTTTAGAAGGTGGCGAAACAACGATTGCGGCTTTAGATGCCATCATTCAATCTGCCTCAAATATTGGCGTTGAAGAATTTGTGATTGGTATGGCACATCGAGGCCGTTTAAATGTCCTAGCAAATGTTTTAGATAAAACATACGAAAGTATCTTTTCAGAATTTGAAGGCGAGGTTACACCAACCGAAACTATGGGGAGCGGTGATGTGAAATACCATCTCGGTTATAGTAGTGAAATTAATACCTTGTCTGGTAAAACAGTCTATGTTAAACTTATGCCCAACCCATCTCATTTAGAAGCTGTTGATCCTGTTGTTTTAGGCTATACCCGCTCAAATGCCGATATCTTATATAATTCAAATTACGATAAAATACTTCCTTTATTAATACATGGCGACTCCTCGATCGCTGGACAGGGTATAATTTATGAAATTTTACAAATGTCTAAATTAAAAGGATACTATACCGGTGGTACCATTCATTTTGTTATAAATAATCAAATTGGTTTTACTACTGATTTTGATGATGCCCGAAGTTCAGCATATTGTACTTCTTTAGCGGCGATGATTCAAGCCCCAGTATTACACGTGAATGGAGACGACCCTGAAGCAGTTGTAAAATGCGTTGAATTAGCCGTTCAATACAGGCAAAAATATAAGTCAGATATTTTTATTGATATGGTATGCTATCGAAAACATGGTCATAATGAAGGCGATGATCCAAAATATACCCAACCCAATTTATATGCACTTATTGAAAACCACCCCAGCGTTCGAGAAATCTATTTTCAAAAATTAGTGAATTTAGGAAGCCCTGAAATTGTTAGTTTAGCTAAAGATATGGAACAAAAGTTTTGGAAAGATTTACAAGATCGTTTAGAAAATGTTAAACAAAATAATCTACCATATCACTATCAAGCCCCTCAAAAAATATGGCAGTCTATGAAAAGTAATGTTAAAGAAGAAGATATTTTTGCTGACGTACTTACGAATATTTCAAGCACAGATTTTAATCAGCTTTTTAATATTATCATGACATTTCCAGATGATTTTAACCTAACCCCAAAGGTAGATAAATTAATTCAAGATAAAATTAAACTTTTAGAAAACACAAATAAAGTAGATTGGGCAACTGCCGAACTATTAGCTTATGCTTCTATTTTAAACGAAGGCAAAACCGTTCGAATAAGTGGTCAAGATGTGCAACGCGGTACCTTTAGCCATAGACATGCTGTACTTTACGATGCTGATAGTAATACGCCTTATAACCGTTTAGAGTTCAACAACGGTTTCAAAGACATGAAGTTAAAAATATATAACTCATTATTAAGCGAATATGGAGTTTTAGGGTTTGAATACGGATATGCTTTAGCCAACCCTGATGCCTTAGTTGTATGGGAAGCACAATTTGGCGATTTTGCAAACGGCGCCCAAACAATCATTGATCAATTCATCGCTTCTGGAGAACAAAAATGGCAACGCAAGAACGGACTGGTTATGTTATTACCACATGGCTACGAAGGACAAGGTCCTGAACATAGCAGTGCAAGAATTGAACGATTTTTGCAATTAGCCGCCGATTGTAATTTTATAGTATCAAATGTTACTACTGCCGCCAACTTTTTTCATTTATTAAGACGACAAATTATTTGGCCTTTTAGAAAACCATTAATTAATTTTACGCCTAAATCTAATTTAAGAAACCCCCTAACCTATAGTAACTTTAAGGATTTTGTTAGCGGTGGCTTTAATCCTATTATTGATGACATCGACCAAAATAATAACAGAAGTTTAGTTGATAAAATATTATTGTGCTCTGGTAAAATCTACTTTGACCTTTACGAACAACAAAAAAAAGATAATATTCGTAATGTTGCTATAATTAGAATCGAACAAATTTATCCTCTTCCAATACAACAATTAAAAGACATTTTTCAAAAGTATCCTAAATATGATAAGCGTCAAATAAAATTTTACTGGGTGCAAGAGGAACCATTAAACATGGGCGCCGCTTTGTTTTTAATTATGAATCTAACCTTTATTAAATTCGGCATCATCAGTCGAAAACCTACAAGCTCTATCGCCACCGGTTTTTATAAAATTCACCAAAAAGAACAATTAGATATTATAACTACAGCATTTAAAGTTTAATTTTTAAAATATGATTACAGAAATACTGGTACCAAGTCTTGGTGAATCTATTCAAGAAGTAACATTTTCAAAATGGTTGGTTGCAGATGGCGCATTTGTACAAATAGACCAACCCATTGCAGAACTTGAAAGCGAAAAAGCAACACAAGAACTGACAGCCGAAGTTGCAGGCTATATAACCCATTGCACTACCGAAGGTGCTACATTAAAAATACACGACCTCATCGCTAAAATTGATAGTAATAATAAAAATACAACACAAAATAAAAACGATGAATTTCAAACATTAAATAATCTTTTTTCGCAGGCCAACTCTACCCATACGCCTTTAACAGAACAAGATAAAACCGAATTTAAAAAATATGAAGCCGTTCCAATTCATGCTACGCCCTTAGCCAAACAAATGATTGATGATGGTAATATTGATATTTCGCAACTAAAAGCAACAGGTACCGGAAATAAAATTACAAAAAATGACGTCTTATCTGTATCGCAACTTGAAGCCAACAACAATCCCACAGAAAAAATTGACCATCAAGCACCCCCTCAAAATAAAACATTACCCCTGACACCAGTAACACAACAACCACAATTTAAAAATTCAATTGACAGTTCGATAATGAGGCAAAATCGACCAGAAAAAATTAGTAATATTAGACGCACAATTAGCAAACGTTTAGTTGATGTTAAAAATTCAACAGCTATGCTTACTACTTTTAATGAAGTAGATATGCAAGCAATTTTAGATATTAGAAAAAAATATAAAGAAAAATTTAAAGAAAAACATAATGTAAGCTTAGGATTTATGAGTTTTTTCCTTAAAGCTGCAGCACAAGCGTTAATCGAGTTTCCTGCCGTAAACGCCTATTTTATGCAAGACCAAATTATTTATCATAACTATGTTGATATTTCTGTTGCTGTAAGTACCACCAAAGGATTAACCGTACCCGTTGTTCGTAATGTGCATGTTTTAAGCATGGCAGAAATTGAAATGGCTGTTGCAGAATTGGCAGAAAAAGCCAAAAATAATAAAATTTCGTTAGATGATTTAACAGGCGGTACCTTTACTGTGTCTAATGGTGGAATTTTTGGCAGTTTAATGAGCACCCCAATTATCAATCCACCACAATCTGCTATATTAGGTATGCATAAAATTCAAGAAAGACCCGTTGTAGTCAATAGTAAAATTGAAATTAAACAAATGATGTATGTGGCTTTGAGTTACGACCACCGTATCATTGACGGTAAAGATTCTGTTGGATTTTTAATTAGAATCAAAGAACTTTTAGAAAACCCTATCTTACTTTTAGTTGGTAAAGACCCAATTTCATCTCTCCTTGAATTATAATTTGTTTCATGCTTATTCTAAAAAAATACATTCATACAGCTAAAGATATAATCAATAAGTTTGATGGTTTAAAACCTTTTAATAAGTTTTTGAAAGGCTACTTTTATGAAAATCATAAATTTGGAAGTAGAGATAGACGCATGATTTCCAATATATGTTATTCCATTTTCAGATTAGGAGCGTCTATACAGAATCTTCATTTTAACGACCAAGCTAAGGTTGCCTTATTCTTAAATGATGCCAGTATAGATATTTGGGCTGAAATTTACGACAATGACTGGATTTTACATTGGCATAAATCTATTCCTGAAAAAATTGAATTTGTAAACCACAAATATCCAGATTTTAATTTTGACAATATGTTTCCTTTTAAATACTTAATGTCAAACCATATAAAATTTAATGACTTTATTTATTCTTTTTTAAAAAAACCAGAATTTTTCATAAGACTTCGTCCTGGTTACGAAGAAAAAGTACAATTTAAACTAAACCAAGCCGAAATCAATTATACTAAAATATCAAACCAAATTTTGTCTTTTAAAGAAAATATTGATTTAGAAAAATTTTTATTAATAGATATTGAAGCCGTTATTCAAGATATAAACTCTCAACGTGTTTGTGAATTGTTAAAAAAAATCCCCCCAAAAAATACATACCATGTTTTAGATGCTTGCGCCGGCGCAGGGGGCAAAACAATACTCATTCATGATACCTTAGAACCCGCAACCATTTCGATTAATGATATTAGAACCCAAAAAATAAAAGTCTTACAAAAAAGATTATTAAAGGCAAGAATTCAAGTACTAAAATATTTTAACCTTGATTTAACCACGAACCTTATTTTTAAAAAATTTAACCTTATTTTAATTGATGCACCCTGCAGTGGTAGCGGTACATGGATTAGAACCCCCGAAGCTATTAAATATTTTGAAAATGAACACTTATCAAAATTACGCTACACGCAAACTTCTATAATAAAAAACTGCCTTGAAATGCTTGAAGTTGGTGGGTATTTATTATATGTAACTTGTTCGGTTTTTAAATCTGAAAATGAAGATCTTATAACGCATATTATTTCTCAAAATGATTTAGAATTAATTGAAAGCCAATATTTTATAGGATATGAGAATCATGGTGAAACCTTGTATGGCGCATTATTAAAAAAAAACAATTAGTATGAATAATTTAACAGATATAGCTACCCAAATAAGGCGAGACATTGTAAGAATGGTTCATGGGGCGTCTAGTGGGCATCCAGGCGGCTCCTTAGGATGTACTGATTTCTTAACCGTTTTGTATTTTAAAATCATGACCCTCCAATTACCTTTTTCAATGTCTGGTTTGAACGAAGATGTATTCTTTTTATCAAACGGTCATATTTCGCCCCTTTTTTATGCAGTATTGGCACGGCGTGGATATTTTGATATCGATGAATTGAAAACATTTCGCAAAATCAACAGTCGTTTACAAGGACATCCCACCACACATGAACATTTGCCTGGTATAAGGGTGGCTTCGGGTTCGTTAGGACAAGGACTTAGTGTTGCTATTGGGGCTGCCTTAGCAAAAAAATATAATCAAGATCATTGCTTTGTATATACTTTAGTTGGCGACGGCGAATTGCAAGAAGGACAAAATTGGGAAGCCATCTTATTTGCCGCTCATAACAAAGTAGATAATTTAATTTTAACTGTAGATTTTAATGGTCAACAAATAGACGGTTCTACAAAACAGGTTTTACATTTAGGCAATATTGGAGAAAAATTTTCAGCCTTTGGATGGCAAGTTTTTACAATGGACGGACACAATTTAGAAGATATTGAAAATACAATATTAAATGCCAAGGAAAGCCACGGCAATGGTTTACCCAAGGTTATTATCATGACTACTTCTATGGGGAAAGGCGTACCATTTATGGAAGGAAGCCACGAATGGCATGGTATAGCACCCAACGACCAACAATTAGCCCATGCCCTTCAAGTATTAGGTGAAACAAATTTAGGCGATTATTAACAACTAAAAATGGTATCGAACACCCAGCTGTATTTGCCAAACATCTGCTAAATTTGCACCTTTAGAAAAACTACTGTAATTAATACTTCCATTAAACGCGTTAAAATTATAAACAGGCTCGCCTTGTGGGTTGATACCTAAAAAGGTTAATAAATAAGGGTTATTTAAATAATTATTTGTACCCCATGCGGCATTCAATAAATTATTAATATTAAAAATATCAAATCGAAACTCAACTGAATGGGTATTTTTTAAACTATATATAAGTTTGGTACTTAAATCGAAACGAAACACTTGTGGTACTATGCCTCCATTACGTTCTATATATCTACCACGTCTGGTTTTTAAATAAGGGTCTTGATTAATATAATTTTCAAAAGCCTCATTTTGGTCTTGTTTTGTAATAGTAACACCGTTCATGCTGTAATCCGCAAAATTCATTTCGCCTTGGTCTTTAGGCACGTAAAGTAAGTCGTTTCCGTAAATGCCATCACCATTCTGATCACCAGCATACACGTAATTATAGCGACCACCGAATTTATTTTCAGCAAATAAAGTAAATAAAATATGTAAATCTTTGATAATAGGTTGTTTGTAGCTAATATATCCTAATAATCGGTGAGGATTTTCGTAGTCCGATATGCCAAGCCCCGGTTTGTTATTGCCATTGACCGACAAAATGCCATTCCAACCAGATGTATAATTTGCTTGTAAACTAGCGTAATCTTTGGCACTTAGAAAATTATAAGCCGCAAACCAGGCAAACCTATTTTTTGCTATAAAGGGTTTTTCAAGTTGAATTTTGAAGTTAAATACACCACCTAAAGGTGCCGAAGTTAAAATGATAGCCTCACTTATATCCGTATTGGCACGAATATAGCTTACATTAGTTTCGTTTGAATTAATGGCTTGATACGGATTCTTATTAATTAACCCATAAATAGGTCGTTTATCTGGACCATTAAAATTAGAAATTGCTGGCTTTTGATTTGAATTATAAAATACATTGGCGCTTAAATTTTGAGAAAATAAAACTTCAGAGGTGAATTGAATATTTTTAAACTGATGTTGCACTTCAAAATTAGCCCGAAACACTTGAGGATATTTATAATCTGGAGAAATTAAAAATAAATTATAATTTGGTAAAGTGTTGTTACCAGTAACAACTGGAGGTGTCCAAGGTTGCGGGAAAGTGGTGTTAAATTGTCGATTTGCAATGGAATACCCATTGTTATTTTCAGAGCCATATATTAATCCATTGCCAGTTTGAGCCGTACTAAAATATAATAATGGATTCACACCATTAAAAAGCCCTACCCCACCCCTTAAAAAGGTTTGATGTTTTCCTAAGACATCGTACGTATAACTAATTCTAGGACTCCACTGAAGTAAAGACGAAGGTGGCAAGCCAGAAGCCACTTTATTAATAAACCCATCTGCATTATAAAAATCTGTTGTAGAATTATTATAAACTGCATTGGCAGGAAATTGGTTAAGTAAAATAGGAATATCGAACCGAATGCCAAATTGGATTTTCAAGTTGGGGTCTATAACAAACTCATCTTGTAAATAAACACCAATTTGAAGTAATGAATTATTAGATACCCAATTAGAACGATCGTTGGTATTACTATAATTATAGCTATAACCAATGGGTAAAGCTGTTGGACTTTTAAACGAATCGAAATTACTATAGGTATAATTGCCTAAAACATTGGGGTTAAACGTATTTTGAAGGGAGGTATAATCGACCTGTAGTCCTAAATTTAAAAAATGTCTTTTAAAATTATAATACACATTATCAGTTAGTTGAAAATTCAAGGTATTCGTTTGATTACGATTGGTTAATGAATAGCCATCTGGACCAAAACTGATTAAGGCTTGTTGATTGAATCCGTTTAAAATTGTAACACTTGGAAAATCTGTGCCATTATTGGTGCGATAATTTTGGTCGTAATTTACACCTAAGACTATTTCATTTTTTATATCATATTTAAATTTTGAATTCAGTTGTGCTACCAATCCATAATTATTACTAAAAGCCCGATAATTTGAATTTTGAAAACTTAATAATGTCGATGATTGATAAATATTAGAATTAGGAAAATCTTTAAATGAATTTAATGCATTGAGTTTGATACTCAATTTATGATCTTGAGAAAGATTCCAATCTAACTTAAAAATAAAATTAAAGGCTTGATTAATAAGATTATAATTAGTATATGAACCCGTTTGATAATTATAACGCGCATTTAGATAATTAGAGATTGAGTCTAACACTATTTTGGTAGAGTTTGCATCGGTTCCTGGGCGAAATGAATTGGCAGGTGTTTGATTAAACAGCCCTTCAAAATTAACTAAATAAAATATTTTATTGAGTTTAATAGGTCCTGAAACTGTAGCGCCGAATTGCACATTATTAAAATTAGTAAAATCAGTATTCTGTTGCCCATCAATACCACCAAGTTTTCCTGCCAAACTTGCACCACGATAATTAACAAATCCAGTTCCATGAAGTTTATTGGTACCAGATTTTGTTATAATATTGATAGACCCACCTGTAAAACCAGAATATTTTAAATTATAAGGCGTTGCATTTACAGATATGTTTTCGATAGCATCAATTGATAAAATATTAGACGAGGTTTGCCCGCCCGGCAATGGATATAACCCAAATTTATTATTAAATGACGTACCATCTATTGTTATATTATTAAGGCGATTATCTAAACCTAAGATCGATAAATTTTGATTGGCGTAAGGATTTAAATTAATAAAATCGTTCAGGCTACGATTTAAGGTTGGAAAATTTTTGAGGGTGGACTTATTTATAAGTGTGCCGAAAGGACTTTGCTTTATAATAAAACTGGTATCTTTATTTAAAACAGTTACCGTATCTAAAACGGTTGTTTTTTTAAATAAAGATTTCAAGATACTTTTAACATCAATAGGTTCGCTTTTAGGTGTATCCGTAACCGCTGGTGGCACAATGTTTGTAAGGATGGAATCTTCAAGGTTTGATTCTGTACTATCGGTTTTATGAACCCGTGTTGTATCTGTTATTTTAGGAACACCCCATTTTTTAATAGAATCCACTTTGAGGATTGCTTTAAGAATGGCACTGTCCCATTTTAGAAAAATATTGAGCTGAATAGTTTGCCCAACATTTATATCGTCAATTTCAAAACTTTGGCTAATAAAGCTATCTTTAGAAATATGTATTTGGTATGGACCGCCAAGTAACACGTTATTAATTTTAAAACTTCCCTCTTTAGAATTTGTAGTATAAGTAGTTTGTGTAGGAACATGGGTAGCTTTAATAGTAACATTAGAAATGGGTTTATTTTTGGGGTTAATCGTGTAACCCGATATAAAACCATTATTATCTTGAGACAACGCTTCAAGGCAAGATAATACGGTACATAAAATTAATAATATCTTTTTCAAGTTAAAAATTGTACAAAATTACAAAATAAAAACTATATTTATAAAATTAATTTAAAATTTCAAAATATTATATTTATTAACAACGATGTTTTAAAAATTTTATATAAATTTTTATTATAATTGGTTATCATTTTTTATTTTCTGAACAAAATCCAGACTAACCTCAAAATCTTCCGCAATTTCTAAAATACTTAATTTACCTCTTTTTAATGACTTTTTAATACTGTCAATTTTGCCTTCAATTTTGCCTTCAATTTTAATTTGGTCAAATAACGACATTCTATTATCATCAATATCATCTTCAAGGTCGCTTTCTAATTGATTAAATTTATACATATCTATAGTTTTTATTGTTTTTAAAATATAATTTTTATAAGTAGTTTTAAAGTTTTTTCCGTTTTCATCGTCTGGGAGTTTATTGATTAATTTTAAATAGGTTTCTAAGTTATTATCAATTTTTTACAATGGTACAAAAATTTAGATTAAATATTCGCGTCATAAAATATTTTTTCGAAGACACATTTTAGACAAACAAAAAAGGAGGATAATTTATCCTCCTTTTTTTAATCTATTAAGAAATTGATTAACGATTATCGGCTTCCAAAATAATAGCGAAGTCCGATTTGCATTTGCCATACTTCAAATACAGAAGCGTTGGTTTGAAAACTTCTATTGATTAACGTCGTTGAACCATCTACATTTGTTTGAGTTGCTAATTGATAAACTGGATTTACAGCACCGCTAACAGTACCATAATTTCTTAGATTTAAGATTTGTCCGTTAGATGTTGGTCTAGAAGATACGCCTAATTCAGCATTGATTAGATTAGGTAAATTAATAAGATCGAACCTTAATTGTAAGCCATGTCTTTGCTTGCCACCTTTTTTATGGTTGGTGTAATAAAAAATATCTTGTGCTATGCTAATATCGGCTCTAAGAAAGAAAGGAAGCACAGCGGCATTTCTTTCGGAATATTGACCACGAATATTACTTAAATAAGGATCTTGGGCAATAAATGACTTAAGGGCTTCGCGTTGTTGGGTTTGTGTGTAAGCAAAAGTGGACGTGGTTTCAAAAAGCATATTATCAATTTGTGCATCGGTTGGAACATACATTAGCTCATTTCCAAAAACACCATCTCGGTTCAAATCCCCATTAATTGTGTAAGAAAAAACGCCATTTTGTTGGGCAGTTACACCAAGTGTAATAGTTGTGGCACCTCCCAAAGGTTTACCATAATCTATTTTATAACTTAATAAGCCCACAAATCTATCAGGTACTAAATTATCAGTATTTGCTAACCCTAATTCATTATTATTAGTAGCACTTCTAGCACCTGTCCAGCTTGAAGCAGCAATCGATCCGGCCGACATAAAGTCTTTAGATTCAGATTTGGTATAAGCTATAAATCCGTAAAACCCTTTAATAGTAGGCATTTCAATTTTTAAAGTCAATTGGCTATTAAAAGCACCGCTTCTGTTGCCCAAAACAATGGCATTTTGAACATTGGCATTAATTCTGGTACTATTACCTACCGTTGTTGAACTTGAAGACCCTGTAACACCATAATATACACGTGCATCACCACCAGCATTAATATTGTATCTACCTCTTGGTGCAGTGCTAAAATTTGCATTTGTATAGTTTACAGCATTTAAATAATAATTATATAAATATTCCACGCTAAAGTTTAATCCAAATGGTAATCGGTATTCAAGTGCTATATTGTTTTTCCAAGCTTGAGGGAATTTAAAACCCGGGTCATTAAAAGCTAAATCTAAAGTAGAATTAGCCCCTGGAGTAGTCGGTGTAAAATAAAGGGCTGGATTAGCAGTAAATCCATAATTTCCAGCGGCAGTTGTTGTGGTTAAAATACCATTATTGCCTACAGCATTAGAAATAAATACATAAGGAGGACGCCCAGTAAATATACCAGTTCCACCTCTTAAAATAAAGGATTTATTTCCTAAAATATCCCAATTAAAGCCAAAGCGAGGTTCAATTAAAAAACTTAAACCTGGTAAGGTATTCGTGCTATATTTTTGAGTATTATCATTACCAAAGTTCAAAGCACTAACTACAGGGTTATTCAATGCTGTATTGCCAAACCAAATCAATGAGGTTCTTATACCAAAGATTAAAGTTAGATTTTCATGTGGATGATTTTCGTCTTGAGCATAAAAATCTAATTTACTTGATTCTAACACCTGTAAAGGTTCGGCATTATTGGGTAGTAAAGAATATCTTAGTAAAAAATTATTTGTAGTTAAGGTTGAAGGCTTTCCGCCGTTAGCTATAGACTGGTTTGCAGCCGCGTAAAAAGCGTTTACATCATCAAAAACATAAACACCATTAGAACCGGGGAAAAATACATTGTTGGATTTAAAATATTCATAATTAAAACCCGCTGTAATTTTATTTTTATTCTTATCTATCGTAATATTTTCGGTGATATGAAATAAACTATAATTTAGTTTATTGCTTGGGCTAAAGGGGTCGTTACCAAATGATACTAATGTAGTTTGGCCTGCACCGTTTCTAATGTCAACTGTTGGAAATGACACATTAGATTTAGCTCTATCTTCATTATTATAATCATAACCAATAATTAAGTTATTAGAAACAATTTTTGAAAATTGGCTATTCCATTCAACTACGCCAGACGTTGTATTAGCATTTTGAGTATAACCACTATTTTGATATGATAATGAATTTATATTGATTCTATTACCTATTCCTACTGCACTGGAATTACTGATTGGGTTATATTGGCTTGATAATTGGCTGATGAATCTAAAATTAATTTTATTATTTTCGTTTATATTCCAATCAATTTTAGCTAAAAATTTAGTAGCTTTGGTTTCGGCATTATAATTTTCCCAAGGTCCTGTAGCATAATTAAAATTAGACTGTAAGTATTTAGATAATGAATCTAACAATGTATATCGTGGTCTGGAAATATTAGTACTTCCACCAGCATTCGGGGAGCCTGTAGAAAAAAGTGATAAGGCGGGTGCAGTTCTATTATATCCCTCAAAATTTACAAAAGCAAATAATTTATTTTTAACAATTGGGAAACCAATGCGACCACCATAAAGTTGTTGATTAAAAATAACATTTGTTAATTTTGTTTTATAGGCGGTAGTTCCTAAAAAAGCACTTGTATTATCGTTATAAGTACCATAAGCTGAGGCTTCAATCTCGTTAGTACCTGAACGGGTAACAGCATTTATACCTGCTCCAACGAAGCCACTTTGACGTACATCAAAGGGGGCAATATTTACTTGAATTTGTTCAATAGCATCAATTGATATTGGAAAAATACCAGTTCTGCCTCCGGCTTGTCCAGCAGCATTACCACCACTTAATCCAAAGCCATCATTTAATACCGAACCGTCAATTGAGAAGTTATTATATCTTGAATCAACACCACCAAACGAACGACCGTTTCCTTGAGAATTATATTTGGTAATATCTGAAATGTTTCTCGATCCTATGGTTGGGATATTTAAAATTTCTTTTCTACCAAAAGTTTGAGTGGCGCCGGTTTTATTTCGAGAAAATGACGAATTTCTATTAGATTGTACTACTACATTTTCTAAAGTTGTTTTATCGGCACCTAAGGCAAAATCGATATTGGTGGTTTGCCCTAAATCGGTAAATACGTCGCTTTCTTTTTGAGACTCTAATCCAACATAAGTAACCATAATTGTGTAAGGACCTCCCACCCTAACAGCATTAAAACTATAAAATCCTGCCGAACTTGTGGTAGTTGAATATACACTACCTGTGGGTTCGTGAACCGCTTTAACGTTGGCACCTACTAAAGGTGTCTTGGACTTGTCGAAAACATAGCCCGAAATTGCTCCAGTTGTGGTAATTTGAGCTTTTACCATTACTAAGCTCAGCAAACCTAAAATAAAGAAACATAATTTTTTCATAAAAAATAAATTTTGCAAAGTTAACACAAAACTTATTATCAAAACAAAATAAATTGTATTTTTTTTAACAAATATATGTTTTTTGTTAATTTTGGTTAATTTTTATAAATTTTTGAAAAATTTATAAAAAAACACAAATAATTTATTTTTTTTGCTTAAATAGGCAATTAATCTGTCAATACAGGATTATTTAATGTATTTTCTTGAAATTGTATCGAAAACTTTAAATGGTCTATTTCGGGTTCGGTATCTATTAAAATAGTACTAATACCTTGTTGATTATTTTTTAATTTTATAATTTCTTCGGATAAGGGGTCTTCGATAAATTTTTGGATAGCGCGTTGTAATGGTCTTGCACCAAATTGAATATCAAAGCCTTTTTCGGCAATAAATTCTTTAGCTGTATCAGAAATTTCGATATAATACCCTAATTTGTACACTTTTTCTTGTAAGTCTCTAAACATGATATCGACAATTCTTAGAATACTTTCTTTTTGGAGGCTATCAAAAATGACCACATCATCAATTCTATTTAAAAATTCAGGCGAAAACGTTTTTTTAAGAGCGCGTTCTAATACCATTTTAGATTCAGATTCAGCGTTTTGTATTTTGCTTGTAGTGCTAAAACCAATACCAGTGCCAAATTCTTTAAGGTTACGAATGCCGATATTTGAGGTCATGATAATAAGGGTATTTTTAAAATCCACTTTTCTACCGAATCCATCGGTTAAGATACCTTCATCAAGTACTTGGAGGAGTAAATTAAAAATATCGGGGTGGGCTTTTTCTATTTCATCGAAAAGGATAACGCGATAGGGTTTACGGCGTACTTTTTCGGTAAGTTGTCCACCTTCTTCGTAACCAACATAGCCTGGAGGTGCACCAACTAAGCGACTTACTGAAAATTTTTCCATATATTCGCTCATATCAATGCGAACTAAAGCGTCATCGCTTTCAAAAAGATGTTTGGCGAGGGCTTTGGCTAATTCGGTTTTTCCGACACCGGAAGGTCCAAGAAAAATAAAAACACCAATGGGTTTATTGGGGTTTTTTAAGCCAACTTTATTTCGTTGAATGGCTTTAACAACTTTAGTAACGGCATCATCTTGACCGATAACCACATTATTAATAATTGTTTTTAAATTAATGAGTTTATTGGATTCTGTTTCAATAACTTTATTGATAGGGATTCCAGTGATAGTGCTTACCACATCGGCAATTTGTTTTTCGGATATTTGTATAATTTGCTGTTCAAGCTTATCTCTAAGGGCTTCACGGGCGGCAAGAAGTTCTGTGAGAAGGATGCGTTCTTTTTCAAGTAATTCGGCGGCATATTCAAATTTATGATTGGAGACGTATTGTTTTTTTTCAAGTTTCACTTTTTCGATACGTTCTTCTAGGTCATCTAAATCTTTAGGTGTGGTCATTTTAGTTAAATGGGCTCGGGCGCCAGCTTCGTCTAAGATATCGATGGCTTTATCGGGTAGAAGGCGATCTGAAATATATCGATCGCTTAATTTCACACATTGCTCGATGGCAGATGGGGTATAAATAACTTTATGAAATGTTTCATAGCTTTCTTTTATATTATTTAGGATATGAATGGTTTCATCGATAGAGGGTGGTTCGATCATTACCTTTTGAAAGCGGCGTTCAAGGGCACCATCTTTTTCGATATACATTCTAAACTCATCGAGGGTTGAGGCACCAATACATTGTAGTTCGCCACGGGCAAGGGCGGGTTTTAAAATGTTAGACGCATCTAAAGAGCCGCTTGCACCGCCGGCGCCAATAAGGGTGTGCATTTCATCGATAAATAGAATGACATCTCTATTTTGTTCAAGTTCTTGCATAATCGACTTAATCCGTTCTTCGAACTGACCGCGGTATTTAGTTCCAGCCACTAAACTTGCCATATCCAGGGCTATAACACGTTTCTCGAACAAAACGGGGCTCACTTTTTTTTGAATAATGCGAAGCGCTAAGCCTTCAACAATAGCTGTTTTGCCAACTCCTGGTTCGCCTAATAAGATGGGATTATTTTTTTTACGCCGGCTTAAAATTTGACAGACGCGTTCAATTTCCATATCTCGCCCAATAATATTATCCAGTTTACCTTGAATTGCAAGTTTGGTTATATCTCTGCTAAAATTATCTAATACTTGCGTTTTTGATTTTGTGTTTGATTTAGAATTTGAAGAAAATGCATTTTTGTTTTCATAGGTATTTTGCTTTACTTGATCTAATAAATTCTCATCCTCAAGTTGCGATTTATAGGGATTTATAAAAGGGGGGTTAGAATCAATATTGTTTTTATCAATTTGAGAGTAAATTTCTAATTCGGTTCTATACAAATCGTAAGTAACCTCGTATTGGGCAATAATATTTGTTACAATATTGTCTTTATTCTTTAAAATTCCAAGCAAAAGATGTTCAGGTTCGGTTTGGTT
The DNA here is from genome assembly GCA_030053915.1 of Alphaproteobacteria bacterium. Lineage (GTDB taxonomy): Bacteria > Bacteroidota > Bacteroidia > Chitinophagales > Chitinophagaceae > JASGCT01. The sequence goes on from JASGCT010000005.1 coordinate 37,241, forward strand.
ACTTTTTAAATATTTAGCTTCTAAATAACTTACTCTGAGGGCTTTTTCGGCTTGTTTGGTTAATGGTAAGCTAACAGAATCGTTTAAATTGGGGTTTATATTAATACTTAAAGAGCCTTCAATTTCAATTTTGAGCAGGTCTATTTTAACCTTTAAATTTTTAAGCAATTTTATTGCTAAATTTTTATGTTCTTTTATTAAGGCTAACATGATGTGTTCTAAACCAATAAAATCATTGCCGATTCTTAAGGCTTCGTCTCGACTAAATGATATAATTTCTTTAGTACTTGATGAAAAATTATTGTCCATTTTTATATATTTTTTTAGGTAATAGCAAAGGTAATATTTATTTAAATACTAACGTAATTTTAAATGATTTATTTTTTTTAACCATTAATTCTTGAATAGAATTTGTTAATAGAATCTTATAAAATATTATAAATTTAGTTAAATTTAAAAAAATTATAAAGAAAATAAAAGAAAATCTGTATCTTGTCAAAAATTTAAAATTATTATTTATGTTAAAAATTGGTCTTTTGTTTGGTCAGGAGCGTAGTTTTCCTGAGGCTTTAATTGAAAAAATTAATGGGTTGGGATTACCTAATATTACTGCGGAAAAAGTTCATATTGATGCAGTAGTTCAGGGTAAAGCCACGCCTTATGCTGTTATTTTAGATCGGATAAGTCAGGATGTGCCATTTTACCGAGCCTATCTTAAAAATGCTTCTTTAACGGGCACTTATGTTGTAAACAACCCATTTTGGTGGAGTGCCGATGAAAAGTTCTTCAATAATTGTTTAGCCACTAAAATTGGGGTACCGGTGCCCAATACAGTGATATTACCATCGCATCAAATGCCAGCGGGAACTACCGACAAGAGTTTTAGTAATTTAGCCTATCCATTAGATTGGGAAGGTATCTTTGAATATATTGGTTTTCCGGCTTATATGAAGCCTCATAGTGGTGGTGGCTGGAAAAATGTGTATTGTTTAAAATCGAAAGAAGAATTTTTTGAAAAATATGCTGAAACAAACGAATTAGTGATGCTTTTGCAAGAGGAAATTAAATTTACGTCTTATTTTAGGTGTTATTGTGTGGGTGGGCATGAGGTTAGAATTATGCCTTATGAACCTCGTAACCCGCACCATTTACGTTATGTAGCCGATTTTAAACCAAGTAAAACTTTATTGAAAACGATGAAAGATATCGTACTAAAAATTAATCATGAATTGGGTTACGATTTAAATACTGTTGAATTAGCAGTACGCGATGGTATTCCTTATGCCATCGATTTTTGTAATCCTGCACCAGATGCCGATTTAAAAAGTGTGGGTGAAGACAATTTTAAATGGATTGTTGATGTGATGTCGAAGTTTTTAGTTGACAAAGCCAAAGCCTTTGTTCCCAATCAGCCTAATATTAAATGGGGTAATTTCATAAAATAGGAATATGGTTATACATAATAATAGTAAAAATATTTTTACTCTTGGTATTGAAGAAGAATATATGATAGTAGATCCCATTTCTCGGGAGTTAAAAAGTCATCAGCAAAAAATTGTTCAAGAAGGTCAAAAATTATTAAAGGATAAAGTAAAAGCTGAGATGCATCAGGCAGTTGTAGAAGTTGGAACCGATATTTGTAAAGATATTAATGAAGCTTTTACAGATATTTCGAATTTAAGGGGTATTATATTTGAAATCTCCAAATCGTTGGGCTTTGGTGTTGGCGCTTCTGGGACGCACCCTTTTAGTCATTGGGAGAGCCAGCTCATTACAAACCACGAGCGTTATAATCAAATTGTCAATGAATTACAGGAAGCGGCAAGAAGTAATTTAATTTTTGGTTTACATGTGCATGTTGGGATGCCAGACAAAAAATTAGCGGTTCATATTGCCAATACGGCACGTTATTTTTTACCTCATATTTATGCTTTAAGTACCAATTCGCCTTTTTGGGAGTCAAGAAACACAGGCTATAAATCGTTTAGAACCAAAATTTTTGATAAATTTCCAAGAACGGGTATTCCAGATTATTTTGAAAGTTACGATGCTTACGAAACATATATAAATTTATTAATAAAAACCAATTGTATAGACAATGCAAAAAAAATTTGGTGGGATTTACGCGTGCACCCATTTTTTGATACCTTGGAATTTAGAATTTGTGATGTTCCTATGACAATTCAAGAAACAATATGTATTGCAGCGTTGTTTCAGGCTATTTGTGTAAAATTATATAAATTAAGAAGCAAAAATTTGAATTTCAATATGTATCAGCGCACAGTGATTAATGAAAACAAATGGCGGGCAAGTAGATATGGTATTGAAGGTAAACTCATAGATTTTGGGAAAGAGACTGAGGTTAATACGAAAGAACTGCTCTTAGAACTTTTAGATTTTGTTGACGATGTTTTAGACGATTTAGATAGTAGGTCATCGGCTGAGTATATGAAAACGATACTACAAAATGGAACTGGTGCAGATAGGCAATTAGCGGTATATCATTCTAAAAACAATTTTTTAGATGTCATTGATTATGTTCAAGGAGAATTTATAAAAGCGTATTAATTAATTCTTAATTGTTTAATTTAGGGTATTTTAACAAAGGTTTATTTACCTATATGTAAAACTAGTTTTGCGCCGAAATGGGTGGGTGAAATTTGTGGTGCGATATCAAGTGAAAGGTCTTTAGAAACTGAAAATGATTTTAAGTGCCCTGCAACAGCGGCTTCAGCAACATTTAAGCCCCATGTAATAAATATCCAAAATAACGATAAGGTTCTATTTTCTCGAAATGCATCGCGGTTGAGAGCTAATAGGTAATCACTATTTTTAATATTATTTAAATCAGGTGAAATATTAAAATAAGCTGTGCTGTCGCTTGGCAAATTTTGTCGTGCTTTAATAGCAAAATTTAATTGGTTATAAATATTATTATTATAAAAAAAGAGTGAGACAGGGATGGCGACAACCCCAACCACAATGGGAACTTTCCAATAATTTTTATTATAAACTTGTCCTAATCCTGGTAAAATTGCCGAAAGGATGATCGCTGTTTTGGGTTTATGTTGTTTAAAACTAAAGTTATTTTTAAATTGATTTAAATAATTTTTTGAAGTATCTTGTTTAAGGGGTTGCGGGTGAGTTTTTAGTTTAGAATGGTTTTTAGAGGAGTCGTTGTTAGGTGCAGCAAAAGATAGATTAATAATTACTAAGTATAAGATGAGAAAAATATAAAATTTTGAGCCCAAAATTGACACTCTAAGATTAGTTAGCTTGGATTTTTAATTTATCTAAAAGGTTATTGAGTTCGGCTATAGAATTATAGTAGATATCGATTGTACCGGAGCCATTTTTTTGGTGGTTTAAGGTAACTTTTGTTTCCATAAAATAACATAATTTATCTTCTATTTTTTTAAAGACTGGGTTTAAACGATCTTCTTTGTTAATAGGTTGTGGTTTGTTAGCTAAGGGTTTTTGATTGACGTTTTTAGCCAGTTGTTCTGTTTGGCGAACATTCAGGTTTTTTGATAGGATTTCTTGAAAAATAAACAATTGTTTTTCAATATCTTCAGAAGTAATTAAGGCTTTGGCGTGTCCCATGGTGATGGTATTTTTTCTAACGGCGTCTTGGATATCCGGCGGCAGTTTTAGTAAGCGAATATAATGACTAACCAGCGTTCTGTCTTTACCCATGCGTTTAGCAATATCTTCTTGTGTATAGTTTAAATCTTCTATCATGCGGCTTAAACACAAAGCTACTTCTATAGGGTTTAGGTCTTCGCGTTGCATATTTTCTAATAAAGCGAATTCTAATTTTTCGTTGTCGTTTGCTTTACGAATATAGGCTGGGATATCGCGAAGTCCGGCAAGTTTTGAGGCTCTCCAACGCCGTTCGCCTGAGATGAGTTGGTAGGTATCGTCGGCATTTTTAACAACAGTTATGGGTTGGATAAGGTCGTGCATTTTGATAGATTCTACAAGTTCTAAGAGGGCATTTTCATCAAAATATTTTCGGGGTTGACTAGGATTGGGGGATATTTTATCTATTGAGATTCTATGGGTTGAGGCCACGTCTGAGGCTTGAAGATTGGGTTTATTAATTAGAGGGTTTTCGATACTTCTTAATAACGAATTTATACCTCGTCCGATAGATTCTTTTTGTTCTTTTGTGCTCATATATTTAATTTATTATTTTATCTTGGGAGTTTATTTTAGTTAAATTGTTTTTTTGTAATATTTCTTTAGCTAAATTCATATAATTTGCAGCACCTTTACTATCGACATCGTACAAAATAACGGGTTTTCCAACGCTTTGGGCTTCACTAATTTTTGAGTTTCGGTTGATGATATTTTCAAAAACGAGGCTTTCGAAATGGTTTCTAATTTCGGAAGTAATTTGGTTATTTAAACGTAAGCGGGAGTCGAGCATGGTTAATAAAATGCCTTCAATAACAAGTTCGGGGTTAAGTCTTTGTTGAATTATTTTGATGGTGTTTAAAAGTTGTCCTAAACCTTCGAGTGCAAAATATTCGCATTGTACTGGGATAATTACTTTATGTGAAGCCACGAGGGCATTAACGGTTAATAAGCCAAGTGACGGGCTACAATCGATAATTATAAAATCATATAGGTTTAAAATAGGTTCCATTATTTGTTTAAAAATAAGTTCTCTATCTTTAATGTCGGTCAGTTCTAATTGTGCGCCTACGAGGTCGATATGTGCAGGTGCAATTTGTAAAAATTTAAGTTCGGTTTCGTGGATAATATTTTGAAGTGGAATTTTATCAACTAAGCAGTTATAAATAGAGTGGTAAACATTTTGTAAATTAATTCCTAAACCTGTGGTAGAATTTGCTTGAGGGTCGAGGTCGATTAAAAGTGTTTTAAATTCAAGCACGGCTAAACTAGCGGCAAGATTAATGGCTGAGGTTGTTTTTCCAACGCCGCCTTTTTGGTTAACGATACTATAAACGATACACATATTTATGATATTATATTAATTTTGGTTGCAAATGTACAAAATTTCGTTCAAAAAATCACGATTATTATTTAGACGTGGGATTTTATGTTGTCCGCCTAATTTATTGTTAATTTTTAACCAATGATGAAAGGTGTTTTGTTTAAGGGTGGTAATTTTAGGTTTTAAGATAGCCATGTCGAGGGTTCTTTTAGCTTCATAGTCGCTATTTAGGTTCATTAAATTTTGGTCTAAGACATCACTAAACTCTTCGATATTGGGGGGTTCTTTTTCAAATTCTATAAGCCAATCGTGGTATCCTTTAGACGTTGTGGTTAGATAGGCAGGAGCTACAGAATATTCTTTAATAAACGCATTTGTTTGAAGGCAAGTAGCTTCGATAGCACGGTCGGTATTATCAACCATCAGTTCTTCTCCAAAGGCGTTAATAAATTGTTTTGTACGTCCTTTAATAATAATTCGATACGGGTTTAGCGACGTAAATTCGATTGTATCGCCAATAATATAGCGCCACAAACCGCTGTTCGTAGAGATGATTAAAACATAAGTTGTTTTAAGTTCAACTTTATTGAGTCCGATGGTTTTAATTTTATTGCCATAAAATTCATCTAGGGTCATGAATTCATAAAAAATGCCATGATCGAGTAGTAGAAGCATGCCTTCTTGTTCAAGGTTATCTTGAATAGCAAAAAATCCTTCTGAAGCATTATAAATTTCTAAAAAATTAACATTGTCTCCTAAGATTTCTTGGAATTGTTTTTTATATGGATGGAACGAAACCCCCCCATGAATAAATACCTCAAATTGGGGCCAGACGTCTTTTATAACTTTTTTTTGTGTCATGTCGAGGATTTTTTTTAATAAAATGAGACTCCAAGTAGGGACGCCTACTAAAGAGGTTACATTTTCGTTAATAGTAGTTTCGGCAAGTTTATTAATTTTAGTTTCCCAGTCGTCTAAAAGTGCGATACTGAGGTCTGGAGTTCTAATTAAGGTTGACCAGAATGGTGAATTTTGGAGTAAAATGGCACTAAGGTCGCCACAATTTACTTGATTATTTAGAGGGTGAAGCTGGTGGCTACCGCCAACTACTAATCCTTTACCAGCTAATAAATTAGAATTAGGGAACAACTTAAAATAGATACTAAGTACATCTTTAGAGGCTTTATAATGTCCTTCTTCAAGACATTCAGAGCTAATTGGGATATATTTACTTTTACTGTTAGTAGTTCCACTACTTTTAGCGAACCATTCTACAGGGGTGTTCCAAATTACGTGGTCTTCGCCTTGGATTATTTGATTAATAAAATGATAATAGTCTTCGTATTCAGAAATTGGCACTTTTTGTTTAAAATTTTTGATTGAAAAAATGGATGCAAATTCGTGTTGAAGTCCGAATTGCGAATATTGTGCATTGGTAATTAGGTCTTGTAAAACTTTTCGTTGGGTTTGAATAGGGTTTAGCATCCAAGAATCAATATTCTTTTGGTTTAAAATAAAATAAGATTGTATGGCTGGGTTTAATAAAGTTTTCATAAAGTTCAAAGATACAAAAAAAAGTCTACAAATTCTTAAAAATACGTTAAAAAAAAGAATTTATTAACATTTTAAGTTGCTTTGCATTTTTTTTGTTATCTTTGCGATATCTGGTTAAAATTACTAGAAAAATTGATTCATGAACTTATAAAATGAAATTTATGTTACTGTTAGTATTAATAGAAGACCTTCACGCCTTAACCTCTACTGAGATAGAATTTTTGGTATTTATCATTATTGCAGCCATTGTGGGGTTAGTTGCGGGGTTATTTTTAGGAAAAGTTATATTTGCCCCAAGTTTTAAGCGTATATCAAGTGAGGCTGAAGTGAAAGCAACCATTATTTTAAAAGATGCTGAATTGCAGGCTGAGAATTTGAAAAATGACTATTTGATGGAGGCTAAAGACCAGGTGGTTAAATTGAAAATGCAAGCCGAAACAGATGGAAATGAAAAAAAGATGAAACTGAATGAATGGGAGGTTAAATTAAAACAACAACAAAATTCTTTTAATCAAAAGGAAAACAACTTGAATGTTAAAAATGAAAATCTTGAAAAATTAATCAAAGAAAACAATAATCAAAAAGATTTATTTAAAAAACAGCAAGATATTTTACATATTAAAAAGCAGGATTTAGACAAACGCGAAGTGAATTTAATTCAAGAGTTGGAGAAAATTGCCAATTTAAATTCGGCTGAAGCCAAGGGTTTGATTTTGGATAAAATAAAGCAAGAAGCTGAGAGTAAAGCTTTAGAGTTACAACAGGAAATTTTAGATGAGGCGAAAGAAAAAGCAAATAAAGAAGCTCGGAAAATTATTATTCAAACTATTCAAAGAGTAGCGGCTGAGCAAACTATAGAGAATGTTGTGAGCGTATTTCCATTAGAATCTGATGAGTTAAAAGGTCAAATTATTGGGCGTGAAGGCAGGAATATTAGAGCTATTGAATCGGCAACAGGGGTAGATTTGGTAGTTGATGATACGCCTGAGGCAATAGTTATATCTTCTTTTGATCCTTTAAGACGGGAGCTTGCTCGTTTAAGTTTGCAGCGTTTGGTGTCGGATGGTCGTATTCATCCAGCCAGGATTGAGGAGGTTGTAGAAAAGACAAAGCGGCAATTAGAAGAACAGGTTATGGAAATTGGCGAAAGGACGATTATTGAATTAGGAATTCATGGGTTACATAAGGAATTGGTACGGATGGTTGGTAGAATGCGCTTTAGAAGTAGTTATGGTCAAAATTTATTAATGCATAGTCGCGAAACGGCCAATTTATGTTCCTTAATGGCGGCTGAAATGGGTCTTAATGTTAAATTTGCTAAAAGGGCGGGTTTATTACACGATATTGGCAAAGTTCCTGATGAAGAGACTGAATTGAGTCATGCCTTGTTAGGTGCAAAATTAGCTGAAAAATTTGGTGAGAATGCTCAAATTGTAAATGCCATTGGGGCGCATCATGATGAAATAGAGATGACTTGTATTATTTCGCCAATCATTCAGGCATGCGATGCCATAAGTGGGGCACGACCTGGGGCACGGCGTGAAATTATGCAGCAGTACACGCAAAGAATAAAAGATTTAGAAAACATTGCTTTAGAATTTTCTGGAGTTGAAAAAGCTTTTGCCATTCAAGCCGGACGTGAGTTAAGAATTATAGTTCAACCCGACCTGGTTTCCGATGCTAATATTGATACTTTAAGTTTAGAAATTGCTCAGAAGATTCAAACTAATATGAGTTATCCAGGTCAAATTAAAGTTACTGTAATACGCGAAAAAAGGTCTGTTAATACAGCCCGATAACACTGAATTATGAGTCCATGATAAAAATTATTATTCGATTCTTAGTTTTTAATTTATTTTTTATTAATATATCATTTGCTCAAAACAAGGCGCAATTATTAAAAGTAAGGGATTTTAAAAGGGTTAACTTAGATTTAGATGGTCATCGGCATGCAATTAAAGCCGTCAATTCTAATTTAAATTGTATTTTATGTAAGGTAAAAACCAATATTAATGCTAAGGACTTAAATGTAACTCTTTCCAATGGCAAAGTTGTAAAAAAAATACAGAGTCCAAAGATAAAAGATGAAGTTTGGGTATATGTACCGCATAATACGGGTTCTATTACCTTTAGTTATGATTCAAATAGAGCAAGTCCCACAACTGTACTATTACCAAAGGAGATTAAACCAGCAACGGTTTTTAACTTTAAATTATCCATAGAAAAAAACACGAATTACCGCGAGCAAGACACTTTAAAATTTTTTAGCGATCCAGAAGAAGCTGAGCTGTATATTTTTGATGTGTTTACAGGAAAAACTACGCCTGTTTTAGACGAAATTCGTTATCCAGGTTCATATAATATAAAACTAACTAAACCGTATTATTATGTTATTGACACAACGATTAAAGTAATTAAAGGCGGCAAAAATAGTTGGCACTTTAAGTTAAAAAGTAAGCTTAGTCAAATTCAGTTTATTCCTAATTCAGAAAGCAAAGATGCTATGGTAAAATTAGATGGCATGGTAGTTGACAATTCTAAATTACCTTTTATTTTAGAAAATATTTTTCCAGGCGAGCATCAAATTGAGGTTTTTAAAGATTTATATAAACCCTTACAATTTAAATTTACACCAACTAATAAAGACAGCGTTATTAATGTTAGATTGACGCCTAATTATGGTATTTTAGATTTAAATTACTATCCTGATGATGCTTTAGTAACCTTAGATGATACGATGTTTTTGGAACAGACTCAAAAAGGGTCTGGGTTTATTCATAAGAAAATTAATCAAGGGAAGCATCGATTAAGCATAAAAAGAATTGGTTACGATGATTACCATGAAGATATTAAAATACCTTTATTAAACGATTTAACAAAGGTTGTTAGTTTAAAGCCCAATTATTCGAGTCTTCAAATTATAACGAATCCGCCTGAAGCCAAAATTTATATTGATGATTTTTTGATGCTTAAATTATCGAATGCTAAATTTAATAATTTTTTAAAAGGGAAGCATAAAATATCATTATACAAGGAAGGTTATCGGGTTTATCAAGATAGTTTTACGATTAAAGATGAAAAAAATTTTGTTATTAATAAAAATCTTACTCCCATTTTATCAGATTCTATAAGGCGCAACAATCCTTTATTATTTGACAGTAATTTATTTAAGGCTAGGTTTCCAAGGCTATCATTTACGGATTCCGTGTATCATACTTTTAGTAATTGGCATTTAGCTGAAAAAGCCAAGGTAAAAGAACTTGGGTTTGGGTCGCCATTTTTGCCTTATGGATTTTTTTCATTACAAACTTTACCTACCCAAGCCAATGTATTTATAAATGATATTAATTTGACGCAAAAATCGAATATTTTCATTAAAATTCCTGTAGGAAAATATAATTTAAAACTTTTGAACGACGGGTATCCATCCTTTAGTACAAAAATAAAAATAGTCAATAAAGAGGTTACAAATTTAAGTTGGTTTTTTGGTTCACTTTCTCAAAAAACAACATTTAAGACAAAGCTACCAAAGACAAATTTTGATTCTTTTAAAAATCAAGATGATTATCAATATAAAACGTCTTCTCAATTTGGATGGGGTATTTCTGAAATATTTATTCCAGGTTTAGGGCAATATAAGACCAACGACGACAATAGCAAGTGGTGGATTTTAAAAGCGTCATTAGTTTGGATAGGTGCCATATCTAGTATCATTTTAGAACAAATGGCGCAGTCTCAATACCGAGAATATCAAAATGCACCTGAATATATTAACAGGGCACCTTTGTTAAAAAGTGCCAATTTGAATCATCAACTTTCTTTATTTACTGCTACAGCTACATTAGGCTTGCATTTATATGATGTTATACATATTTTTAAAAAAATATCTAATAAAAACACTATGCGAAGAAATAAATTGAATGGGTTTGATAATTTTGATAATCTAAATAATGTAAAATGAGACGAGGCGTTTTGGGGTTTCTAATTTTATTATTATCTTGTAAAAATTATTTTCAATTTAATTTTCCGGAAGTAACGCCTCGTGGCACCGCAGTGGTAACAAATGCCCCTACCCTGTCTAAATTTTCGTTTGACACGGCAAATATTAGTATTCAAATTGAAAATTTATACAAACTTGAAATTGCTAGTTATGGTATATTGTATGATACGCAACCAAATTTAACTGAAAGTAATAGCAGAATTTTATTGGGGGGTTTACAGAATGATACAAATATTAATGGGATGTATCATTTTAGTCTTAGAAATTTAAATAGCAATCAAACGTATTATTTTATTGGGTTTATTACATATAAAAATGGTTTTACAAATAAAACAGATGTATTTAGTTTTAAAACTAAAATAAAGCCTGACATTGTAATAAATATGCCTACTTTACCTAATGATATTGATGATACAAAGCTCAAGTTATCGTATATTATTACCAATCCTGACTCTATATATTTTGACTCTATTGGTTTTGTGTATAGTAGAACAAACCCGATGCCTACTTTTGTGATGGATACTGTTAAGTATGCTACAAGGAATCTCGTTTTTAGGCAGGGCAATTATTTGGATAGTCTTCTTAATTTAACGCCTAATGCCATGTATTATATTAGGGTATTTTATAGGCATAACAACCAAACATTTTATAGTAATAACATCATCCAAGTGAAATCGTTACCACAATCTGTAGCGCAACTTTATAGGGATTTGGTTACAGTTAATGCTGGCGTTTTTACAATGGGATGCACGGCAGAACAGGATGATGGGAATTGTAATATAGGTAATGGGGCAAAAATACAGAACGTAAGTTTGAGTAGTTATAGAATTTGTAAATTTGAAGTTACGCAACAGTTATGGTTTGATGTACTTGGTTCAAATCCAAGCCGAAACTTAGGAAATTTACAACGACCTGTTGATAACATCTCTTGGTTAGATTGTCAAAATTTTATAAGTCGTTTAAATTCTCTTTCGGGAAGGCAATATAATTTTCTTACAGAAGCGCAGTGGGAATATGCGGCTCGTGGTGCCAGTCAAAACAATATTTTTTTATATAGTGGTAGTTCTAATTTGTTTAATGTGAGTTGGTATTTATCGAATAGCGATGATTCCTCGCATGTTGTGGGTTTAAAACAACCAAACGGTTTAGGAATTTATGATTTAACAGGTAATGTTGCTGAATGGTGTTTTGATTGGTATGGGAATTATGTAAATAACGGTTTATTGATTTTTAATCCAACAGGACCTTTAAATTCAGGCAGTAATTCAAAGGTTTTTAGAGGTGGGTCGTATTTATCGAGTTTAGTAGAATCTAGATTATCATATCGCAGTTTTCAACGTTTAGATTTAAAAAGTTCTAATATCGGGCTTCGCTTAGCACATCCCAATTAAATATAAGTTAGGTTCCTAAAAAATAAAGTTGTAATGAAATCAAAATTTGTAACAAAGACCAAAAAATATTAGCATAAATCATGGTTGATGGTAAAAAAATAATAGTTGTTATGCCAGCTTATAATGCTGTTAAAACTTTAGAAAAAACGTATTCTGAAATACCATTTAATTTAGTTGATGATGTTATTTTAACAGACGATAATAGCCAGGATAATACCATTGAATTAGCTCATAAATTGGGTATTAAACATATACTTAAACATGATAATAATAGTGGTTATGGAGCGAATCAAAAGACTTGTTACACGAAGGCTTTATTTTTAAATGCGGATATTATTATTATGTTACATCCAGACTATCAATATACCCCAACGCTCATTCCAAGTATGGTTTATATGATTACAAGTGGAAATTATGATGTAGTTTTAGCATCTCGAATTTTAGGGAAAGGTGCCTTAAAAGGTGGCATGCCTTTGTTAAAATATATTGTAAATAGAGTACTTACCTTAATACAAAATATTATTATGTCTCAAAAATTATCAGAGTATCATACTGGTTATAGGGCATTTACTGCAGATAGTTTAAGAAACATTTCTTATCATTTAAATTCTGATAATTTTATATTTGATAATCAAATTTTAGCACAACTTATGTTTAAAAAATATAAAATTGGCGAGCTTAGTTGTCCTACTAAATATTTTAAAGATGCTTCTAGTATTGGTTTTTGGCGAGGGGTTGTTTATGCTTGGGGGGTATTAAAAGTATCCATATTATATAGGTTACATTTATGCGGCATTATACGCTATAAGATTTTAGCTAAGGATTAAATAGATTTATTTTATAGGTATTTCAGGTGTCATGATATGGTTATTGTAATAGAATTGCTTTCAAGTTACTAAATAATTGTATATTTTTAAGTCTAATAAAACAATATGTTGTACATTTGTACCAATTTTTTTAAAATAACAGAATTTTATGAATTGTATCATGACGCTATCAAGAATTGAATTTATAAATAATCGAGTTTAAAAAATGACACATTTTAAAAAACTATTTAGATGGTATTAGTTACAGGGGCTACAGGCTTAGTTGGTTCTCATTTTATTTTGAGATTTATCGAAAATGGGCGATCTATAAAAGCCATTTATAACCATACCCTTCCTAAATTGCAACACCCTAATTTAGAATGGGTTAAAGCCGATATAACACAAATCGAACAACTTCATACTGCATTTATTGGGGTTGATGAGGTGTATCATTGTGGTGCCAAGGTTTCTTTTAGTAATAAAGAGGATGCAAGTCTTTATAGTATTAATGTAATTGGCACGCGGCACATTGTTAATTTGTGCCTTCATTATAAAATCAAGAAACTTCTTTATGTTTCTAGTATTGCAGTATTAAATGCCGAGACCGATACGGATATTCAAGAAACATTAGAAATTGATAATTATAGTCCTCGATCCATGTATGGAAAAACAAAATATTTAGCTGAAATAGAAGTGTGGCGTGGCATTTCCGAAGGCTTACAAGCTATAATTGTTTTACCGAGTATTATTTTAGGATGGGGTGATTGGAACAAAAGTTCACTTGTAATTTTTAAACAAGCCTACCAATCTTTTCCATTTTATACGAAAGGAGGCACAGGCTTTGTTGATGTTAAAGACGTTGTAAACGCTTCAATACTACTCATGGAAAATCAACACTTTGGTGAACGCTTTATTTTGAATGGTTATAATGCTAGGTTTAGAACTATTTTTAACTTAATAGCCAAAAATTTTAATAAAAAACTTCCCTATATCTATTTGCCATTATGGCTATCCTATTTTTTAGGGTTTGTGCTTGCGTTATTTTGTTTGATACTTCGTAAAAAAACGTTCTTAACTTTTGAAACCATCGCTTCAGCGCATCGAAACCTAAGTTTTGATAATTCAAAATTATTAAAAGTTCTACCAAATTTTAGTTATACCCCTTTAGAACAATCTATACACGACATTTGCAGTGAATACGAAGAAAATTTACAAACAAAAAGCTAACTATTTTTATGGAATTTAAATTATTAAATAAAAGTTGTGCTTAAAATAATCAAACATACCATTCTATTTTTTTTAGGATTTTTATTTATCACTTTAACCTATCATTGTTCCAAACCGCAATTAGGCTTAACGGTCAAGGTACAAGGAAATTTTAGCGATAGTCAAAAAATATATTTAGTGCTGATAGGTATTGGTAATGTGTATGTTATAGATTCTTCAAATGCTAAGGAGGGTCAGGTTCGTTTTCATCGAAAAAATGTTCAAGACGATCAATTATGGTCGATTGTTTATGGCAATAAAAAAGAGGTACTATTTATCAACGATGTACCGCGATTAACCATTAAAACTAATAGTCATTCTAAAATTCCTTGGAGGGTTGAGCAATCGGTAGCGAGTATGGATATCCAGATATTAGATTATTATTTTAAAACGGTGAATCTTAAATTAGATTCCATTCGCAATAATATGATAAAATTGAGTCAAAAAGATACTCATTATCAAAGTGTTAAATTACAATATCAATTAGAATTGTCTAAAGTACAACATATTTTACCTACTTTATGTGCACAGGTAAAGCATCCGATGTTAGCGTTTTTTATTATTGGTAAATCGTTAGATTATTTAAACGTGAAGGATGTTAAAAAAATTCTTGGGGACGCTTTAAAAACGTTTAAGAATCAATATATACTTATAAAAACCAAAACGTATCTCGATTTATTAGAAAACGAGAATCCCAATTATAAACCAATTTATTAAAACAAACATATTTTTATGAGTCTAAAAACAATTTTTATTTCAGGTGCTACAAGTGGTATAGGGCTTGAAACAGCTAAATTATTTGCGCAACATGGTTGGCGTTTAATGTTGCTTTCACAATCAAATCATAAATTAATCAGTGTCAAAATTGAATTGGAGCAACATTATAAATGTCCAATTTATATACTTGAAGCCGATGTATCGAATAAAGAGCAGTTAAAACAAGCTTTTGCGCATATCCCCACCGAATGGCAGGATATAGATATTTGTTTAAATAATGCTGGATTAGCATTGGGTAAGGATGCGTTTCAGGATAGTTTAGAAGAAGACTGGGAGCGGATGTTAGATGTGAATGTCAAGGGATTAATTCATTTAACGTATTTAATGATTCCATTTTTTAAAAAGCATCGGAAAGGTTATTTTATAAATTTAGGAAGTACTGCCGCAAAATGGGTATATCAGGGTGGTGCCATTTATTGTGCTTCAAAAGCGGCTGTGGACACTTTTTCTGAAGGGCTAAGAATTGATTTACTACCGTTTGATATAAAAGTTACAACGATTCATCCGGGAGCTGTGGAGACTAATTTTTCGGTTGTTCGTTTTAAAGGGGATATTGAAAAGGCTCAAAGTATTTATCAAGGATTAACCCCTTTATATGGGAAAGATATTGCCGAAGTGGTTTGGTATTTAGCGAATATGCCTAAAAATGTTGTTGTTAACGATATGGTTATCACGCCGTTAGCTCAAGCCAACAATCATTATTTTAATCGAAAGAAATAGTTATTTTTTTTTATCTCTTTTTTTTTAGGAATTATAGCCCCATTTAACCCAAGTAGCGCCCCAGGTAAAGCCCCCTCCAAAAGCGGCTAAAATTAAATTGTCACCTTTTTTTAATTGTTTTTCCCAATCTGCCAAACATAAGGGGATTGTAGCGGAGGTAGTATTACCATATTTTTGAATATTAATCATCACTTTATCCATTGAAATAGCCATTCTGTTGGCGGTGGCTTCAATAATTCTTTTATTGGCTTGATGGGGTACTAACCAAGCGATATCGTCTCCAATCAAATGATTTCTTGCCATTAATTCAGCGCTCACATCGGCCATACATTTAACAGCATATTTAAATACAGATTGTCCTTCTTGAAAAATATAATGTTCTTTTTGTTCAACTGTTTCTTTGGATGCTGGAAACATACTTCCTCCGGCTTTCATTTTTAAAAAATCTGCACCAATCCCGTCGCTTTTTAAAATACTATCTTTTATATGACATTCAGAATCAGTAGTACGTTCAATTAAAACGGCAGCGGCACCATCTCCAAACAAAATGGAGGTTGTTCGATCGGCATAATTTATGATAGAGCTCATTTTTTCGGCACCCACTAATAAAATTTTCTTGAATCTACCGGATTCTATAAACGAAGTACACATGGTTAATCCATATAAAAATCCTGAACAAGCGGCATTTAAATCGAAACTAAAGGCATTGGTAGCACCGATGTTATAAGCGATTAGATTAGCATTAGCTGGGAATACAAAATCAGGGGTTACTGTAGCGCAAATGACTGCATCAATTGTTTTGGGGTCGAGATTTTTAGTTTGGATTATTTTTTCACAAGCTTTAGTACCTAAATAAGAACTGGCTTTATCCTTATCTTTTAGAATACCCCGTTCTTGTATTCCGGTTCTTGTTAAAATCCACTCTTCGGTGGTTTCAATCATCGATTCAAAATCTTTATTAGTTAGCTTTGTTTCAGGCACAAAAGAACCAACTGCAGTAATTGTTGCATATATTTTATCCATAATATTTGTTAAAATTTGTTTAAAAAATGTTTATAAAAATCGTAAAGATACAAAAATTTAAGACAAAAATACATTTTTTATTAAAAATATGCTAAATTTTTTGTAATTTTGAACGAATTATGATTGCTTTATTAAAAGGAAATTTTTTGTATTTAACTCCAGCTAAACTCATTGTAGAAATTGGCGGTTTGGGTTACGAGGTACAAATCAGTTTACAAACTTATGAGCCAATTAAAAATTTAACAGAAGGCAGTTTATTTATTTATCATCACATTACCGAACAATCACAAAGTTTGTTTGGTTTTTATACTCAAAAAGAAAAGGAGATTTTTATTTTGCTGATGACTGTTAATGGTATTGGTGCCAATACTGCCCGATTGATTTTATCTGGTATGCAAATTGATGAGCTTTTTAAAGCCATTAGTTTAGGTAATTTACTTCAATTAGAAAAAATTAAAGGCATCGGTAAAAAAACGGCCGAACGCATTATTATAGAACTAAAAGACAAAATCATTAAAATATCATCTACTAATTTTGAAGAAGGTTTATCACCAGAAAAAAACATAAAGCATGATGCAATACAAGCTTTGATGACTTTAGGGATTGCTAAAATTATTGCTGAAAAAAGTGTTGAGACCAGTCTTTTAAATGCAACCGAAGACTTAAATTTGGAGTCACTTATTAAATTAGCTCTAAAAAATTGTTAAAAGTGAGAAATTTTTTATTTTATAAACTTTTTCTACTGCTATTTATTGGTAATTTTAATATATTAGTTATAGGTCAAAACTCTTCTACGCAATCAAATACTAAAAAAAAAAATATCATTTATAAGCATGATATTAAAGACCGTTATGCACCTAAATTTGAATTGGGTAATAAAAATGCGTTTAATATACAAGATACAAATTTAATTAAAGAAGATATTTTTTATGATCCGTATAAAAAAAATTTTTATGTTCAAGAACGCATTGGGAGTCGTATCTATCGTCAACCATTTTTGTATAATCAAAATGAATTTTATCAAAAATATAACAAACAAAAGGAGGCAGAATATTTTCAATTACGTGCCAATATTTTAAATAAACTTAATAAAAAAGTAAAGCGACCTGAATTTGTAATTGATGAAAGTTTTTACGCGAGTCCCTTATTTTTTAATAACGATGAGTCTAATTTTGGGAAGCTTGGCAATACGTTAAATGATGCGAAACAACAAGTTAAGAATGCCAAAAAGGGCGTTGATGATTTAAAGAATGTAGATGGCGTTAAATTAGATTTTCAACTTTTGGGTGATGTGTCGATAACCATGGGTTATTTAGGGTCTAAATCATATAATCCCAATTTAGCTCCTAACCAAAGAAATGTAGAAAGTTTTGATTTTAAACCTAATTACAACTTAAATGCCAACGTAAAATTGGGTGATAATTTTAAACTTCCCTTTAATTTTACAAATCTAAACGAGTTGGCGCTTGACAATCAGGTTAAATTAAGTTTTAAAGGTCGTAAAAATCAAATCATTAAATCGATAGATGCTGGGAATATCAATTTTCAAACTAAAAGTACTTTAATACCCAGTACTCAAAATTTATTTGGGATAAAATCGAGGTTGCAATTTGGGAAATTATATGTAACAGGAGTTATAGCTACCCAAAATTCCAATAAAGATGCATTGAGTTTAAAAGGGGGCAGTTCGGTGCAAAAATTTAGTAAAAAAATTGATGATTATGATGAGAACAAACACTTTTTATTAGGTCAGTATTTTAAACAACATTTTAGCGAGGTTATGGGTCATTTACCACAACCCAATTCGCAAGTAAATATTCAAAGGATAGAGGTTTGGGTAACCAATAGAAATAATAATACCAACGATGTTCGTTTTGTTACAGCTTTTTCAGATTTAGGTGAAACCAACCCATATAGCAATTTACTAAGCAGTAATAATTCTAATTTTCCAGATAATAATGCCAATAATTTATTTTCGAAATTATTAGCTAACAAATCTTTAAGAGATCCTACTGACGTTAGTACCCAATTACAAGCGATGGGTTTTAAATCAGTTCAGGATTTTGAAAAAGTGTATGCAAGAAAACTAACCACTTCTGAATATTATTTTAATCAACAAGCGGGCTTTATTTCTTTAAATATTCAACTATTACCAGATGATGTTTTAGGGGTTGCTTACCAATTTTCTTATAATGGTAAAACATATCAAGTGGGAGAATTTTCTACAGATGTGAACCCCGATACAACCAATGGTAATCAACAGGTTATTTTTCTAAAGATGTTAAGGGCAACGTCGCCTCGCGTTGATTTACCTATTTGGGATTTAATGATGAAAAACGTATATTCATTAGATTTTTCTGGGAATATAGAACGCACAGATTTTCAATTAAATTTATATTATAGTGATCCAGGTGCAGGGTTAAAAAGATATTTACCGGTAAGTGATGCTTCGGCTTCGGGTAAGACTTTATTAAGATTATTAAATTTAGATAATTTAAATAGCACCAACAATCCACAACCAGATGGTATTTTTGATTTTGTTGAAGGATACACTATTTTATTAAATAGAGGTAAGATTATTTTTCCTTATTTAGAGCCTTTTGGTAAAGACTTAGAAACGGTTGCATTTCAATCGCAAACGCAGGAGGTTCGGAATAAATTTTTATTTTATCAGCTTTATGACTCGTTAAAGTTTTTTGCTCAAAATTCAAACCAAGTGAATCGTTTTATCATAGAAGGGCAGGCAAAGGGTGTTAGTGGTGAATTTACAATTAATGCCTTTAATATTCCACAAGGTTCTGTTAGTATTCAAGTTGGTGGTTATAAATTAATTGAAGGTCAAGACTTTGTGATCGATTACGGTTCTGGGCGAGGTAGAATTATCAATCCAGCATATATCAATAATGCCTCAACGGCTGTAGTAACATTTGAAAATAGTGCGGGGATATCAACACAACAAAAGAATTTTTCGGCGCTTCGGCTTGATTATGTAGAAAATGATAATTTAACTTTTGGATTTACAGCTGTTGGGTTAGGTGGCACGCCGTTTTTCAGTAAACTTAATTATGGTGATGACCCAGTAAAAAATGCTGTTTATGGTCTTGATGTTAGTTATAGAGGGCAGTCGGAATATATTACGTCTTTAGTTAATAAAGTTTTGCCGGTAAAATCCAAAGCACCTTCTTTTTTTACGTCCTATGTTGAGGTGGCGTATTTTAAACCAAGTCATCCAAGTTCAATTGGCACGTCTGGTACGATTTATATTGATGATTTTGAATCGGCCGGTTCGAGTATTGATTTAAAAGATCCATCAAATGCTTGGGTGATGTCTAGTGTTCCTCAAGGTCAATCCAATTTATTTCCAGAAGCCTCCCTAAACAACGATTTAAGTTCTAATTACAATCGGGCAAAGCTGGCATGGTACAAAATTCTACCTTTGCTACAACAACCCAATACGGCAACCACCACATCTAGTAATATAAATCCCTTACGCAATAATTTTGCAGAATTAAACGACCCAAGAGTTCGTAGGGTATTACGTTCCGAAATTTATCCAGGTGTTACCCAGTTTGATAATATTGCGTTATTCCAGACCTTCGACTTAGCGTATTATCCTATGTTGCCGGGACCTTACAATTTTCAATTGAACCCAAGTTTTATCAATCAGAATGGGCGATTATTAAATCCTCAGAATAGCTGGGCTGGCATTATGCGGGCTATCGACCAAACCGATTTTGAAACCAACAATATTGAATATATTGAATTTTGGATGTTAGACCCTTTTATTAAATTCCCTAGAAATGGCGGTAAACTTTATTTAAATATAGGGAGTATTAGTGAAGATGTTTTACAGGATGGTAAACGCATGTTTGAGCAAGGACTTCCAACACCCAATTTATTAAATTTTATAGACTCCACTGTATGGGGTTATCAGCCTCAAAACCCCATTCAAATTATCAATACATTTTCAAACGAACCAACGGATAGAATTTATCAAGATTTAGGATTTGATGGGATGAATAAAGCGGTAGAGTTAAGATTTCGTCAAGACCAAATTAATCAATGTCGATTAAATTTTGGAGAAAATTCAGCAATTTACACCCGCTATTTGCAAGACCCATCTCAAGATGACTATGAATGGTATCTTGATGATAAATTTACCTCAACTGATGGCATATTAAGACGTTATATAAACTTCAATAATATGGAAAATAATTCGCCCGTGGTATCAGGCGGATCTAATATTTTACCTCAGGCTACAATTTACCCTGATGTTGAAGACCTTAATAAAGATAATACTTTAAACCAAAACGAATCGTACTATCAATATGAAATTCCAATTGAACCGGGTATGAATACGTCAAATTCACCGTATATTTATAACACCAAAGTCTCTCCAGTTTTTAATGTAGATGATACAACAGCCTATCATTTTGAAACATGGTATCAATTTAGAATACCAATCCGCAATTTCACAACGAAAATTGGCGAAATTAGAGACTTTAAATCTATTCGTTTTTTACGATTATTTTTGAAAGATTTTAACGACACGATTGTGATGCGATTTGGAACATTAAATTTATTACGAAATAATTGGCGTCCCTATACGTATAATTTAGATACCAATGGTTCTTTAACGGAATCTAATAATAATCCTTTTAGTGTAGGCGTTGTTAATCTTTTTGAACATCAAGCGAAAACTCCTGTTGGCTATTTAGTTCCGCCAGGAATATTGCAGCAGCAAATTACTACGGCGTCAAACAGTCTTGCAACATTAAACGAACAAGCTATAAGTTTACGAATCGACGATTTACCTTATAAAAACAATAAAGCAGTATTTAAGTCGGTAAATTTAGACCTTCGGCGTTATAAAAAACTACAAATGTTTATCCATGCTGAATCGAAAGATGATATCAGACGCGTAAATTTACAAGACAATGAGGTTGAAGCTGTTATTAGAATTGGGCAAGATGCTGTTAATAATTTTTATGAAATTAGACTGCCTTTAAAAGTAACAGCTCCTGGGTATTATAGCGACATTGCTGGGGCAAGTATCGTATGGCCAACTGTTAATAATTTAGACTTAGTACTTCAAGATTTAATTAATTTAAAATTAAAACGAAACACCAGCCGTTTTCCTCAAAATCAAATCTACCGCCTTAAAAATGGCAACACAACACTTAGTGTGATTGGGAATCCTAATATTGCAGAAGTTTACACAATTTTAATGGGTATTGAGAATGTATCTGCACGTTCTATTTCAGCCGAAATTTGGTTTAACGAATTAAGACTAACCGATTTTGTAGAAGATGGAAGTTGGGCAGGTTTAGCGCGCCTTGATGCTACTTTAGCCGATGTTGGTACGGTAAATTTTTCGTTTAATGGACGTCAAGCTGGCTTTGGAAGCGTTGACCAAAATATTAATAATAGAAGTTTAGATAATCAATATCAAATAGATTTTGCGACTAATTTAGAGCTTGGAAAATTTTTACCAAAACAAGTTAAAATGTCTTTGCCTTTGGCTTTTTCGGTTCAAAATACCACATTACAACCCAAATACGACCCCTTAGATAAAGATGTATTAGCACAAGATAAAATTAATTCTAGTGATAATCCCGACTCGGTTCGCTCTTTAATTGAAGACCAAACTACTGCTATCAATGTTGCTTTGAATAACATAAGGGTGTTAAGCAACAGCCCTAAAAAGCCAATCTATAGTTTAACAAATTTTGATGTGTCGTATAGTTATGCACAAATTAATCACACCAATGCTACGATTGCTCGTGATTATTTGGAAAAACACGTAGTTTCATTTGGTTACACCTATGCAGTTACCCCTAAATATATTCAGCCTTTTAAAAAGCTAATTCCTCAAAAAATGAAGGCATTTGCCCTTTTCCACGAACTCAACTTCAATTTTATACCTTCAAATATTACTTATAGAATAAATATGAATCGCCAATACGGTGAATTTGTTCCAAGAATTATTAATAGTTTTGGGGGCGATGTAGAACGTGTAGATACAACCTACAATAAGTTTTTTACAGTGGACCAAAGTTTTAATTTAAAATTTAATCTTACCAAATCCATTACGTTAGATTTTACAAGCAGTGCTAAAAGTTTAATTGATGAACCAGAAGGCAGAATTAATTCCAGAATTAAAACGGATTCTTTATTAAAAAATTTAGTTAAATTAGGACGTACTACTCTTTATAATCAGCGCTTTAATGCCCGCTATAATTTACCTTTAAAATATATTCCTTTTTTATTTTGGGTTAATGCCAATTATACCTATTCGGCAAATTTTGAATGGTTAGGTGCTAGTGCCAATGCCTTAGATTTAGGACATACCCTAAGTAACGATAACCAACAAGCGGTCAATACACAATTTAATTTTGAACAATTATATGGAAAAAGCAAGTATTTAAAAAAGGTAATTTCTAATACGCCAAGCGCTTCGGGTTCTAAAGTTATTCATCAACTACCCAAACCAATAATATCAAAGGATTCAGCGTTAAAAGGGCTCAAAGGAAGAGCCCGGGATTCTGCCTTAGTAGTTTGGAAAAAAGATTATCAAATATACAAAAGCGAAGTTAGAAGGGTTAAGTCTGAACAACGCGATGCTAACGGCATTTCTTATTTTAGTAGGGCAATTGGCGGCTTTATAACGATGTTTAGAACATTTACCTTAGATTATTCGCAACGGTATGTTTCAAGAGTTCCAGGCTATTTAGGACGTTCATCACTTTTTAATAATAATTTCGATGGATTTTCGTCTATAGCAGGCTATGCATTCGGCGCTACGCCAACAACAAATTGGCTCAACCAGCGAGCTTTAGAAGGTTTTTATACCAGAAGTTTAAATTTTAATTTACAAATTACGCAATCGTACACCCAAAACTTAAACTTACGTTTATTAGTAGAACCTATTAGGCATTTAACGATCAACTTAACTTTAGATCGTTCGTTAACAAAAGATTATTCAGAATTATTTAAAGATACGGCCGGACTTGGTATTTACAATCATTTATCACCATTATCAAAGGGAAGTTTTAAAATGAGCTATACTTTTTTAAATACATCTAAAATTTCGCAACCCATTGGTAATGTGTCGCAATTGTTTAGGATTTTTGAAACGAATAGGCGTATTGTTGCTGAACGTGTAGCGGCATTGAATCCTTATTGGCAAAGGCTTCCACAAGTTTCAAAATATACGGCAGAGGGCTTTCCTACTGGATATAATAAATTTGCTCAAGAAGTTTTAATTCCATCATTTTTAGCAGCGTATTCTGGGGAAAGCCCAGAAAGTGTACCCCTTTTACAAACAGGAAGTAATAGTTTAGAATTTAACCCATTTGGTAAATTTATACCATTTCCAAATTGGCAAATTAATTATAGTGGGCTTTCGCAAATTCCAGCGATTAAAAAAATTTTTAATACAATTAGTTTTAAAAATGCTTATATAAGTACCTTAGAAATGGGTGCTTTTACCTCGGCACTTTTATATGATGACCCTTTTAATTACGGAGGACCTGGCTTTATTGATACTGTTACTGGAAATTATGTACCTTATTTTGTAGTTCCGAATTTAACCATTAGCGAACGATTTGAACCATTTTTTGGAATCGATTTAACAACCAAACAATTTTCATTTCGATTTGAATATAAAAAATCCCGAATTTTTACACTTAGTTTAATTGATTATCAAGTAAGTGAAGGGGTAACCTCCGAATATGTTTTTGGTTCCAGTTATCAAATAAGAGGCTTAGCCTTGGGTGTTACTAAATTATTAGGAACATTAAAAAGCGATTTAGTTGTACGCATTGATGTTAGTATGCGTGATTCTAAACGGGCAAATAGTCGTTTAGAGCAAAATAGTACAATTGGTGTTGAAGGTCAAAATGATATATTAATTTCACCCTCAGTTGATTTTATAATTAATGGTAATTTTAATGTAAAATTCTTTTTTGAACAAAGACGCTTAACACCTTATGTATCCAATAATTATCCTACAGTTAATACAAGGGCTGGGATCACCTTACGCTATTCATTTAGATAATGTTACAAAACCAATAAGTTATAAACTTTCAATGCCTATTATTGTAAAATTTAAACCCTTTGGTATAATTTTATTTTTTTATTTAGAAATTATAATTATATTTGCATTATGAATAAGGTTTTATTATGTTATTTTTGGTTGACATTAAGTATAACAATGCCCTTTTTAAGTTATACACAACATGCAAATACAAACGAAAAAGATTTTAAATTACTTCTAAAAAAAGCCAATCATGGCAATAAATATGCTCAAAATGAGGTTGGCAATTGTTACCTAAACGGTCGTGGTGTTGAACAAAATAATATTTTGGCAATTGAATGGATTCAAAAAGCGGCTTCCCAAGGATTATTAGAAGCTCAAATGAAACTGGCAAGTGTTTATTACGACGGTACACAGGGTATTGAATCTAATAAAGAAAAAGCTTTTGAATGGTATAGCCTTGCGGCACAGCATAATCACCCTGAATCTAAATTTAAATTGGCTGAAATGTTTTATAAAGGCATTGGGACGCGCGTTGACTTAGTAAAAGCATACGAATGGTTTTTAAATGCTGCCAATCAAGGTTTGCCACAAGCTGAGTATATGGTTGGTAAATTATTAGATGAAGGCGACATAAAAAGCCAAGACAATGTAAAAGCCTTTGACTGGTTTATGAAAGCGGCAAATAAAGGATTGGCAGAAGCCCAGTATATTTTGGGTAAAATGTACGATGAAGGCGATGGGGTTCAAAAAAATGTTACATTAGCTTTTGAATGGTATTTAAAAGCGGCAGAACAAAACTTACCAGAAGCCCAGCTAAATGTAGGCTTTATGTACGATACTGGCGAAGGCGTAGCTATTAACAAAGAAAAAGCGTTTCAATGGATAAAAAAAGCGGCTGATGCTGGATTAATGGAAGCCCAATTTGGTTTAGGCAATAAATATGACTCTGGCGATGGTGTAAGCAAGGATAAAATATTAGCCTTTCAGTGGTATTTAAAAGCGGCTGAACAGGGCTATGAAGATGCATTTTATACAGTTGGTATCAAATTATATGATGGTGAGGGGACTCCAATTAATAAATTCGATGCCTATAAATGGTTATTAAAAGCTGCCGAAATTGGCGATTCTGAAGCCCAATTTATAGTAAGTAAAATGCTTCTAAAAGGTGACGGTGTTATAAAAGACCCAGCTAAAGGTGCCGAATGGTTAAATAAAGCCATTGAATTTGGTGATGCTGAGGATTTTGCTGCTTTAGCTCAAATATATGATAATGGTGAGGGTGTTAAAAAAGATAAAATGAAAGCCTTTGAATGGTATCATAAAGCCGCAGTAAAAGGGCTAAAAGAAGCCCAATATAATTTAGGTTGTATGTATGCTAATGGCGAAGGCGTTGCAATGAATAGAAAAATGGCCTTTCATTGGCTATTTCAAGCCGCTGAACAAGGATTAACAGAAGCCGAATTTCAAGTTGGTAAAATGTATTATAACGGCGATAGTATTAAAAAAGATAAAGCTAAAGCCATGATTTGGTTTCAAAAAGCGGCACTTAAAAATGATGTACAAGCCCAATACAATTTAGCTACAATGTACGAAACGGGTGATGGTGTTCCGGTTGATAAAATTAAGGCATTTGAATGGTATTACAAAGCAGCAAGTAATGGCGACAATGAAGCGCAATTTTTTATAGGTAAAAAATATTTTCTTGGAGAAGGTATTGAAGCGAATCAACAAAAAGCCTTTGAATGGTTTTTAAAATCGGCTGAGCAAGGTAATATTAGTTCAGAAATAAATATTGGCTACATGTACGAAAACGGCGAAGGTGTGGCTATGAATAAACAAAAAGCCTTTGAATTTTATAGTAAAGCCGCCGAACAAGGCTTTAGTGAAGCCCAATTTAATATAGGTAATATGTATTATAAAGGCGAAGCCATTGCTCAAAACAAAGAAAAAGCCTTTGAATGGTATTCTAAAGCTGCTGAACAAAACTTGCCAATTGCGCAATATTATTTAGGGCTGTTATATTGTGATGGTGATGGGATAGCCAAAAATATTAGTCAAGGCGAACATTGGCTTAAAAAAGCCTTATATAATGTAGATACCGATAAAGAATTACATGCGCTAATCAAAGCATCTCTTGCAAAATATAAGTTTAAAAAATAAGGCAAGTTTATGTTGTTTAATAAAATATCAAAAAAATACTTTTTTTTGATAAAATTGAAAAATAAGTTGTAACTTTATAAAAAATTTATATGCATTATTCCTTTCAAATTCAAAACCAGGCTGAATATGAAGCCATTTATGCTAAAAGTATTGCTGATCCAGCAAGTTTTTGGGAAGATATCGCCAACCAATTTCTTTGGAAACAGAAGTGGCAATCTGTTTTAGAGTGGAATTTTATAGAGCCCAAAGTAACATGGTTTCAAGGCGCAACGCTTAATATTACCGAAAATTGTTTAGATAGACATTTAGCCACTCATCCCAACAAACCTGCAATTATTTTTGAACCTAATAATATTAATGAACCTTCAACTACTTTAACGTATCAAACGCTTTACGAAAAAGTTTGTCTTTGGGCAAATGTTTTAAAACATCATGGCGTTAAAAAAGGCGATAGGGTGTGTATTTATATGGGTATGACGCCCGAATTATCTATTGCTGTTTTAGCATGTGCACGCATAGGTGCCATTCATAGTGTGATTTTTGGTGGATTTTCGGCTCAAAGTATTGCTGATAGATTAGAAGACTCCCATGCTGGCTATATTATCACAGCTGATGGTGCTTTTCGTGGTTCTAAAGAAATACCATTGAAAACGGTTGTAGATGAGGCTTTAATTGGCATTGATAGCGTCAAAAAAGTTTTTATTTATAATAGAACCCATACGCCCGTATCGATGATCAAAGGTCGTGATTTTTGGTGGCATGATGAAATAAAAATCATTCAAGATTTAGGATTAAAAGATTGTCCAGCCGAAGAAATGGCAGCCGAAGACCCTCTTTTTATTTTATATACCTCAGGTTCAACTGGCAAACCCAAAGGTGTGGTTCATGCTTGCGGTGGTTATATGGTTTATGCAACTTATACTTTTGTAAATGTTTTTCATTACCAACCGCATCAAGTATTTTTTTGCACAGCTGATATTGGTTGGATTACAGGTCATACATATATTGTTTACGGACCTCTATGTGCTGGTGGTACATCTATGATTTTTGAAGGTATTCCTACCTACCCTACCCCAAGTAGATTTTGGCAAATAATCGATAAACATCAGGTTAATATTTTTTATACCGCACCCACAGCAATTCGGTCTTTAATGAACTTTGGTTTAGAACCTCTGCAAGATTATGATTTAAAAAGTTTGCAAGTATTAGGTACCGTGGGTGAGCCTATTAACGAAGAAGCCTGGCATTGGTATAACGAACATATTGGTAAAAAAAACTGTCCAGTAATAGATACTTGGTGGCAAACTGAAACGGGTGCTACGCTTATTTCAAATTTAGCCTTCGTAACTGAAGGTAAACCAGGCTGGGCAACCTATCCATTACCAGGAATACTCCCAATTATTGTAGATGCGCAGGGCATTGAAGCTGAAATAGATGCCGATGGGAATCAAAAAGGAAATTTATGTTTAAAATTACCATGGCCATCTATTATTAGAACAACCTATAACAATCATGAACGTTGCCGTATCAATTACTTTGATACTTTTAAAAATTTATATTTTACGGGCGATGGTGCTATTAAAAACAAATTAGGACAATTTAGAATTACTGGCAGAGTGGATGATGTTTTAAATATAAGTGGTCATAGGCTTGGTACTGCCGAAATAGAAAATGCCCTTAATATGCATACAGGCGTTATAGAAAGTGCTGTTGTAGGCTACCCACATGCCATTAAAGGACAAGGCATTTATGCCTTTATCATTTATAATGGACTCATAGATTATAATAATTTAGAAGAAATTGAATATTTAAAACAAGATATTTTTCAGACTGTTACTAAAATTATAGGCGC
>JASGCT010000129.1 GCA_030053915.1 Alphaproteobacteria bacterium
TTCCCAAATTACTAACTTCATAGTTTTCAAAATCTTTAATTGGCTTCCAAATTTCTTCCATAATGGTATTCGCTATGTACTATTAGTAACCATCTCTTTAAATCAATTTTAGTTCAATTATTTTCTAAGTAATAACTATCAATGTCATCATCAAATAATTTTATTGTAGTAATAATGGCAGGCGGTTTAGGCAAACGAATGAACTCCAATTTGCCAAAAGTATTACATCAAATCAGAGGCAAACCAATGTTAGTTCATATTATAGAAGAAGCCTTACTAATACAGCCTAAAAAAATATATGTTATAGTTGGAAAATTTAGAGACATTATTCAAAAAACAGTTGAAAAATATATTAATTCAAAATTAATTGAATATATAGACCAACCAGAGCCACTTGGAACTGGACACGCAATTCAATGTGCAAAACCAAAATTGCTAAGACATCCTGATAGTAAAGTGCTAATATTATCTGGTGATGTACCATTCATTAAATCCACAACAATGTTAAAAATGTTAGAATGTGATAAGGTAAAACTTATGACAACACTTGTAGACAAACCAACTGGATATGGAAGAATCATTCGTCATATAACTAATAACCAATTTGAAAAAATAGTTGAAGAAAAAGACTGTAATCAAATAGAAAAACAAGTAAATGAAATTAATTGTGGAATTTATACATTTGAAAGTAATATACTTTGCTGGAATCTACAATTTTTGAAAAACAATAATAGCCAATTAGAATATTATTTAACAGATATTTTTGAGATTATTAAAGAAAATGATGAAAAAATTAATATTGAAACTATGGAAATATCAAAAGCAAATCAGTATCAAATATTAGGTGTAAATACAATAGAACAATTAGAAGAATTAGAAAGAATTGCTATTACTTATTAATAAGATATTTCAATTTAATTATGTTAATTTTATTGTATATAATATGAGTAAAATTATTTATACAAATAATATTAAATTATATTTAGGTGATGCATACGATGCAAATAATGAAACTTTTTTAAAA
Source organism: Alphaproteobacteria bacterium (assembly GCA_030053915.1). Lineage (GTDB taxonomy): Bacteria > Bacteroidota > Bacteroidia > Chitinophagales > Chitinophagaceae > JASGCT01. Next base: position 1,025 of record JASGCT010000129.1, read on the forward strand.
GATAAAAATATAAATACGATTATTTGTGTTGCAGAAGACATTAAAATTGTATTAAAAAATTCTCCAAATATTATAGTTTATAAATACAATTTACAAGATACTTATGAATGTAATATATCACAATATTTTGATGAAATAACTGATATAATTCATAAAAGCGATATTTTGTTAGTTAATTGTGTAGCAGGAATAAGTAGATCGGCCACTTTTGTTATTGCATATTTAATGAAATATTATAAAATGAACTTAAAAGATGCATTCTTATATGTTAGAAAAAGACGAAACCAAATATGTCCCAATAAAAAATTTATGACATATCTATATGAATATGAATTTAAATTATTTAATCAAAATAGTCTTACATATGAGGAATGTATACAATTATTTTATTATACATAATTTAATCAACATTTTATAGAACCCTATAAAATATTAATTAACATTTCTCTACGAAGTCGTCTTGTTGTTCTTGCATCTAGTCCAATCATAACATCTTGAATATCACTTTTATATTTAAAATTAGAGCAAGTATTATCAATAATAATTACATTTTCTACATTTGGTAAGTTATAACACAAATCAATTATTTCTGATAAATAAAATACACTAACATCCACATTAAGATATTGTTTAAGTGTATCTAAAATGTCTATATTACCTAAATTCATAATAATAGCTTTATTAAAATATTCATAATACTTTGCTTTTCTATTAATATTTTCCGTTTCTTCTTCTGTAAATAGTGCATATCCTTTTTCCTTTATTTGACTTGTATTAAAATTAGATCCAGCCTTTTCAATAGTAAAAGCATGTTGATAATTGCATAAGTAATCATTAAATTTTGTTTCTTTTCTTAAAGTCTTATTTTTATCTAATTCATATACCATTTTATCATAATTAGTTTTTAAAATACTAACTAAATTGTTTATACACACCTCTGGTTCCTCATTTAATTTCTCTCCATTTTTAGAGATATATGCGCTCATTTTAGTAAATATACTTTTTAAAGTCTTAAAATCAGATATGTTAATTACTCCAGGAAATGCAACATTAATTTTATAGATATTTAAATCTTTATTATTATTTTTTGATTTATCTTTAATATCTACAATTTCTTGTTTTAAATCCTGAGTTAAATAATTGAATCCATGCGTATCAATAGAGATTACAATAGTTTTAGGAATTGACATTTCTTTAAAATACTTATTATAATATATATTAAAACAACTTAGAAATAAAATTTCAATTTTATATAAGAATGGCTACCGAACAAATAACTTCTAAGACTTTGTTACAAGATGATGACCTAATTAAATCCGATGAAGGTCTAATTTTTAATCCTTATAACCCATTAAACACTGAGATTACATTGAGCAACGTTCAATCTATTCTCACTAGATATGGTATTCCTGCACAGATATTTAATATGGAATTATATAGACGTGCATTTATTCATCGTTCTTATACAAAGAGACCTGCCTTTGAAAATGCTTTACAAAATATCACTGTTGTTGAAAGACCAACAGATTGTTTACCACTAAGCACAAAATCAAATGAGCGTTTAGAGTTCTTAGGAGATGGTGTTCTAGAATGTGTTACAAAATATTATTTATATAGACGTTTTCCTAAGGAAAATGAGGGTTTTATGACAGAAAAAAAGATTGCAATTGTTAAAAATGAAGCAATCGGAAAAATTGCGCTAGAAATGGGTTTACATAAATGGTTAATTATTTCTAGAAACGCAGAGGAAAAGAAGATTAGAACAAATTTGAAGAAGCTTGGTTGTCTTTTTGAAGCTTTTATTGGTGCATTATTTTTAGATTTTAATAAAATTACTGTAAATGATGAAGAAGGTTGGTTCCAAAATATGTTTGTTACGGGACCAGGATTTCAAATGGCTCAAAAATTTATTGAAAATGTATTTGAAAAGCATATAGATTGGATTGCTCTTATACAAAATGATGATAATTATAAGAATATTTTACAAGTAAAGATACAAAAGGAATTCAAGGTGACACCGCATTATTTAGAGATGTCACACGATGTAGAAGAAGGGTATAAAATGGGTGTATTCTTATGTTTAGGACAACCAATATATCAAGTAAAAGTAGAGGATGCAGTTCATATAAACACTCTGAATAATTTTAAATCAGTTCAAGAATATTTGCAAACAAATGATGGTAAAGTATTCTTATTTTTAGGAGAAGGATTGCATAAAATTAAAAGAAAAGCAGAACAAATTGCTTGTAATGAAGCACTAAAATTTTTACAAATTGATGAAACAAATACAAAATTAAATTAATTATTAATAAAATCAAATATTTGAATTATATTTTTAGACATAACAGTTAAAATATTCAAATACTTATTGTTTTCTATGTATAAAATAATAAAAATTTATA
>JASGCT010000057.1 GCA_030053915.1 Alphaproteobacteria bacterium
ATCACAAAAATTAAAAACCACTTCTTCGGTATTTTCACCACTTATAATTAAACCAATACCACCTACTTCGTTTTTTTCGCGGCTGTACGGTGCGCCAATAAATTTAATATGTTCAGTGGGCGATCCTAAGGCTCTAACACGACCATGACAAATGATGAGAGCTCCGGACTGAAATTCAATAATGGCGCCACGATCAATTCTTAAAACGTTTTGAACATTAATAATATCGGTAAGAACGTATTTTTTACCAGACAGAAAGGCATAATCAGTAAAATTTTCGGCTCTAAGCGTATCTTGGCTCCAAGACGACGTATAAATTAAAACCATACTCAAAACCAATGATAATTTTAAATACTTCATTATTAATTGATTTTATATGCCAAACTATTAGCCGTGTGGCTTGTTCCATCTTGTAAATTTACTAGAACATTACTAAAATAAATTAAATCACCACGTTCTGAATTTTTAATAAGTTCTTTTGTTTGGGGTTGAAAGGTTTCGCCAATATTATTAACAACAATGCGTTCGCCTTTTAGATTTATTCTGGTAACTTGATACGAAACTATTCTCCCCGGAAAAAGTTCCAATCCTGGTATATTACCATTACCCGTTAAGCCATTGGCAACTACTAAATCTATTTTTGAAACGCCGTTTCTTTCGATAATATTCGTTCGTAATCTTATAGTGGGGCTTGGTAATAAAGAGGCTAACACTTTCTTTTCAAACAATAATTTTTTGTTATTGTTTCTGGTATCATAAAAACGAATGGTATATCTATCAGAGCGACTAAAATAAACACTATACGTATTATCGGTGCGCGACACGGGAGCAAAAGGTGTAACCTCTATCGCGAAATCTTTATCAATTGCATAGTCAAAATTAGTTAATATTTTATTACTAATCCCTACATAAAAATATTCGGCATGTAACGATTCAAACAGTTTCTTAAAAAAGTCATCATAATCATCTTTTTTAATTTCAGTAGATGCTTTTTTATTGGGCTCAATAATTTGCTGGTCGCTTACTAAGGGTGGGGTAATGACACTTTGACTCTCTTCTTGTTCTTGTTTTTGTTCTGGAGTTTGTTGTTGTTGGATACTTTCATTCTTTTTCTTATCTTGGTCGGTAATATCATCTATATAATTTAATTGATACAAAACATTACGATAGTATTTGTTTTTTTCTTCTAACAATAACACGATCATCCGTTTAATTTGAATATATGATATAATAGCTGGCTTATGTTCAAAGAAAAAATAATTCCATTTAATGAGTTTTCCGGAGTGTGAGGGCACCCAGTGAAAGCCTTCTTTAGGTTCGCCAACTGGAAATTCGGTTTTAAAGTTTTTAGATAAATTATAAGGGGATTTGCTTAAACCATCATATAATTCTGCAATTTTTTTAGCTAGTACAATAGCATTGTCGTTTTTCTTAAAAATTTTATCTAACATCCCAGTATTTGCTACTTCTTCATAAAGATCTTTTTTTTCTAGTTTAATTTGGTCTTGAAGTTGTTGATCTACTTGAATGTAAAATTTAAGGGTTTCGTTAATTAAGTCCACTAATTTCAAATAACCCACGGCTGTATCCACTTGAGCTACTTCGTCTTTTTTTTCGACAATAAATTTACTTAATATCGCTGCATTATTGTTTTCTAACTTTTCTTTTCTTTCAAAATATTGAAAAGTATAATAAGACGAATCTAGTAAAGAGGTTGGAATATTAATTACCGATAAACATACTGAGGTTAAATAAAGCAAGGTTACAAGTTTGTACCTATTTTTATTTACTTTGACTTCTGTTGCCATCCTTTAAGTTATATTAATTATTATTGGGTCTATTTTTTAAATAAAGTATATTTAGCGCCAAAACTTATATTCCCTTTATCTCCATATACTTCATTATTATAGTAAGGACCAAACGAATAGCCAACATCAAAGGCTAAACTTTTTATAAGTGGTATGTCAACATTTACGGTAATTTTACCTTGTGTATTGTAATAAAAAGACACACCAACTGGGTTATACAAAACTCTGGCCCCAGCAATGATTTTATTAGATTTTACTTTGTCATCGTATCCTACAATCCCACCAAAAAATCGCAGTCCTAGTTTTTCTAATTGTAGATCGTATTCTATGGACCCATAATATTTAGGCTCGGTTTCTTGATTACTATTTGCACCTTTTGTAATATTAAAAAGCACGGCTTGAATTCTTAAACCGCTGAGCCTAAAATTCACGCCAAGATCGGTATAAATCTGAATAGGGGTAGAATTAAATTCAACAATCACTGGGTCGTTTGCAGCATTTGTGTTATAATTAGGGTCGAAATTGTCGGTTATTTCTGCAACATTAATTCTTGAATTTTTACCACCTACCGATCCACCAATACCAACGTCCATTTTTGCGTTTAATTGCACAAGATAAGCATATTTAAACGCAAAATTGTTTTGTTTAAAAGGTCCGTTTTGATTATTGTCGTATAACAATCCTATAAAACCTCCTTTACCGATACTTTTATAAACCAAAGCAGAGAACGAACTGTACAACCCTTCGATGCTTTTACTTTGGGGCTGAAATGTAAATGCTGTTACATTTAAATTAACGGTAGGGTCAATGGCAATATTGGCTGGGTTAAATAAAGCGCTATGCGTAAATTGCGTATTTTCGTAAACTTCTCTTAATTGGCTTTTAGATAAAAAACTGAGTAATAACAAAAAAACAGAAGCAACAACTTTTATATTTAATTTAAACATTTCCAATATTATTTTCACGTATTAATATATTTATTATTAAAAGTCCAGTACGACAAAATGGATTTTTTAGTATCAAACTCATCGCCTAAGGCTAACCTTGTGGCATTATAAAGGGTGGTGTTTTGACCTCTAAATTCGATTACAAAATTAGATTTAACAAGAGCGCGTTCTTGGGTTTTTTCACAAACAATGATAGAGTTTACAGGGATGTTTATGCGTCTAAAATCTACAAAGTTTTGATATGTGGTATTCTCTGGCTTTTTAAAACTATTAGAATTGTCAACAATAGTATCGGCTGGGGTAACAGGTGGTGGCACAGCGTTCATAGTAGGCATATAAGATGTAGATTGCATAGGTTGCTGTGGGGTAGGCGGCGGAGGCGATGAGGGTCTATTTGTATTTGACATTTGTATATAAGTGTTTGCAGGTTCGGGTCGGGACTGCGGTAATAAATACTCATCTACTGAACCTTCTTTATAGCTTTGAGTGATATTTCTTACTTCTTTTAAAGTAATAATATTATTTATTTGATTGAGTGTGCATGTAAAAAAATTACGGTCAGGGTTGATTCTAAAATTAGACAAAGACACTTTTAAAAATTCAAACATGACTTTATAATCAGCAATAATACCTGCATATACAACATCAAATGGCATCGGTATTGCAGAATCATTGTAGAATCTTTTAATATCGGTATCCATCTCTTGAGTTGTTGCGGCTGTTTCAATTAAAATGAAGCTTGGCATCGCTTGATTGGTCAATAAATAGATAATACCCTCCATGTAGTTTATTTAATTTACTTTTTATTTAAATTTTTTATTATAAATTCAGAATCTCTTAAAATTTTTTGGTAAGAATCACTTAAACTTGATATAGCAGAATTAAATTTTAAAAGTTCTTTTTTTGAGTTTTCCGATATCACAGCAAGGTCGTTGGCGGTACGCGACAGGACTTCGGTAGAATCTTTAACTCTATTAAAATCGTTAGCTCTAACATTTACAACAGAAAACTCACGTTTTAAACTATCAAAATAATCTACTGAAGACTGAATGCTATTATTCATATTATATAAAGCAATAATATATTGATTAGAGTTGTCGTGAATAGCTTTTTGTAAGTCGTTAAAATGTATAAGTGTGGTATTTAATTGCTCGTTATATTGTTCCATTTTTTCTGAAATGGAACTTTGAATAGATGGGTTTAAGAACAAAGAAGACTGGCCCGTACGTCCTGGCGTAGCAATTTCTGGGAATAGTTTTTCCCAATAATACACTTTTTCTGTGGTTTTAAATTGAACCGATGAAAACGAAAATACCAAAACTTCTACAGATAGTCCTAAAAACAATAAGGTATCCTGAGCTTCCCACTCCAAGAACTTTGCAATAATTCCTAATAAAATAAATACAGCCCCTAAGCTGTAAAACATATTCGCCTTATCTAAATTTTTCCACATATATTTATAGTTATTAAATTATTATTAAAATAGATCAATCGCATATTAAACATGTTAAGTTTTTTCAAAATATCCATAAATTTAAATTTCATAATACAAAGTTTATTAATAAACAAACGCAAAGTTAAAAATATATTGTTTAATTTGCAAAAAAAAGTTAAAAATACTTTTAAATGTTAATAAAATCACAAAAAAATAAGTTTTAAGATAAATGTTAATATAATTTTATTAAAACCCATAGCGATGTTTATATTTCTCGTTAAGTTCTTTTTGTACATTATTTAGGTTTATTTTACGTCCATCAATAAAAGCATGTATTATTTGAGCCGATTTCATGTCTAAAACGTCTCCGTTTGCAACAATAAAGCTGGCTGATTTGCCTTCTTCAATGCTTCCAAGTTCTTTGTCTAAGCCTAAAATTTTAGCAGGGTTAAGGCTGATAGTAGATAAAGCCTCTTCTTTTGTAAGTCCATAAGCGGCGGCAGTACCGGCTAAAAAGGATAGATTTAAGTAGCGCGTTGTTTCATTATTGTCGTTAAGGGCTACCAATACGCCTGCATTTTTTAAAAGAGCGGGTGTTTTATAAGCTAAATCCACATCGCCGTCTTCGGTGGCAGGCAGTGCATGGGGATTGTTATAAATAACTGCTATCCCTTCTGCTGCCAAAATTGGAGCTACTAAATACGATTCCGCGCCGCCTACAATAACCCCTTTTATTCCAAAATCTTTAACAAGGTCTATCGCATATAAAATCTGACGAAGTTCATCTGCATAAAAAAACACGGTGAGCGATTGGTTAAATAAACCTTTCACTGCTTCTAATTTTAAATTAGTTATCGGCTTGGTTTTTTGTTCATGATACGATTTAGCGGCTTGAAAAAAGCTACGGATTGTTTCTAAATCTTCTTGGTTTTTTTTAACGATATCGTTTTGGTTGTTTGATGTTGGCGCAAAACCACCGCGTCTGCCTGCACTACTTACATAAGACGGTAAATAAATATTTAAGCCAAGATCTTTTTTAATAACAGCATCTTCGTAATTCCAAGCGTCAAATTGAACCGCTGATGACAATCCTCCTATGAGGTTACCTTCGGGAACGATATGTGAAAACAAGATCCCATTAGAACGGAGTACATTAATAATTGCCGACTCGGCATTATAAGCTACGATCGATTTGATGTCGGCATTGTTTTCTCCAATTTCAAAGAAGTCGTTACTACCTCGTACGCCACTACCGATTTCTTTTAAACCAACATCGGAGGCAGGTAAAATAAATCCGGGGTATAAATGTTGGTGTTCGCCATCTATATTTTGAACGTCTGGGTAGCTAAGGTTTGCACCAATTTTAACAATCTTGCCACCTTCGCAAAATATATCGGTTTTTTCCAGCACCTTGCCATTACCCTGATGAATGGTAATGTTTTTAATAAGTAGTTTTTCGGTTTTGGTTTGTGGGTAAATATTGGCTTGCCCTATAGCAAGTATTGTTATACATAAACTTACACAGCTTAATAATATGTTTTTCATAAATTTTTTTTATTGTTTATTTAAATCATTAACGTAAATATAAGTACCTTTTTCTTTAACCTCGTTATCATCGCAGGTATGAATAACTTGGTACGATGGCGTAGCGGGTTTTACTTTTGCGCCATTCTTTTTGTCTTGGATAGATTTATTAACAAGGGCTTGTTTTAAAGAGTTAATTTGCGTGCGTTTGAGAGCATCTTTTTGTCTATCAAAATAAATAACGCCTTCAACCATTGTTATATCGGCTTTACTATAAATACTAAGTGGGTTATGCGACCAAATTACAAGATCGGCATCTTTCCCTATTTTTATACTTCCTACAGATTCTTCTACGTGTAGGGCTTTGGCGGGGTTTAAGGTAACCATTTTTAAGGCTTCTTCTTCGGTGCATCCGCCATATTTAATAACTTTTGCGGCTTCTTGGTTTAAGCGTCTGGCCATTTCGGCATCATCGGAGTTAATACAAACATTTAATCCGATTTTATGCATGATAGAGGCGTTATAGGCAATGGCATCTTTTACTTCATATTTATATGCCCACCAATCCGAAAAAGTCGAGACGTTAGCGCCGTGTTTTTTCATTTCACTGGCAACTTTATAGCCTTCTAAAATATGTGTGAACGTATTTACTTTAAATCCAAATTTTTCGGCGATGCGCATCATGGCTATAATTTCGCTGGCGATGTACGAGTGGCAGGTGATAAAGCGTTTTTTATCCATAATTTCTACTAAGGCGTCTAATTCTAAATCGCGTCTGGTTGTGTTAGGGTTTGTTTTTTGGTCGTTTTGATAATCTTTAGCTCTGGAAAAGGCATCGTCTAAAACTTGTTCTACACCCATTCTGGTATCGGGGTAGCGAAGGTTTCCAGTTGTAAGACTGGTGCGTTTTACATTTTCGCCAAGAGCGAATTTAATAAAAGGGTCCCAATTAGCAAACATCAGGTCTTGGTCGTTTGCACCCCATCTTAGTTTAATAAGTTGTGTTTGTCCACCAATGGTATTTGCTGATCCGTGTAAAATATGCGATGAGGTTACACCACCGCTTAATTGACGGTAAATATTAATATCATCTGGATTTAGATTATCTTTGATTCTTACTTCAGAAGTTACAGATTGAGCACCTTCGTTAATAGAGAATGCGGCTATATGCGAATGTTCGTCGATAATGCCTGCCGTGAGGTGTTTCCCTGTTGCATCGATAACAAGAGTTTGAGCAGGTGCGGCTATGTTTTTACCAATACTTTTAATTTTGCCATTTTCAACGAGTACATCCGTTTCTTTTAAAATACCCTCTGCTTCGTTTGTCCAAACAGTGGCGTTTTTAAATAAGGTTGTTTTTGAAATTGGTAGGCTATCGTTGCCGTAAGCGCTAAACGGAAAAAGTACTTTACTAAGATAAGTTGGGGCAACAATGGTTTTCTTTTTTGAAGAATCATTTTTTTCAATTTTGCCAATCCATTTGGCGGTAAACACGAGGTCGTTACCATCGTAGTCTGTTCCAAAACCACGCAAGTTGTTATTTGTTAAAACGGCGGTTATTTTATAGAGTGTTTTATCTTTACTATTATTAATATTAAAAGTAATTTCTTGTTCCTTAGTTTGATATTTGCCTTTAAACGTATCTTGGTCAACAAATATTTGGATAGTATTATCAGATTTAAATTGAATATTTGACCATAAATTTGAGTTTGTTTTTGGTATTTTTATCGTTGCGGCGTAAATACCTTCGATTGTTTGCCATACTTGGGGGTTGATACTGTATTTATTACCCTGAACCCAATTTTCGATTATTTTGTTGTTTTCATCGAAAATGTTATGGGTTGTGATTAAGAAATTTGCCAATTTTCCTTTTTCGAGGGTGCCAATGTCATTATTAAGTTGAAAGAAAGAAGCGGGTTCGGTGGTAAGGGCTTGGAGTGCTTTGGTTTCACTGAGTCCGTTTTTAATAGCAAGCCGTAAATTTTTAAAGAAATCTGTGGGGTCTTTCAAGCCATCTGTTGTAAAACAAAAACGTATATTTTTCTTTTCGAAGGCAGCGGGGTTCGTAGGTGCTAATTCCCAATCGATAAGGTCGTTCAATGATACATAATGCGCATCAATTGGGTTCTCGATGTCGTAAGTCTTAGGGAAGTTCAAGTCTAAAATAAAATTGGCTTTAGTTTGTGCGATTTCGTTGATTCTTTGATAACCATCTTGGCTGGTTTTAATAATGAATTGTTGGTTAAATTCGTCGCCAATTCTGTCGGCTCTTAGTGCAGACCATTTATCATTAGCTTCAAATACGGCGGGTAAGTTCTTATTGTAAATAAGTGCTGCTAATGAGAGGTTGAATTCATCGGGGGTCGTTAATTTTTGATACCAATTGGCATCATAAAAAGCTTGTCTTAATAAAGCAACCGATCCCATCATGCTCGTTGGGTAGGTTTGGGGTGAACTCCCTTTAGAAAACGAAAAGAATTGGCTGGCTGATTCTTTTAGAACGATGTCATTTTCAGTTTCGTTACTAACACAGGCGGCAACACCAGTACCTCTTGCTAAGCCGTCTTTAACATGTGAAATAACCGTACCGATACCAAATTTACGATACATTTCGGCTTGTTTTGGGTCGTTTTTTAATAATTGAATACCGTTAACTTCGGGGTGAATGGCTTGATTCCAATAAAAGGCACCTTTTTTAGTTGAGGTAAATTGTTGTCTAAAAAAGCTGAATCCGCCACCTTGGTTTTTCACAATTTCCGCTTGACCGAAATCGGTATATGGGTCGATAAAAGAAGGGTAGATAAATTTGTTGCTACAATCCACTACGATGGCGTCATTAGGAATGGTTACTTGTGTTCCCACATCAACAATTTTGCCTTTTGAAATTAACAAAATTCCTTTATTAATTGTTTGCGTTGGTGTAACAACTATTGTAGCATTAATAAAAGCGTAGATTTTACTGCGTTCGTCTTTTACTCCGTTAAGAGGTGCTGTTTGCTGAGCCTGGGTTGCTAAATGACACCAAATCAAAACCCACATTAATATTTTTTTCATATTAAACTTTTAAATTGTAAAGTTAGTAATTATTTTTGAAATAATCTAAAAATATTTAATTTTTTATTAAATTAAGGCTATAACCAAGCCTTTTTTAAGAATGCAGTCTCATTTTACTTGGTTAATACCATATTGATGTATATCGCAGTTTATTCTTTGTTCTAAAATTCAGAACTCCTTGCCCTCAAGCAATAAAACTATGAAATTTGAAGTAATTTTAGCTAAAGGTTCTTAAATTGGCTTATTTTATTAAAAATATTTTTGGGTTTAGTAATTAATTTTTTCTTATATTTGTATTTAAAGTTAAAAGCATTTATTAAGTTTTACTTATGTTTCCGGCGTGTTCCAAAATGATTAGTAGTAAAGCTGCTGTTAATTTAGAACCTATTAATGAAAAGTTATTAGTAATTAACCCACAACGCAAACCTTTCGTCAAAGAAATTGCCAAATTAGCCAAAGCACTTAATCGACTTCATTAGAATTTTAATAATACTGTTTTAGCTCAAAATTAACTGAATTTTTATAATTTTGTCATCCCCATAAAAAGCCACCATCTTTAGAATCCACGAACTGAATGCCTGAAATCTTAGCCAATATTACTTGTTTTAAAGTTGAATGTGCACGAAAATGTAAAAATGAAAAATAATTAAAATCTAAATAACTATAAATGAATTGCCCTGAAAACCATACTACCCCAAGAATTGCAATTATAAATTAGAAAGGACATTTTATTATAGAAGATAGCAAAATTATTTCCTCTTCCTCTTATTCTCTTTAGGATCTTTGTAATTTAAAATTTCATTGTCAACTAAAATTTCATCTTGATTTGTCATGCGTTTGAATGATCCATTTAGAGCAATTTCTTTTTGATTTTCATTTAATCCGTAAGAATAACAATTGCCTGTGCAGGTGCTTGGTACACACGTATAATACTGACCTACTGACTGTAAATTACAAGTTCCTGGATTAGGAAAACCGGTACATCCACAACCAATAATCATAATTTGTTTTGTAAAGTTTTTCTCCATTGTCCGCAGAATAATAGTATCCTTTCGGTAATTTAATTTTAACCTTCGTTTTATCAATTCTAGTTACTTTAGTTCCTTTAGGAATTTCAATCTTGTTGCTTTGTGCATAAACGCTTGAGCTTAAAAATAGCAAGGCAAAACATCCTGCTATCATTACTTTAATCTTTTTCATAAATTTGATTTTTGTTTTAAAAATTTTTATTTACAAACATAAAACAATTATAGCAGACAAAAACACCAATATAAAATAAATTAACAAAAGTTTAACATATTTTTATATACAATTTAACAAATAAAGTTTCCTCCTAATAACTGTAAAATGTTTAAATTTAACTTTTGGGGAATTTATAATTTTTATTAAAAAAACAAAAAAAATATTTATATCTTTGCGATTAAAAAAAATAAGAATTTAATGCTTTATTTAAAATAAAGGTGGGTTCTAAAAATTGATTTTTGTTATTTTTGAAATTCAAAAACTACCTGAACCCTTTAAATAATTTCAAAATTTCATTGCAAAGATATTATTTTTTTTTAATTTCCCAAATATTTTTCATTTTTTTTTGAATTTTCGTGTTTTATATCATTTTTACATAATTTTCTATAAAATTTTTAATCTTATAATTTGTTCATACCTGAAACAGGTCAAACGCATGATTTTTTTTATTTTTAACTAAAATCAGTTTTTACTACGTTATTATCATAAAAAATCATTTTATGATATTAAATAAAATAAATTTTTCGTATGAGCCTTCTTAATAAATTAAATTTTAAAATAATCCTTTTTATTCTGGTTTGTTTAAATTATAAATGCAAAAAAGACGAGTCGATAACCACTGAAAATATTATAGATATTTCGTCTATTGAAAACATATTAAGCAAAAGTGTTTTAGTAAATCTAAAAATTAATAATTCAGATTCGATACAAGTTTTAGAAGTTGGCGTTTGTTATAGTAGTTCCAATTTATTACCAACAAAATTAGATAGCTTTAGAATTCTTAAAAACTCGGGTTCACTCAATGGAAATTATTCAATTCAAATTACGAACTTAATGCCCAGTACTTTTTATAATCTTAGGGCGTTTTTGAGTTATAATGGCATTATAGTATATAGTAATCCAATTCAAAATTTCACAACCTATCCTTCATCACTGTCAATTCAAAATTTAGACTCGAATATGATATTGGTTCAAGGTGGACGCTTTTTAATGGGCGCAACATCTGAACAACTCACTAATAATGGGGATGGGTTTAGCGCATATTGGGAACCCAGTACCCAACAAGTTACATTAAGCAATTTTAAAATTTGTAGATTTGAGGTTACGCAACAATTGTGGCTTGACGTTATGGGAACAAATCCAAGTGCTTTTAATGATAATTTACAAAGGCCTGTTGAACAAGTTACCTGGGATACAGTACAATTATTTATTAAAAAGTTGAACCAACTAACTGGAAAAACGTATCGATTGCCCACTGAAGCCGAATGGGAATATGCAGCAAGAGGTGGTGTTAAAACAACTTATACCTATATTTATAGTGGGAGTGATTCGTTTAAGGCTGTTGGTTGGAATCGTAATAATAGTGGTCCTACAATTTTTGGGAATCGAGCCCAGGTGGTTGGGTTAAAACTGCCAAATGCTTTAGGTTTTTATGATATGAGTGGCAATGTATGGGAATGGTGTTCTGATTGGTACGGTGATTATAGTACAAGTCTTATTACAAACCCAACAGGACCTGTTACAGGCACTGATTATATTATACGGGGTGGGAGTTGGTTAAGCACTAATAAAGATTGTCGAATTTCATATCGCTATTCTTATAACAATTTTTTTAGTATCATTGGCTTTCGCTTGGCACAATCTACCAATTGATTTTAAGAGATGATTCATTTTAAAATCATCCTATAAAATATGTGTCTTACTTTTAACCCTGCAGGTTATCTAAAACATATTCCATTTAGTATAAACAGGATAAATTCCTGCCATGAAAATGACAATGGCTATAAAAATATAGCCCCAGATATAGCTACAAGATGTTTTTTCAGCCTGGGTGGTTCACCTTTTCGGTAGCTTCGCCAAAAATTATTTTTGAGCCAAAGGTTAAAGTATAAACGGCGGTTCTGATCACCGATAAAACACCGAAGACACCCATCCAAAATGCGTTTCTAAAAATACCAATAAGCATTAAAAGCATTGGTTAACGGTAACGTTAAATTAGCTAATAAGGTTATAAATATAAAGATACTTAAAACAGGGTACTTTTTTGCCATACCACCAATATCTTTAATTGGGTTGTTTTAAAATGATTTTCAAAAATGAAAGCGAGTAACCATAAGTCCAAAATATTAATACCATGGTTAACACTTGAATCATCAAGCGATTTTGTAAATTGTTTTGAAATATGTAAATTCTGTACTTAAAAAACAATGAGAATTATACTAAATAGCCCATTAATAAATCGTCTTGTTCAACTTGTTTATAAATTATTTTATATTTGTTCATATTAACAATAAGTTGTTCATAATCTTCTTTAGATTTAACTTCGATACCAATAAAAGCTGGCGCTGTTTCTCTAAAGTTTTTTTGGAGGTATTCAAAACGAGTAATGTCGTCTTGGGGTCCTAAAACTTTATTAACAAATTCTTTTAAAGAGCCCGGTCTTTGAGCAAAATTTATTAAAAAATAATGTTTTAATCCTTCAAAAACTAAAGCCCGTTCTTTAATTTCTTGAAGTCTATCAATATTATTATTACTACCGCTAATAATACAGACTACTTTTTTGTTTTTTATGCGATCTGCATAAAAGTCTAATGCAGCAACAGATAAGCTTCCGGCGGGTTCAACAACCATGGCTTCTTGGGTATAAAGTTGTAAAATAATGGTACACAATTTTCCTTCGGGAATTAAAACAAGGTGTTCGCCTAAATTTTCTTTTAGAATATCAAATGTAATGTTTCCGGTACGTTTCACGGCGGCGCCATCGGCGAAGTTATCAATTTTAGAGAGGGTAATTGGATGTCCTACAGCTAGCGCCTCTTTTAAAGATGGCGCGCCTTGTGGTTCTACCCCCACAACAATCGTTTTAGGACTATGGTTTTTAATATAATGCGATACACCGGCACAAAGTCCTCCGCCGCCTATTGGCACAAAAATATAGTCTGGATTGTTAAGTTCTTCAATAATTTCAACGGCAACTGTGGCTTGACCGGCAATGATAAGTTCATCGTCGAAAGGGGGTATAAAAATTTTATTATTTTGTTCGCAATAACGTTTTGCTTCAGCATAACATTCGTCAAAATTATCGCCAATAAGTTTAACATCTACATAATCTCCACCAAATTGTTTTGTTTGGTTAACTTTTTGTTTTTGGGCAATAGCCGGCATAAAAATGACGCCGTGGGTTTTAAGTAAATTACAGCTATAAGCAACTCCTTGCGAGTGGTTGCCAGCTGAGGCACATACGATACCTCGTTTTAGGTCGTCGTCATTAAAAGAACGAATCATATTATAAGCGCCACGAAGTTTATAAGAACGAACTATTTGCAAATCTTCGCGTTTAAAAAACACGTCGCATTGATATTTAAGTGACAGATTTTTGTTGTAAACTAACGGTGTTTTTTGGACAACACCAGCCAATCTTTTATAAGCAGACGCGATATCAATATCGTAAAAATAACTCATAATTTTTTAAAACTACGCTTGATTTTCGGGTCGAAGACTACGCACGGTTTTTCCTGCTTGCCACATTTCGCTTTCTCGTAATACTTTTAGTTCTTCTTCTAATTTGATCCGGTAATCTGGCTGGCTATTACTATCAATGGATTTTTGAGATTCAACGCCTGTGGTAACACTGGCATATAACTCTTTAAACACAGGGAGTGTGGCTGCTTTAAATTTACCATACCAATCTAATGCGCCGCGTTGTGCTGTTGTAGAACAATTCGCGTACATCCAATCCATGCCATTTTCGGCAACCAATGGCATTAAAGATTGGGTTAACTCTTCAACGGTTTCGTTAAATGCTTCGGAGGGGCTATGTCCATTTTCTCTAAGAACTTCATATTGAGCGGCAAAAATGCCTTGTATAGCACCCATTAAAGTACCACGTTCGCCTGTTAAATCGCTATACACTTCTTTTTTAAATGTTGTTTCAAATAAGTAGCCACTACCTACGGCTATGCCCATTGCTATCACTCTATTAAAAGCCTTGCCTGTTGCGTCTTGATAAATTGCGTAACTACTATTTAAGCCACGTCCTTGTAAAAACATGCGTCTTAAAGACGTTCCAGAACCTTTAGGCGCTACTAAAATTACATCGACATCGGGTGGTGGTATGATACCTGTTTGGTGGTTATAAGTAATCCCAAAACCATGCGAAAAATATAGGGCTTTGCCGGGTGTAAGATGTTTTTTAACAGTTGGCCAAAGGGCTATTTGTGCGGCATCAGACAATAAAAAGCAAATGATTGTAGCGCGTTCGAGGGCTTCTTCTATTTCAAACAAGTTTTTACCAGGCACAAAACCATCGCTAACGGCTTTATCCCAACTTTTTGATGGTTTGCGTTGTCCAACAATTACGTTTATACCATTATCTTTTTGATTTAAAGATTGTCCTGGTCCTTGAACCCCATAACCTATTACTGCTACCACTTCATTTTTTAAAACCTCTTGGGCTTTTGAAAGCGGAAATTCATCACGAGTTACTACATTTTCAATAGTCCCTCCGAAATTTAATTTTGCCATAATTTTTAATTTACTTATATAAAAAAATTTCACAAAGGTACATTAAAAAATTAAATATTAAAACAAATTGAATTATTTATTATATTCAATTCTAAGAAATACCTTCTTATTTCCCACTTTAGTATAACAAAACACCTCAATATCTCTTTTTGCAACAGTCTCTTTGGTAATAATTCCTATAATATTTTTTATCCATTAAATTATATAAAGTCTAATATATATTTACATTTAAATTTGATAATTTCTTGCCTAAATCATTTTCACTTT
>JASGCT010000058.1 GCA_030053915.1 Alphaproteobacteria bacterium
GAATATCTTATGTTGTTCCAAGTAACTTGCCAATTAGAATTATGTCTTTTAAAAAAGGTAAGGTATTGGATAGTTTTAATTCATTTAATTTGAATAATATAGGTAGTGGAAATCAATTTAAGAACTCTTATCATTTTTTCTCTTCAGATACTGCAATACAAAATAAATATAATACAATATTAAATAATTTTGTAAGTGGATATTATATTTTTTCGGCTGGTTATTTTTCAAATTATTATGATAGTACAATTATATATTTTGATTCCACAAAAATAAAAAAATATTTTCATAACCCCAATAATATAAATAATAATTATTTTTATGAATTAGATTGCTTAAAAGGGGATAGATTAAGGTGCGTAAATGATTATTTTATAGATACAATTGCAAATAATGTAAGAAGTTCAGTGATTCGTTATCTATACATTTTTTCTGAGATAGATTATCAGACTGCGGATACGATAATTAGGTAATAGTAAAAATACCGCCCAGAATACTATTCAGGTTATAAGAGATAATTTTTATAAATCAAAATATAATGTCAGAAACTATTTTAGGATAGATGTTTTTATGTTTTATAATGTATGGGTGTTTTTTATGTTTTGAACAACATCGGTAGAGACTTCAAATAGTTGTGAAATTTGCTCAATTGTAAGCAGGTTCATTTTTAAGGCTTTAAGGATGCCTTCAGTTTGAGTTTCAAGTTTACCTTTTTGTATGCCTTTTTGTATGCCAATTTGTTCGCCTTTTTTTTTGCCATCTTTAAAAGAATAATCTATAACGTTTTTTAAATCTCTTGATGTTTTTTCACTTTCATCATAAGCATCCCGCTCTTTAGGGGTTAAATTGGCGTATTTAGCCTTGTTAAATGCCTTCGTAAACAAGTCATCATCCTTAAAAATACTTGGAATATCTTCTAATGTTTCTAAATTTTTAATAAAATACAACCATTTATCTGCGGTTGTTTTTAATTCATCTAAATTGAGTTTAAAATTAGGCATCTCTAAATAAATTAAAAAATATTTTTCATAAAATTTTTCATTAAACTGATTTTTTAAACAAATAGAATGTTTTACCTCATGCTTGGCTTGCGAAGCTTCGTTGTCTTTAAAATTAAAATTGAGTATCGCAATGCAATATACGGGGTCTAATTTAAAATCCCAGTCGCCTACCTTACCTTGATTTTTTATGGCTAATGCCGAATAAAAAAGAGTTCTATCTATATAATTATTTTGTGGTGCCTTTTGCAATTCTATAATAAATCGTTCGTTATCAGCACCAACGCAAAATATATCAAAAATGGCTTTACGTTCATATTTAACATCGCCAGGTTGTTCTACATTTTTAAATTCTAAGCTTTTTATTTGATGTTCTTGGGGTAAAATACTATTTAAAAAACTGATCAGCATGGGCTTGCTGGCATCTTCACCAAATAATTTTTTAAAGCCAAAATCGGTAAATGGGCTTATAAAAGGGCTCATGGTATATTTTTGAGCAAAGTTAATATTTTTTTTTGATTTCATAATTTTTTTTTTGTTTTTTTTTGCAAAACTAACCTATTTTTAAATACAAAAATTGCGTATTTATACTTAGTAAAAGTACGCAAAAAGGCTACGTAAAAATACATATAAAATGGTCAATAGATACGTAAAATAGAGTGTTATAACAAATTATGTACAACTTTAAAGCCTTTGACTAACTTATTTTAAAAATTTAGTGCATTTCGTTCTGTTCCTTATGAAACATGCAATAATTTTAAAATAAAATTATTGACACATTTTTTTAACCACGAAAACTACGAATTATTCAAAGATATTTTGGCTTAACTATTTTTTTGTAAAAGTTCAAAAAAATCCACTTTAACATTTTTTATGGTAATTTACAAAATTGTTATTATCGATTTAAATAGTTGCTTATTTGTTTAAATATTTAAAAATACCAGTTTATTTTTGGGCGTTTTTATAAAAAATAATAATTACAATGATAAATAAAATTAATGGGGTAGTGGCAGCTAACAAGGGTGGAAAATTACCTTTCGTAGCAAAAATTGTTGAAAACCGCTCTAATAAAACAAAACTTGCCGATATCCCAATACCCAATGCCAAATGAACACCTCGTCCACCTCGTACTTTTTTGCCTGCAATAATTGCCCCAATAAAAACTAATAAAAGTGCTATAAAAGGGGTAACTTGACGCCTATAATATTCCATTTTTAAATCTTTTACCCGTTCTGCGCCTCTTAATTCTTCTAAAACCATTAAATGTTTTAATTCAGCGGTATTCAGTTTATCTTTGGTATATTTATCTCGCGATAAATCTTGTGGTGTAAAAATATAGCGTCTTCTTAAAACATCGGTCTGCTTTACAATTTCGCCCTGATCATCACTTAACCAGCGCTCATAAACATTATTTAAAATCCAATCTTTTGTTGCTGTATCATATTGAAATCCTGAAGACCGTAAATTATAAAATAATTTCCCGTTTTTAAATTTATAAATAAAAAAATAACTAGAAAAATAACTTCGTTCTACAAAATTATGAATGCCACAATAGGTATTAGAGTCTAATTTTAAATAAATATTATCCGAACCTCGGGTTAAAGCATTATAACTAGAATTGGCATCTATATATTGCGCTTCAAAATTATTTTTAATAATGTTGGCTTTGGGAACAAGGTAATTAATATTTAACCATAATATTATAGCTAAAAAAACACCGCAAATAAAATAAGGTCTTAACCATCTATTAAATGACACACCAGACGCATAAATAGCCACAATTTCTGTATTGGCTGCCATTTTAGATGTAAAAAAAATGACCGATATAAAAATAAAAATGGGCATCAATAAAGTAACAATATGCGGCACAAACCCAATATAATATAATGTTATTATTTTATAAACAGATAAATTTGACTTTACAAAATCATCCATTTTTTCACTAATATCTATTACAACCGAAATTAAAGTAAATAATAATAATGATACTACAAAAGTTGACATGAACTTTTTGATAATATAGATATCTATTTTTTTTAACATTATGATAATCTTTGGTTTATAATTGGAAGAATCTGGTTTTTCCATCTTTGAAACTCGCCTGATATAATTTTGATACGAGCCGTTTTTACTAACCATAAATAAAAACTTAAATTATGAATACTGGCAATTTGATACGCTAATAATTCACCCGATATAAACAAATGTCTCAAATATGCTTTTGAATAATAATTACTATAGTTATTTTCAATCGTTTCGTCTAGGACACTAAAATCTGTTGCCCATTTTTGATTTTTGATATTAATAATGCCTTGAGTTGTAAATAACATACCATTTCTACCGTTTCTTGTAGGGATAACACAATCAAACATATCAATGCCTAAACTAATACATTCCAAAATGTTGGCGGGCATGCCTACACCCATCAAATAGCGGGCTTTTTGAGGAGGTATATGTTGACAACAAAACGCAGTAGTGGCATACATTTGTTCTATAGGTTCGCCCACACTTAAACCCCCAATGGCAATACCTACTTCGGCTTGAGAACTTAAAAAATCACAAGATGCCTTTCGTAAAGTTTCATACACACCGCCCTGAATTATTGGAAATAATGTTTGTGGGTACTGATATAAGGGTGGGGTATTGTGAACATACTGGGCGCAACGTTGATACCATTCATGAGTGAGTTCCATACTTTTTAAAACCTCTTTTTCGGTAGCTGGTAAAGCCAAACATTCATCAAAAGCCATAATAATATCCGCTCCAATTTTATATTGGGTTTCCATAACAGACTCTGGGCTAAAAAAATGCGAACTGCCATCTATTATCGACTTAAATTGAACACCTTTTTGCGATATTTTACGTGTTTCTTTGAGAGAAAATATTTGAAATCCTCCACTATCTGTTAAAATAGGACGATCCCAACCCATAAATTTATGAAGACCACCACAGGCTTCAAGAACCTTAGTTTGAGGTCGTAAATACAAATGATAGGTATTCCCAAGAATAATTTGAGCATGCACTTGTTCGTACAAATGTTGCTGACTGAGCGATTTAACCGAACCAGCAGTTCCAACTGGCATAAAAATGGGGGTTTCTATTGTGCCGTGAGGCGTTTCTAAAACACCAGCCCTTGCTGCCGTGTTTTTATCCTGAAATGTGAGCTTAAAAAAATTTTTTTTCATAAAACACAAAAATACTACAAATTTCTAAGATATTTTTATTATTTTTGCACTATGTTAGATTTTTTAAATAATATAAAATATGACCCGTTTGTCATAATTTTTATAGGATTAGTTTTAGTGCAATTGTTTTATAATTTATATTTCTTTATAAGATTAGCTTTTTACTTTGAGGCTGATGCCGAAAGCGAACTGCAACTTCAAAACATCTCAATTATAATTTGCGCAAAAGATGAGGTCAAAAATTTGTCGCAATATTTACCCATGGCTTTAATTCAAGAAAGCAAAATTCCTTACGAAGTAATCGTTGTTAACGACAATTCAGTTGATGATACCCAATACATTCTTGAAGAATTTAGACTAAAACATGCTAATTTAAATATAATTAAATTGTCGCAAGAAGGAAAATTAATCCCAGGCAAAAAATATCCTTTAAGTATTGGTATTCGTTCAGCCAAATACGATTATTTATTATTAACAGATGCAGATTGTTTGCCAGCCACCGAACAATGGCTTAATTGTTTTCAAAGAAAATTTTATTATGGATGCGATATTGTTTTAGGTTACAGCCCCTATTTTAAAAAACCAGGTATCTTAAATAAATTTATTCGTTTCGAAACCTTTCATACAGCTTTGCAATATCTTTCGTATGCCTTAGCCGGCATGCCATATATGGGCGTTGGGCGCAATTTAGCCTACCAAAAAAAAATGTTCTTAGAATCTAAGGGATTTGCATCTATAAATCACGTTTTAAGCGGTGATGACGACCTTTTTATAAATAAAGTGGCTACAGCAAATAACACGACAATCTGTATTCATCAAGATTCTTTTACTTATACGGAACCTAAACAAACATTTAAAGCGTGGTACCGTCAGAAAAAGCGACATTTTACAACCGCTAAATTTTATAAGTTTCATCATAAATTTCTATTGGCTTTTTATAATGTTACGCTCTGTTTGATATTACCATGTTTTATTGTCGCCATGATTTTATATAAAGAAAATTGGATATTTTTAGCAAGTATTTATGGAGGATTTTTTATTATTCGATTTTTTATACAATATAAAGCCCTTAATAAATTAGCTGAAAAAGACTTATGGTTATTACTTTTCTTACAAGATTTTTTATTCCCTTTATTTTATGTCATTCATTTACCAAATGTAATTTTTAAAAGAGAGGAAAAATGGGCTTAATTAAAATTATAGGTACTTTTTTATGCATCTTTAAAAATCCATTAACTAAAATCCTGCAAATACTAATTTATTTTAAGCTATTTAGAGGCAACAATTTATTAAATTTTATGACATGAATAAATTGTTAGTAAAAGATATTATTGAGCATTTAAATGGGTTTGCACCATTTCTACTAAGTGAACCTTACGATAATACAGGACTTATAGTAGGTCAAGTTCAAGACGAATGTAAAGGGATTATCATTTGTTTAGATGTTACTGAATTTGTTATACAAGAAGCCCTTGAGTCTCACTCGAATGTTATAATTAGCCACCATCCTATCATATTTAAACCTTTAGCAAAACTTTGTAACATTAACCACGAAGAAAACATGGTAAGATTAGCCATAAAAAACGATTTAAATATTATCGCTATGCATACCAATTTAGATAATGTAATTCATGGTGTCAATGCGTATTTTGCCGATAGATTACAATTAATCAATCGTAAAATATTATCGCCCAAACCACATCATCATGAATTTTTAAATCCAGAAAACATTGGAGCCGGCATTGTTGGATACTTACCTAATCCTTTAGACGCCCCTCAATTTTTAGATTTTTTAGCAACCTCAATGGAAAGTAATATTTTTAAATACAGTGCCCTGCCACAACAGATAATTCATAAAATTGCTATTTGCGGCGGTGCCGGTAGCTTTTTAATTCCAGTTGCCCAACAACAAAACGCCCATGTTTTTATCAGCTCTGAATTTAAACATAGCGATTATTTTAAATCGACGCCCAATTTTGGCATAATAGATATTGGACATTTTGAAAGTGAAAAATATACAATTAATTTATTATTTGATTTTTTTCAAAAAAAAATTCCTATCTTTGCAAATATAAAAATGATAAAAAATACTAATCCAGTGAATTATTATATTAAAAATTATATCTCTTAGTTATGCAAAACAATAAAAATTTCTCAATTGAAGAAAAATTAGTAGCCTTAACTTGGCTTCAACATGTTAACAGTAAAATTGACAAAATTCACATTCTCCGTGGTGAATTGCCCAAGGAAGTTCAAGAACTTGAAGACGAAATTACAGGTTTGAATAATAGAATAATTAAAACAGAAGAGGAAATAAATGGCATTAATGATTATATTAACGAAAAACTTGAAGCTATTAAAAATTCCAAAAATTTAATTGCAAAATACGAAAAGCAAAGCGATAATGTAAAAAATAATCGTGAATTTGAAGCTATTAATAAAGAAATCGAAGTCCAAAATCTTGATATTAAATTATTTGAAAAAAATATAAGAGATGCCAATCAAGACTTAGGCGAAGATATTCAACAACTCGACCTTACTAAAAAGAAAGTATCAGAATTAAATGCAATTCTAAAGATTAAAAAAGAAAAACTGAACGAAACCATCGACAAAACCTCCAAACAAGAAAGTGAATTAAAATCTTATTTAGATCAAGCCCGTTCTCAAATAGAAAATACATTGTTATTAAGCAGCGATCGAATTAGAAAAAATTTTAATAATGGCTTAGCCGTTGTTAAAATTGAAAGAGACGCTTGCGCCGGTTGTTTTAATGCCGTCCCAGCTCAAAGACAAAGCGAAATTCGTATGCACAAAAAAATTATTATTTGTGAAAACTGTGGACGAATTTTGGTTGACAATTCTATCATAGAACAATTGGCATCAAAATCAGAACAACTAGAAAAAAAATTAGAATCTCTAAAATAAATTTTTTTAGATTTGTTTTATAATTCAAAACATTTTTTTTTTAGATTTGTAATTATAGCACTTTTTTTGCTTTTATATCCTACTATGGTATTATTTAGCCAAACAAAAAATGTCTTAAACAATATTATAGAAAATTTTCCACAGCCATTTAAAAATATTGCAGATAGTAGCCAACACTATTATTTACAAATTATTTATACTCAAATAGATAGAAATGATAAAAATAAACCTAATTTTACTACGTATTATTGGGGCGATACCAATCAATATTTTTATCCCGCAAGCACTGTAAAATTACCAACCGCCTTATGTGCTTTACAGAAAATTAATTCATTAAATATTAAAGAACTATCCAAAGAATCCATTTTAATTACCGAAAAAAGTACTCAGGCTAATATTCCAGCTACCTATAATAGCCCCAATAGTCAAAATGGCTACCCATCAATCGCCCAATATATTAAAGAAATTTTGCTTGTAAGTAGTAACGAATCTTATAATAGATTATACGAATTTGTAGGGCAAAAGCAACTCCAATCTTGTTTAGAAAGCAAAGGATTTCATGATGTAGCAATTCGACACCGCCTTGAAGTAAGCCGCACACCTATTCAAAATCAATGGCAAAATGAAATAAACTTTTATGCACCTTTAACCGGCAATAAAATCCATTCTCAACCCGAGGCACAGTCCATTGCCCATTTTAAACCCTACCAAGAATTTATAGGCACTGGTTACCTAAATTCCGATGGTAAACTCATAAATCAGCCTTTAGATTTTTCTAATAAAAATAAAATGCCTTTAACACAACTGCATCAATTGATAAAATCCATTATTTTTTTCGAAGAAACACCTATAAATCAAAAAATTAATCTTAGTTTAGAAGACCGAGCTTTTATTTTAAAATACATGTCTATGTATCCTAATCACGCTACCTTGCCAAGCTATCCCGAACTCAATAATTACCCAGCTTATTGCAAATTTTTGTTGTTGGGTGCCGATACTGGAAAGATTGATCCAGAAATACGAATTTTTAATAAAGTGGGTGATGCTTATGGATTTTTAATTGACGCCGCTTATATTATAGACCTTAAAAATAAGGTTGAATTTATATTAAGTGCTTGCATATATGTGAATCAAGATGGTATTTTAAACGATAGCCATTACGACTATAATACAATTGGGTATCCATTCTTTAAAAAATTAGGACAACAAATTTATCAGTATGAACTTTCCAGACCCAAAAAGTACAAACCAAATTTTGATAACCTATTAAGTTTTGAACAAAAAAAATGAATCTTTAATTACTAATACAATTTATTTTAAATTAACAATTTTATATGCTTAAACTTTCAAAATTTCTGAACACATTTAACGAACCAGAAACCTTAAAAATGGCAAAATTAGCACGATCGTTACGTGCTGCCGGACACGATGTAATAGACCTTAGTTTAGGTGAACCCGATTTTAATACACCAGAACATATTAAAGAAGCTGGAATTAAAGCAATACACGACAATTGGAGCCATTATACACCAGTCGCCGGGTTTTTAGATTTAAGAGAAGCCGTATGTTCTAAATTGAAAAACGACAATAATTTAATATATACCCCCGAAGAGATTATTGTTTCAACAGGTGCTAAACAAAGTCTTGCAAATGTGATATTGTCGTTAGTTGATGAAGGCGATGACGTGTTGATACCTACACCATATTGGGTAACTTATTCAGAATTAGTAAAAATTGCTCGAGGCAAGGTAGTTGAAATACCCACAACTGTAAATTCAAACTTTAAGATAAATGCTGCTCAATTAGAAGCTGCAATAACCGATAAAACAAAATTATTTCTATTCTCGAGCCCTTGCAACCCGTCTGGGGCTGTGTATAGTGCCCAAGAGTTAGCAGAATTAGCGAACGTGTTTTTAAAGTATCCAGATATTTATATTATTTCAGATGAAATTTATGAATATATTAATTATGTGGGCAAACATGCTAGTATTGCGCATTGTGAAGCACTAAAAGATAGAGTCATTGTTGTTAATGGTTTAAGTAAAGGATATGCTATGACGGGTTGGCGTTTAGGCTATATTGCAGCCGATAAACATATTGTGAAAGCCTGCGATAAAGTGCAAGGGCAATTTACCTCGGGTACCTGTTCTATAGCACAAAAAGCCGCAATTGCAGCACTTTTAGGATCTAAGACATGCTCGTTTGATATGACTCAAGAGTTTGAAAAAAGACGCAACTTAACTTTAGAACTGATGCAAAAAATACCCGGTTTTAATTGCACTAAACCAGATGGTGCATTTTATGTATTTCCTGATATTAGCTATTATTTTGGAAAATCCATTGGCAACGAAACTATTAAAGATTCAGCAGATTTTAGTATGTTTATTTTAAATAATGCCTACGTAAGTTCCGTAATGGGTGCAGCTTTTGGAGATGCCCAATGCGTAAGATTTTCTTATGCTAATAGTATTGAAAATATTAAAAAAGCGTGGACAAGAATTCATGATATTTTAAAAAATGCATAAAAATATTGTCGTTTAATTTGTGAATTTTTGAAAAGCTTATTAATTTATAGATAGAATTATCAATCTTTCATAGTATTTATTTTTTAGAATTACATTTTATTTCGTAATTTTGCCTAAATTTATTTTTTATGAAAAATACTCATTTTAACCTTCTTAAAACATGTTCTATTCTACTGATATTTTCAATAGTAACGCATGTTTCAAATGCCCAAACCCTCAAAAAAGGGCTCATTGTTCAGCTCAGCATTGAGGGTACCCAACAAACCGATATGAGTACTTTTTATAATGGCACTCGGGTTGAACAATTTAATGCTCGTATTACCCAGAATACCATTAAAAGGCTTAAAGAATTATTTCAATTAGATACAATCGAGTTCGCTGATGGCGTAGGTCTTGAATATAAATTAAGCCTTAATAAATTTGTAGGCGTTAATAAAGTGAATAAAAAATTTTTGAATCAAGCCCAAAATTACGATCTGGTTTTTAAAATGAAATGCGACATCGCTTTTAATGAAACAGCAGGTGGTTTTTTAATAGACCAAACCTCCTCTCGTGCCGCAGTGGATTTATCGGTTGGCGTTTTTAATAAAAACTTAGAAAAACAAACCATTTATAAAGGACGTGCCAAAGATGGTGTAGTATTTTTAGGCGAAAACGCCAGACGCGTGCAATATTTAACTAAAGAAGATTTTGAAGCCGCCTATACCTCTTGCTTAGAAGAACTCAATAACGAATAATAATTTCTTTCATGAATATTTTAATTGTTTCGATTTTTATTTTAGGTTATATTGCTATTGCCCTTGAATATAAATTGCAAATCAATAAAGCTGCAACTGCAATTTTAACGGGCGGGCTGTGTTGGATCGTTTATATTTTATTTACACCCGATAAACATGTTGTCATAGAACAATTAGAAGCCCATTTAGGTGAGCTTTCAGGCATATTATTTTTTTTATTAGCCGCCATGACTATTGTTGAACTGATTGATGCCCACGATGGTTTTAATATCATAACCGACAATATCAAACAAACCAATAAAACAGCTTTATTGTGGATTATTGGAATTTTAACATTCTTCCTATCGTCTTTGTTAGATAATCTTACTTCAACCATAGTAATGATTACCTTATTACGAAAACTTATTAAAAGTGATAAAGCCAGACTCTATTTTTCTGGCATTGTTGTAATCGCTGCTAATGCTGGCGGCGCCTGGTCGCCCATTGGCGATATAACAACCACTATGTTATGGATAGATGGACAAATAACCGCCACCAATATTGTTACATCATTGTTTTTTCCAAGTATCATGTGTTTGATTGTCCCCTTAATAATCGTTTCCTTAAATTTAAAGGGACAATTTGAACGCCCCGAAATTATCAATGAACACAATAGAGATACTTTGACTAAATTGCAACAAAAAATTGTATTGTTTTCAGGTATGGGTATTTTTATTCTGGTACCTATTTTTAAAACCATGACACATTTGCCACCCTATATAGGCATTTTAATGGGCTTGGGTATTTTGTGGGTTATTACCGAAATACTTCATAGTAATAAAGATAGCCACAATAAACATAATTTAACCGTAGTAAGTGCTATTCAAAAAATTGATACCCCAAGTATCTTATTTTTTCTTGGTATTTTATTGAGTATAGCCGCCTTAGAATCTACAGGAATACTAAATGATTTAGCTCGTTTTTTATCTACCAATATTAAAAATGATAATATCATTGTATTTTCAATAGGACTATTATCATCTATTATTGATAATGTACCTTTAGTTGCGGCTGTTCAAGGCATGTTTACTTTAGATCAATACCACACGGATCATTATTTTTGGGAATTTTTAGCCTATTGTACGGGTACAGGTGGTAGTGTTTTAATTATAGGATCTGCTGCTGGTGTTGCCGCCGCTGGTATGGAAAAAATTAGTTTTTTTTGGTACCTAAAAAAATTAGGTTGGTTAGCCTTAATTGGTTATTGTGTTGGTGCTTTGGTGTATTTTTTACAAAGATTTTTTGTATAAAGGTTCATTATTTTAATTTTTGTAATGAACAGATTGTCTATTAAATTATTTCGGTAAAACCTTAAACAATAAAAAATAAATTAAAATATTTCGTAATTAAATCTTTTTTCATATCTTTGTAAAAAATTATTAACTATGATTTCGTATTTATTATTAGCAGGCACGCTTTTGTTGTCATCACCACAAAATAAACGTTCTGAATCTAAACAGGATACTGTAAAAAAAACAACCACTATTGATAGTGCAAGCCTTGCTAAAAAAGCCGATAGTTTAAAAGCCGCCGCGAACAAACTACCGTATAAACCTTATAAAGAAGTTATTACAGCTAAAGCTAAAACTAAAAAAGGCTTGTTTACGGTTCATTTTGTTGACGATAAATATTATTTTGAAATTCCAGATTCCCTTTTAAATAAAGAATTTTTAGCCGTTACCCGTTTTATTAAAGTGCCCGGTGGTACTTCGCGATACGCCGGCGAAGAGGTGAACGAACAAACACTCCAATTTACAAGCGGTCCTTCTAATAAAATATTTTTAAAACTAATCACTTTAATTAATTATGCCGATAGTACCCAAACTATTTCAAAAGCTGTTAAAAACTCTAATTTAGACCCTATCATAGCCAGTTTTGATATTAAAACCGTTGGTAAAGATTCAAGTAGTTGGGTTATTGATGTTACCGATTTTTTTAAAGGCGATAATTTAGCCGTTAGTTTGTCAAGCTACGATAAATCTATTTTCAGCCTTTCTAGCTTGTTGTCTGATAGGTCGTTTATTCAAACCATAAATACCTATCCTCAAAATACCGAAATTAAAACTACCAAAACATTTGCCGCTATTACCCCAAGCCCCTTTAGTGCCGCACCACCGCCACGATTCCCCATTCTACCAGCTGCCGCTAATGCTGGAGTACTCACATTTGAACTCAATACATCATTAATTTTATTACCCGAAAAACCAATGGTAAAACGATTTTTTGATAAAAGGGTAGGGTATTTTGCTGATGATTATACCGTGTTTACAGACGGACAACAAAAAGTAGATCATGAAATTTTTGCAGTCCGTTACCGTTTAGAGCCTAAACCAGAAGATTTAGAAAAATATAAAAAAGGCGAACTGGTAGAACCTCAAAAACCAATTGTATATTATATAGACCCTGCAACGCCCAAACAATGGGTACCCTACCTTATCCAAGGGGTTAATGATTGGTCGGTAGCCTTTGAAAAAGCGGGGTTTAAAAATGCAATTATGGGTAAAGAATGGCCAGAAAATGATAGCACCATGAGCCTCGAAGACGCTCGGTTTTGTGTGTTACGTTATTTTGCTTCACCCATCGAAAACGCCTACGGACCTCAAGTTCACGACCCCAGAACTGGTGAAATTTTGGAAAGCCATATCGGTTGGTATCATAATGTGATGCGTCTTTTACACGATTGGTATTTTATTCAAACCGCCGCCGTTGATACAGGTGCCCGAAAAATGACATTTGACGATAAATTGATGGGACAATTGATACGTTTTGTATCGTCACACGAAGTTGGACATACCTTAGGATTAAGACATAATATGGGTAGTAGCTCGCAAACCCCTGTAGAAAATTTACGAAACAAAGCATGGGTAGAAGCCAACGGCCATACGGTTTCTATCATGGATTATGCTCGTTTTAACTATGTTGCCCAACCAGAAGATAATATCGGCAGGGTAGGATTGTTCCCTAGAATTGGCGATTACGATAAATGGGCAATTGAATGGGGATATAAATATACTGGCATCCAAAACCCAGAAGAAGATTATCAATTGATGAATCCAATTGTTATTGCCAGATTAAAAGAAAACCCCAAATTGTGGTTTGGCGGTGAAAGTTATAACGACGACCCACGTGCCCAAACCGAAGACCTTGGTAACAATAGTGTTTTAGCTTCTGAATATGGCATTAAAAATTTAAAAAGAATCGTAAGCAATTTAGAAACTTGGACTAAAGAAGATGGTGATGATTATAAAAATTTGAAAGAAATGTATAATCAAATTACCTTTCAATTTCAACGTTATATGGGACATGTTACCAAGAATATTGGTGGTGTTTATGAAACATTTAAAACAGTGGACCAACCTGGAGACGTTTACGAACCAACCCCCAAAAATATCCAAAAATCTGCGATGCAGTTTCTTCAAAATCAACTTTTTGAAACCCCCACGTGGCTTATCAATAAATCTATTTTAAACAAAATCTCAGCACCTATATTTTTTGAACGCGTGCAATCTATCCAATCCATTACACTTACTAATTTATTAAGTCCTAATCGAATGTACCGTTTAGTAGCTTCGGCTAACCGCTTTGGAGCTAATACCTATACTTTACCAGATATGTTGAATGAATTAAGACAAGGGCTTTTTAAAGAATTGATTTCCTTAAAACCAATTGAAGTTAATAGACGAAACCTACAAAAAATCTATGTAGAAAAATTAAATGATATTATCAATATTACGGCGCCTGCACAACCTTCAGTTTTAGTTGAAAGTCCTTATGGTTCTTTTGCCAGTGTCAATATCAAAAATACTGATATTCCTGCCGAAGTACGTGGTCAATTACGAAGTATTTTAACGCTTATTAATGCCAATATCGAAAAATATACCGATGCTTCAACTAAACATCATTTATACGAATTAAAAGAAAGAATTTTGTATGGTTTAGATCCTAAAAAATAATCAAAATAATTCAGATAAAAACAAAGAATATTAACTTTTATTCTAATTGACTTGAGTGGAAATTAATTGAAAATTTATTTTGAACTTTTATTTTAGAAATTATATTTAATGTAATCATGCCCTACAACCTCAATATTCGTGAAGAAGAACTGAAAAATAAGATTGCCGATGATTATTTTTGGCTTTTTGACACCACTAAAATCATTGGCAATATCGACTTTTGTGTGGCCATCTATCAAGAGTCCGATTCGGTTGAGTGTACAAGTTTACTATGGGCTGAAGCCAAAAAAGGTGTTTCTGATATTTATCATTCCCTCATTCAATTGGTGTTAACCATTGGCAGAGCCCGCACCTTCGATAAAAACCTACCACCCTTATTTTTAGGGGCTTTTGATGCCGAAAAAATGGCTTTTATACC
>JASGCT010000059.1 GCA_030053915.1 Alphaproteobacteria bacterium
GATAGCAATGACTAAAAATATAAGATACGCTACAATATGTTTAAGTAAATGATCCCAAAGTTTAAAATTTTTCATGGCTTTTGCATTTAATTTATAAATTGGTGCAAGTTAATAAATTTTTGGTAATTATATCAAAGTATTTTAAGATTTTTATTGTAAATTTGCAAAATTTTTAACAATAACATGAAATTACTAATTCTAAAATTGCTTTTAGTTTTTTTTTTATTTTTTTTGAATGAAAATTTATGGGGGCAAATTACACCAATATATAATACTATAGATAATTATCGATTGCAAGATACACTTCGTTTTACGATGCGCCCATTATATCAATCCAATTATTTAGAATTTATTTCTATTAATAAAAAAAAGTCATGGCTTAGAAGGAAATTAACTGATGAGCCATTATTACAAGTTAAAAAGGATGATTTTTATTTAAGAGGGAATTTTATTTTAGATTTGTCGGTAGGCAAAGAATCACAAGGCGCCCCTCTTTTATATAATAATACAAGAGGGATATCGATTGAAGGCAAAATTAATGATTTTTCATTTTATTCAAACATTTATGAGAATCAATTTAAAGTTCCACTTTATTTAAATAATTACATTTTAGATAAAAAAGTATATCCAGGGTTAGGGTACAATTTTAATAATAGCCCTCAATTGTTCGATTTTAGTTATACAACAGCTTCTGTTTCGTATAAATTAAAAAAATACTTTAATTTTCAATTGGCAAATGATAAACTTTTTATTGGTAATGGTTATAGGTCGTTATTGTTATCGGATGTGAGTGTCCCTTACCCTTTTTTTAGAATAACCACGCAATTAGGAAAATTTCAATACACCAATATTTATGCCCAAAATTTAGATATTTATCAGCCACGGATATCATCTGAAATTGGCTTTAGGAAAAAATTTGTAGTGAGTCATTATTTAGAATTTGCTAGTAAACGTTGGCGTGTGGGTTTATTTGAAAGCGTGGTGTATCAAAACAGTGATAGTTTAAACAAGCGCGGATTTGAGTTAGGATATTTAAATCCAATCATTTTTATAAGACCTCAAGAGTATGTTTTTGGTTCTTCGGATAATGTGTTAGTTGGCTTGAATATTGCATTTGATATTACTAAAAATACGCAGATTTATGGTCAATTAATTGTAGATGAGTTTAAACTTTCAGAAATATTAAAAAATAGGGGTTGGTGGGCAAATAAACAAGGATTTCAACTTGGTATAAAGACAAAAAAATTATTTGGATACGATAATTTAGCTGGGTTTACAGAGTTAAATGTAGTACCGCCATATACGTATTCGTCTCGAAACTCGGTTTTAAGTTATAGTAATTACAATGAGCCTTTAGCGCACCCTATTGGAGCAAATTTTTACGAATGGGTATCTAAAATTGAGTGGATATATAAAAAATGGTATTTTTATTATCAAATAAATATAGCTAAATACGGCATCAATGGTGCTGGTTTTATAAATGTTGGTCAAAATATTTTACAAAGTTATAATACACGTGATAAAGAATATAATAATTATATTGGGCAAGGGGTACCAGTTACATTACTATTTAGTAATTTACAATTT
This sequence comes from Alphaproteobacteria bacterium, assembly GCA_030053915.1. Lineage (GTDB taxonomy): Bacteria > Bacteroidota > Bacteroidia > Chitinophagales > Chitinophagaceae > JASGCT01. The sequence continues at coordinate 1,588 of JASGCT010000059.1, forward strand.
GGTTATACCATCAACCGAAGTTATAATTTAAGAATCGAAGGTCAGTATATTTATAGAAATGAAGTGGTTAATTCTAAGGATAATATTACTAATATTTTTTATATCGGTTTTAAAACAGGGTTTAGAAATATTTATTTGGATAAATAAAATTAATCTGGTTGATTATGTTCGCCCCAGACATAGCCATTGGTTTTTAAATTGGCAAGGTGAAGGATTCTATTTACAACAGTTAATACGAGGTCTTGAATTGTATTAGGATTTGAATAAAACGAGGGGGAACCTGGGCAAATAATACCGCCTGCTTGGGTTAATGTTAGCATATTTTGAAGGTGAATGAGGCTTAAGGGGGTTTCTCGGGGTACTAAAATGAGTTTTCGCCTTTCTTTAAGCATGACATCGGCGGTACGGGTAATTAAATCATCGCTAATACCTGCGGCAATTCTGCCCAAAGTGCCCATACTACAAGGTATAACAATTAAGGTATCGTAGAAAGAAGACCCTGACGCAAAAGGGGCATAAAAATCATTATTAGACCAGGTTTTAAAAGGCAGGTTATCTAAAAAATTATTATTTAATTCGTGTTTCCAAATATCTTGAGCATTTTTACTAAGAATAAGCGCCACATCAGCAAGATCTTGTTTAATTTCAATGAGTTTTTTTAAAATTTCTTGTGCATATATAGAGCCACTGGCACCCGTAATAGCAATAACAATTTTACGATTACTCTCCATTATACATGAGTTCATAGTATTCGGTAGCCATTCTATTGCTATCGAATTGATAGCGTACATCGTTCATACTTTGATAAACCATATTACGGTATTTGGGATAATTATTATAATATAAAGGAATGATTTCTTCGTTTAGAATTTTATAGAGTTGATTCAGGTCGTATGTATCTAACTCTTCGGTGGTCATATTTTTATAATCGGGTTCTGGTACGATAAAACCGTTAACTTTATCTTTAATAAATTCTGGTATCCAGCCGTCATTGGTAGAGAAATTGAGTGCACCATTCATTGCGGCAGTCATACCACTTGTTCCAGAGGCTTCTCGGGGGATTCTTGGGTTATTTAGCCAGATATCAGCGCCTTGTTTTAAGCGTTTGCTAAGGGTTATTTCGTATCCTACTAATACGGCGACATTTTTATAAAGTTTGCTTAAATAGACTAATCTATTAAATTGGTCAATAGCGGGTTGGTCTAAAGGATAGGGTTTACCAGCCCAAATAATTTGAACTGGATAGGTTTTATTGGAAATAAGTTCGATAAATTTTTCTTCGTCCCAAGTTAGTAAATCGGCTCTTTTGTATCCTGCGAATCTTCTTGCCCAAACGATGGTTAAAATATTGCTATCGAACATTTTGCCGGTTTGGTCGGCAACAATTTCAAAGGTTCTTCTTTTAAGGTGTTTTTTACGATTATCATATAAAATATTATCTTTACGGTTGGCGTATTTATCGAGGTCTTTATCGCTCCAAAACAGCCAATTTTGAGCGTTTGTGATGGAAATAATTGGGCAGATATTATCAAATTTTCCCCACATGTCACGACTTACTTCACCGTGTAATTTTGAAACGCCATTGGCTTTTCGGGCAAAGCGAAGGGCGCATAAGCTATGGTTAAAATTATCGTCATGTGCATCCATACCAATTAAATCCTTAACTTCGGGAACACTCAAGCCATAAAAATAGCCCATTTCGTTAACGAGATGAATATTATGTTTTTCGTTCCCAGCTTCTTCGGGTGTATGGGTTGTGAATACGAGGTGTTGTTTTACAACTTCTTTTTCTTTAAATTTATTTAAGAGATAGAAAGCAGCAGAGATACCGTGGGCTTCATTTAAATGATATACTTCGGGTAGGTATCCAATTTGGTCTAATAATTTTGCACCGCCGATGCCTAATAAAATAAATTGTGCAAGTTTGGTTGAGGCATTACCGTCGTATAAGCGATGGGTTATGGTATTGCTAAGATAATCGTTTTTAGGTGTATCAGTGCTTAGTAAAAAGAGTGGTGCGGAGTTAAAAACCTCTGGATTAAGATACCAAACTTTAACCCATATTTGCGAAGAGTGCATTGGAATTTGAAATTCTATACCGGTATCTTCTAAAAAGTGAAAGTTTTTTTCCATAAATCCAACTTGTAGGGATTGGTCTTTATTACGTGCTTGGTCGTAATAGCCATATTTCCATAATATACCTATGCCGATTAAATTTTGTTTAAGTTCATAGGCACTTCTTAAGTGCGAACCCGAGAGAAAGCCTAAGCCACCGCTATAAATTTTTAAGGGTTGGTCGATGGCAAATTCCATTGAGAAGTATGCGACTCTTTTACTAAATTCTGGGCTAGGCGTATAAGGAATTTTATAGTTATTAAATTTCATAATTATAATTTGGGTGCAAATATCTATATTTTTTTTTTAAAAACTCTCAAAAAATCAAAAATAAAATAAATTATTTTATAAATCAGTGAATAATTTATAATTTTAGCAAATTATCAATAACTTGATCGACAAATTTAGGGGTATTCAGTTTATGCTTTTGTAAGATAGAAGTCAGTTCTTTTTTAAAAACGATGCTGATACTTCCTGTAAAAAAAATTGGGTATTTTTCTATATGTTGAATAGGCTTAAGGTGTAAAATCACAAAATGTTCTAGTCCTTCATGAATGACATTTTTTATTATTTTAAATCGGCGGTTTGAAGCTAAAAATGGTACAAAACTGGCTAAATAGGTATTAGGACTGGGGTTAGAATAGACATTTTTTAATATAATTTCGGGATTGACTTGACATTGTTTTTCAAAAATTTGCTTTATTTTTAAAGGTAGTTGTTGATAGAGATATTGTTGACATAATATTTTACCGAGGTAGGCGCCACTACCTTCATCGCCTAAGATATAACCTAATCCGGGTTTATTAAAAAATGTTTTTTTGCCATTCCAGAGGGATAAATTTGAACCTGTACCTAAGATAGAAACGACGCAGTTTTGTTTAGAGTTAGTTGCAATACATGAAGCTTCTATATCTGTTTTTATTTCTATTTTGGTATTTTTACTTCCTATAATTTTAAGGCATTGGCGCATTTTTTGTCTATTTTCTTTATAGGTTAATCCAGTTCCGAAAAAGAAAATTTTTTTAAGGTTTTGGGGATGCGTGATATGGGGGATAACTTCATGTTTTAATACTTTTTTTATTTGTTGAATTGAGTTAAAATATGGGGCAATTGACACTGAGTTAAACGTCATAATGTCATTGTCGGTTTTTAAGCCCCATTTACAAGAGGTGCCGCCGCTATCTGCAAATAATATCATTTTTTATAAATTTAATCCCAAACTAAAGCCGAAGCGCCTAATATTGCGGCATCTGAAGACTTTAGGTGGCTGAGCAAAATTTTAACTTTATTTTGAAAAATGGGTAGTAAGTGAGCTTCCAGAGTTTTGCGTAGGGGTTTTAATAAAAAGTCGCCGGCTTGGGCTAATCCACCAAATAGAATAATTGCTTCGGGACTGGTAATCATGATAATATTTGCAAGTCCTAAACCAAGAATTTCGCCAGTAGTATTAAAAACCTCAATGGCAATGGCATCGCCTTTCTTAGCAGCTTCATAAACGGCTTTAGCGTCTAGGTCATCTTCAGGAATGGCTCTTAATAAACTAGGTTTATTTGTAGATTCTAATTTTTCTAAAGTTGTAATACGAACACCGGTTGCAGAGCAATAACTTTCAAGGCTTCCTTTAATACCGGTACCTTGATGTAAGCGTCCGTCTGGGAAAATAATTGTATGACCAAATTCGCCGGCAAATCCATCGTGCCCATACACTAATTGACCATTCACTACAAAACCACTTCCAACACCAGTACCAAGGGTTATCATCACAAAATCTTTCATACCTTTTGCAGCCCCGTATTGCATTTCTCCAATGGCAGCGGCGTTGGCGTCATTGGTTAATAACGATTTTATTTTAAATTGACTTTTAACAATTTTTGCTAAAGGAATTATACCTTTCCAGGGTAAATTGGGTGCCCATTCTACAGTGCCAGTATAAACATTTCCATTGGGGGCACCTAAGCCAACACCAACAAAGTTATTAATACCTCCATGCGAAATTATACTGGGTTGCAAATTATCATAAATAACTTTAATTAATTGTTCTGGAGATGTTACATGGGTTGTAGAAACAGAATCGGAATAAATCACATTACCCATTTTATCAACAATACCAAATTTAGTACCGGTACCTCCAATATCTATACCAATTGCATAGTCTTTACTCATAAAGATAAATTTAAGCAAATATAGTTATAAAAATTATAATAGAACCATTTATAAATAATATTTTTATTTTTTTTAAAAAAAAAAGGTTTTGTTTAGAAAAAAAGCTTAATTTTGCGGTAAATAAATTTTATGGAATTACAAATAGGGCATGAAGCACCACAATTCAGTTTATATAATACTGAAAAAAACAAGATTAATTTATCGGATTTTAAAGGTAAAAATGTATTATTGCTTTTTTTCCCGTTTGCATTTACCGGTGTTTGTACTAATGAACTTTGTTCTGTTCGAGATAGTTTAGCAGAATACAATAAACTTTCCACTGAAGTATTAGCCATATCGGTAGATTCGATTTTTACGCTTCAAAAATTTAAAGATGACCAAAAATTAAATTTTAATTTATTGAGTGATTTCAATAAAGAGGTTTCCTCTCATTACGGCGTTTTGTATGAAACATTTCCTGCATTTGAATTGAAGGGTGTGTCGAAACGTGCGGCATTTGTTATTGGCACAGACGGTAAAATTAAATACACCGAAGTGTGTCCTACACCGGGTGATATTCCTAATTTTTCTTTAATTCAAGAAGCTTTAAAAGCTTAGTTTAGTTACATTAAACCATTTTTACTTCCAAAAGGCATTTTGGGTAAATAAGTTTATACTATGAGATTAGAAGACGAAATTCAAAGGCGTAAAACATTTGCAATTATATCGCATCCAGATGCTGGTAAGACTACGCTTACTGAAAAATTGTTATTATTTGGCGGGGCGATTCAAGTTGCTGGTGCTGTAAAGTCTAATAAAATTAAGCGTTCAACTACCTCCGATTTTATGGAGATTGAAAAACAACGTGGCATTTCCGTATCAACATCCGTTATGAGTTTTGCTTACAAAAATTATTTAATTAATTTATTAGATACACCTGGACACAAAGATTTTGCTGAAGATACTTATAGAACCTTGACGGCAGTTGATAGTGTTATATTAGTGATTGATAGTGTTAATGGCGTTGAAGCCCAAACTTTAAGATTGATGGAAGTGTGCCGCATGCGGGCTACGCCCATAATGATATTTATTAATAAATTAGACAGGGACGGCAAAAATTATTTTGATTTATTTGAAGAGATAGAAAAGAAATTAAATATCGCTTTACATCCTATTACAATTCCAATTAATAATGGTAAAAACTTTAAAGGTGTTTATAATTTAGAGCAAAAAAATATTCGTTTTTTTTCGCCTCATTCTAAAGATTCAGAACAAGAAATTTTTAATGTTGAAGATTTGAATAATGCAGAATTAATCGCTAAAATTGGTGAGGTTGACCACAAACACTTGATTGATGACATTCATTTATTAGAGGGTGTGTATGGTAAATTAAATACATCTGATTATTTAAATGCTCGTATAGCGCCTGTATTTTGTGGCAGTGCGGTTAATAATTTTGGTATTCTTGAACTTTTAGAACATTTTATAAATTTGGCACCATCGCCATTAAATAGAGCGACTACTGTAAAGGTCATAGAACCGCAGGATAGTAAATTTTCGGGTTTTATTTTCAAGATTCATGCAAATTTAGACCCAAAGCATCGCGATCGTATTGCATTTTTAAGAGTCTGTAGTGGTGTTTTTAAAAGGAACACCTACTATCATCATGTAAGGCTTCAAAAGGATCTTAGATTTAGCAACCCCTATACTTTTATGGCAAGTCAAAAAGAGGTTTTGGAAGATGCGTATCCTGGTGATGTGGTTGGTTTATTTGATACAGGCAATTTTAAAATTGGCGACACTTTAACAACAGGTGATGATTTTTATTTTACAGGAATCCCAACTTTTTCGCCAGAAATATTCAAAGAATTGGTAAATAAAAATCCTATGAAAACCAAACAGTTAGAAAAGGGAATTTTACAATTGACCGATGAAGGCATTGCTCAATTATTTACGCAATTTGGAGGTAATAAAAAAATTATAGGTTGTGTGGGCGATTTACAATTTGAAGTGATTCAGTATCGTTTATTGAATGAATATGGCGCTACTTGTTCGTTTAATACGTTGCCATTTTATAAAGCCTGTTGGTTAGAAGGCGATAAAACCGCTATAGAAAATTTTGCTAAATTTAAACAGGCAAATATTGCATTAGATAAAACCGACAAATTAGTATATTTAGCCCAAAGTGAGTGGTTTTTAAATACAGAAATTAGAAATAACCCTGACATTAGTTTTCTTTTTACTAATGAAACGCAGCAAAAATAAAGCTTTTAAACAACCTGTTTTTTTCAAATACCATAAGACAATGTCGTTTATTTGCTAATTTTTAAATTATAAATGCTGCTTTTATCTTCATAATATATATTAAATGAATCATCATTAAAAAAAACAACTCGAAACGTATTATATTTACTAACATCTTGTAATTTACCTTTTATAATAATCACACCATTTTCATTTAAAATATCAGTTATTGTAAAATTTTTTTGATACGCTGTGGTTGTCATGTCGCTTGCACTACTCCACATTTTAGATTGTGATATAGTTGTAAAACTTCTTTTATCACCAATCATTTTTAAAAAATCATTAAAATCAGGTAATAAATTGGTATAAGCAACACCCGTTAAATTTGTTTCAGCTGAAGATCCCGATTGAAAATAGCCTCCAAAACTATTGCCTTGGGTTCTTTGATTTGTAATATAAACGAGGTTTGCCCCCATCATGGCGGCATTAATTTTTAATTTACGATAGGCTCTTTCCTTAACTCGTTCTTGATTAGAAAACGTTGTAGTTCCTTTGGCTTTTGAACTTACCTCTCCTACTTTAAATAAACCTTTAACTTCAGATTCTACTTGTGTAATTGTTACATTTTCATAATCATCAACACTTTTTATGGATTTGTAGGAAGTGGCTTCTGCAAAAGTTTGAACTCTCCCGTTTTTAAAAACAATTTTTTGAACAGCATTTTTATAAATAGAATTTATTAAATCTTCATTTGGGAATGAATATTTTACAGCATCGGCTGTTAGTTCTTTTACAAAACAGGCTATTTTATCATTATTAGTATAAATAGTATCTGTTTGCGCATTGCAAAATGATATAGATGCACATGTTAAGGTAATTATAAGAAATTTTTTTATTGTCATACTAAAAATTTTAGGGTTTAAAAACTAATTTTGAAGGTTCCTTGCAAAACTACAAAATTAATTTTGAATAATTTAAAAAATTTATTTATTTTACAAAAAATACCGACAATGCATTTCCTGTTACATGAAACTGATTTTTAAAAATAGGTGTTATTCGATAAAAAAATGTATTTTGTTATAGAAGTTTTGTTTAGCTTTTTATTAGTAGGTTTTATGGTTTTAAAGTGTTGTTTAAATTTGTGTTATGTTTAAAATTGTAATTTTTTGTGGGTTAAGGGTATTTTTTATAACTTTATGCAATATTCTTGTACCATCTTAAAATAAGATTATCCTCATTCTTATAATAAACTTGTTAAATTTAATTAAAAATCAATTTAATTTTTAAAAAACATTTAACTTTGCTAAAATTATAATTATGAAATATCCATTAATCTATGAAAAATCAACTACAAGCGAACTATTAAATCGTTTAAATAATTTAACACCACAACACCAAAGACTTTGGGGAAAAATGAGTGTTTCACAAATGCTTGCTCATCTTAATGTTCCTTATTTAATTATCAAAGGCGATATTCAACCCAAAATTCCCTTCCTTGTTAAATTATTATTTAGTAAATCTATTAAAAAAAAGGTCGTTGAGGAAAAAGATTATGAGCATAATTTAAGAACTGGACCCGATTTTATTATAAAAGATGATAAAAATTTTGAACTGGAAAAAAAGAAGTTAGAAGATTTAATAAAAGAAGTGCATCTTTATCCATCAGATTATTTTGAAGGTAAAGTACATCCTTTATTTGGCAAAATGACTGCCAATGAATGGAGTGTCATGTTTTATAAGCATTTAGACCATCATTTTAGACAATTTGGCGTATAAAATTTTTAAAACAATATGCTTATGAAAAAATATTATTTTATATTGGGATTTGTCTTCTTAACCATTTTAAGCAATGCCCAAAACTGTTATTGGCAACAAAAAGTGGATTATGACATTAAAGTAAGTCTTAATGCCGAAAATCATACCCTAGAAGGCGTCGAAAATATTAAGTATAGTAATAACGCACCTGAAGCTTTAAACAAAATTTACTTTCATTTATTTTGGAATGCTTTTCAACCCAACAGTAGCATGGATAATAAAAGTCGTTTATTAGAAAAAGTACTTATTCCGCGTCGCGATTCTGCTACACCTGATTGGGATTCAAGAGTTAAAGATAGAATTTTACAACTTAAAGATTCTGAAATCGGTAAAGTTGACATATTAAAAATTATGATAGATGGCAAACCCGTAAAATTTAAGATTGTTGAAACCATTCTTGAAATTGATTTAAATCAAAATGTATTGCCCAATTCATGTATTAATATTGAACTCACTTTTACATCGCAAGTACCCAATCAAGTGCGGCGTTCGGGTAGAAATAACGCCGAAAATATTATGTATAGCATGGCACAATGGTATCCAAAATTAGCAGAATACGATCATTTAGGCTGGCATACCAATCAATATATTGCCCGCGAATTTTATGGCGTTTGGGGTAATTTTAAAGTGGATATTTTAATAGATAAAAAATTTACTGTTGCCGCAAGTGGTAACTTAACCAACCTTGCCATCCCCATTTCAAATTTAAAAGCTGGTGAAACCGTATTAAATTATGAAGTTGATAAAACGAAAGCTATTGACAATAAAGTCCATTGGATTTTTGAAGCCCAAAACGTCCATGATTTTGTATGGGCTGCCGATACAGCTTATAAACATATTGGTTTGGTAGTTAAACCAAACTTAGTGTTTCAAGCCTATTTTAAAAATAATGGACAAGAACTTGAAGCCAATTGGCAAAGAATTTTATGGTCCATGGCTAAATTATTACCTCATATCGAAAAAAAATTTGGTGCTTATCCTTATAATCGTTACTCGTTTATTCAAGGGGGAGACGGTGGCATGGAATACCCCATGGCAACCCTCTTAAAATCAAGCGATTTATCAACAGCCATTCACGAATTTATGCACAGTTGGTATCAGGGTATTTTAGCCACTAACGAATATTTATATCCATGGATGGATGAAGGATTTACTGAATACGCACAAGAATATTTATATAATTTTTATTTAGATAGTCTTATACAACAAGATAATTATATCGACTATAAACTGAAACAAAAACTTATTGAACGTCATGTTAAAAACAAACAAGATAACCCTAATATTTATTTTCAAATATACAAAGATGCCTTAAGATATATTAATTCGCCATTTTTTGAACCGCTCTCAACACCAGCCGATTATTTCGCCACAAATTATGCTTATTCGCAATCAAGTTATAACCGCGGCGCTATGTTCTTAGTAATATTAGGTTATATCATAGGACAGGACAATTTAGATAAAGTTTTATTAAATTATTATAATCAATGGAAATTTAAACACCCTACCCCTGACGATTTTATGAATATTGCAGAACAAACTAGCGGCATTAAATTACATTGGTTTAAAGAATTTTACGTGAATACCACTAAAAAAATTGAAATTTCTATCGTTAAAATATCTAATAACCATAATATGCCAACGGTACGTATTACTCGTAAGGAACCTTTTCCAATGCCCTTAGATGTATTAGTAACCTATCGTGATAGTTCTCAAGAATGGTTTTATATTCCTATAGATTTGATGTTACATTCTAAAAAACCCGAAACCTCTTTACCAACTACAATTTTACCCTTTTGGCAAAGCACCAACCCGCATTATGCTTTTGAGTTGAAACGAAAAGTGTCAGAAATAAAATCGATAGAATTAGATCCTTATTTTCACTTACCTGAAACGCATAAAGTTGATAATAAATTAGTTTTGCCTTAAATTTAAGAATGGAAACTAAAATTATAGCCGCAGGAGGTTTAGTAATTAATAATAAAAATGACATTTTACTAATTTATAGAAAAAAGTATTGGGATTTACCCAAAGGGAAACTTGAACCCAACGAAACCATTGAAGAATCTGCTATTAGAGAAGTGAAAGAAGAAACAGGTTTGAAAAAAGTTGTACTTATGCACAAACTCGACATTACTGAACATCATTATATAGACGCTTATACCGCCCAACCCTCTATTAAATTTACGCATTGGTTTTTAATGAAAGCCCCTGCTAAACAAAAACTAATACCACAAGCCGAAGAGGGTATTGAAGACGCCCGATGGATAAACCTTAAAAAAATTAATAATTATTTACTACTCAGTCACGAAAATATTAGAAATTTAGTTGCTAATTATTTAAAAAAGACAAACCTATGCAAAAATTTAGACTGAAAATTATTGAACCCAGAATTAAGATATGGACTATTCAAAAACTTTTAATAATGATGAGTACATTTTTATTGGGAGCTTTGTGGTACGAACAATATGAAATAAATCCTAAATTTGAAATCAAAGAAATTTTAATTTTAGTGGTCTGCCTATTTAATATGTATATATTTGTTATGAAATTGTACCAACAAAATCGGCCCATGGTAGGATTCTTTTGTTTACAAGTAACCGCTTTCGTTTTCATTGGGCAGCTTTATATTGCTATGTGTTTTATCGTTATGTTTTTTTTATTTACGTATTTAAATGCACCATTTTATATTTATTTAGACCAAGACGGAATTCTTATTAAAAAATTTTTTGCTACACACAAAAAATGGCAAGCCTTAAATCAAGTTATTATTAAAGACGGACGTTTAGTATTAGATTATAAAAACAATAAAATAAATTATTATCAAATTGATATACTTCCTACGGAGGCACAATTAATTAATCAGTTTTCACAGGAAAATATTTCCAAAATTTAGTTTGTATGACGTTAAAACCATTTCTTTTATATAGCGATGATTCTGGAAATATATTTGAAGACAAATCGCTCTATGCCATAGGACGAAGTGCTTGGGAAGCCTTTGACATCCCAGACGATGCGTGGATTGAACTCCCCAATGGTGGTTCATTATATCATCTTCCCCAACGTCAACCCATTGGTATCGACGTTTCTACAGGAGAATTAAGGTTATGTGAACTTGGCTGGGCAGTTGCGGCTTTTATTCCACCCACTTTTACCAGCTTATATCTGGCTGCGTACGAAACAGAACCTAAAGCCCCTACCCTTCCCTTATTCTGCTACACCGCCGTGGGTTGGCATAAAAATAAATATTTTGTAACGGCTATCAAAGTTGAAGCTGATATTCGACAAGATTGCGCAGGATATATTACCAAAGATATTCAAAAAGGTGCTAATCAATTACTTAGAATGTATCCTCAAAATAGATTAGTAAAACATTTAATGGCAACTTGTTGCTTAACCTATGATTGTCCTGCCGCCCGTAATTTTGCATTAAGCCGTTGGGAATGCCCAATTCCAGTTTCAACCGCCTGTAATGCTAATTGTGTGGGTTGCATTTCATATCAACCAGCAGCCGAAACATTTGAAGCCAATCATGAACGTTTAAAATTTAAACCTAGTGTTGAAGAAATTGTTGAATTTACCGTACCCCATCTTTTAACCGCCCCCTTTCCAATTGTAAGTTTTGGTCAAGGTTGCGAAGGTGAACCCTTATTAATGCACGCTATTATTGCCCAATCAATTCAAGAAATTAGGAAACATACAACTAAAGGATGTATTAACATCAATACCAATGGGTCTAACCCCAAAGCCATCGAAACCCTTGCCCTGGCTGGATTAGATAGTATGCGGTTGAGTTTAAATTCTGTCCAAGAAAAATATTATACGCCTTATTATCGTCCCAATGATTATCATTTTAACAACATCAAAGAGAGTTTAAAAATCATGCGTAAATACCAAAAATGGACTAGCATCAATTATTTTATTTTTCCAGGATTTACCGATGATTCTGCTGAAGTTGAAAGCCTTTATAAATTTATAGAAGAAACACAAATTAATATGATTCAGTGGCGTAATTTAAATCTTGACCCTGATTGGTATTTAACTAAAATAAAATTTCAAGAAACTGAAAATCAAATTGGTATAAAAAAATTATTTCAACAATTACAACTTGATTTTCCAAATTTGAAACACGGTTATTTTAACCCACCACTCGAAAGAATTCAAGGTAACTTTAACCATGATTTTGCGCACGAATGATTTAATTTCAAGAGCTATTTATGAAAAATTATTTTATCTGTTTTTGGTGTTTAATATGTTTAAATTTATCATGTTTAAAAGATCCAGTTACAATAACAACAATTAAAAAAGTATTTATTAACCAAACACAACGCGACTTAACTATAACCATAGCTAATGAAGATTCTACTAGAACCTTATCTATTAATTTATTAAAAAATTCTAAGGACTCATTTGATATGGTATTTTATGATTATCATAGTATTGATGTTTCTAAACCAGTTTACGCATTAAAATATAAAAATATTACGTATGAAATTAGAGAAACATATTTCGATTTTACCTATTTTAATATTAACTTTAATATAAATAAAAACATAAAATTTTGTACCTCCAAGTATCTTTTCCTTTGTTTTTTTAGAAAAAATCCTGAATTATTTTTTAATTATTCTAATGAATATAATAAAAATATTTCACCTGTTTATAATATAGGTTCGTTTGTTTTCTCAAACAATAGATCATTATATTTACTGCCCAGTCTATATGATAGTGCCAGGTGATTAATTGTTAATGGT
>JASGCT010000130.1 GCA_030053915.1 Alphaproteobacteria bacterium
AATATACATAATTTTTAATTTTACCAGTTTTTAATAAAACTATCAGCATATAAATAACTATAAAACCATAAAATGAATACCAACGACACAACTATAATAGTCTTTAAAAATATATCTAAATCCGCTTTTTTAAATTTTAAATTATTTTTCATGTTTTCTTTTTTATGCAAGATAAAAACTATTTTTGACATAACCAATTTTTTTTATTTTTTTTATTTTGAAATTTTTAATATAATCTGAATCTTATTTTTAGATAACCTGATTTTTCCACAAATGATAGTAATGACTTTGTCGGTCAATGAGCTCTTGATGTTTGCCTTGTTCAACACATTGACCATTTTTTAAAACAATGATTGTATCAGCATCTTTAATGGTACTGAGCCTGTGGGCTATAACAATTAAGGTTTTCTGTTGGTGTCTGAACCAATCTAAGGTTTCTGTTATAAATTTTTCGTTAGTAGAATCTAAATGCGAAGTAGCTTCGTCTAAAATTAATATTTCTGGATTTTTATACAAAGCCCTGATGATGGCTAATTTTTGTTTTTGACCGCCAGATAAATTTGTACCTTGTTCATTCAAAAGCGTAGCATAGCCATTAGGTAATTTTTCTATAAATTGGTGCATACCAATACGTTGACTATATTCCATAATCAATGGCATATTAGGTTCAAAGTCTCCCAATGCAATATTCTCAATAATTGTTCCTGCAAACAAATCTATTTTTTGTGGCACGACTGTTATAATCGATCTTAATGATTTTGTCTCAAAAAGGTTTAAGTTAACCCCACCAATTAAAATGGCGCCTGATTCAATTGGGTAAATATTTTGAAATAATGAAATTAAAGTAGATTTTCCACTTCCGCTTTCACCTACAATAGCGGTAAATTTATTAATGTGTATTTCAAGATTTAACCTATTAAATACTTCTTCGCGGGTTCCGTATCTAAAGCTAAGGTCTTTGATTATAATATCTTTAAGCATCGACTTATTTAAAACTATATTTTGTTGGTTGGTTTGTTCAATATCTAAATCGATAATTTCAAATAATCTATCTGCAGCTATCAAGGCTTCTTGAATATTTTTATTGGCAGTAATTAATGAAGATGCGGGTCCGGTTAGATAGCCAATTAAAGTATAAAATGACAATAACTCACCAGGACTAAGTTCTCGTGAAATAACAAAATAGCTACCAGCCCATACGATAACGATTGAATAAAGTTGCGTTATAAAACTTAAACTACTTCCTAAATAAAGGTTTTTGACACTTGCAGAATATAGGCTACGCAATAAGTCTATAAATTTATTTTCAGTTTTTAAATTCGCGTAGTCTTCTAGACCAAAACGTTTGATAGTGTCCATTGCATTGATACTTTCTACTAATTCTGTTTCTAAGCCCGCAGATTGTTCCATAAGTTTTCGCTGCCATTTTTTATTAATTGAGTTATTAATAATATAGGTTAAAATTAAAATTGGAATAATGCTTAACATAATCAGGGCTAATTTCCAATAATAAATAAACATAAAACTTACTGAAAACAATATGACTAATACATTTACAACCACATTTAAAGCAACCTCGTTAATGAAATATCGTATTTTTACAGCATCATTAATTCTACTGACAACTTCACCAACTCGCATGGTATCAAAAAAGCGTTGTGGGAGTTTTAATAAATGTTTGTAGTATCCTAAAATTAATTGTGCGTCAATATGTTGTCCTGTAATTAAGCCTAAATAACTTTTAAATCCGCCAATAAAAGTTTGAATGATAAGGATGCAAACCATCATAGCGCCTAATAAGTTAAGGAGTTTTAAATTAGCTTCTGGTAAAACAAAATCAATTATTTTTTGTATATATATTGATGATGCCAGTCCTAAGATTGTTACAACAATGGCGCCAACAAAGGCTTGTAACATGATCGTTTTATGTGGCTGAATTAATTGCCAAAATCGTTTTAAATTTGAAATTTTTTCGTTACCTGTTTTAAAATGTTGGCTTGGAATAATTAATACTACAATGTTTGTCCATATTTTTTGAAATTCATCAATATGTTGTTTATGGTATAAGCCGTCTCCTGGATCCATATAGGTAATGGTATTTTTTTTTATTTTATAAACAACCACATAATGCAATAAACCGTTGGGTAATTGTAAATGAACAATGGCGGGTAAAGGAATTTTATATAAGGTATCAAACTTACCTTTAGCAGCTTTTACTTCAAAGCCTAATTTTTCGGCAGCGGTTACCAAACCTAAAATATTGGTACCACGGGTATCAGTACCTGCATATTGTCTAATTTTAGCAATTGGTAATACTAATTTATAATATGTTGCTATTGAGGCAAGGCAGGCGGCACCGCAATCTGTAATATCTCTTTGTTTAATTTTCATGTTTGTTATAAGATAGTTTAATTTTTTGTAGATTGGTTCATGGGGTTTAACCAATTATCCATTTTATCGTATAAAAGTTGCCATAAACTTCTTCGAATAATAAAAAATTTTGCTTGAAGGCTAAGTCCTTTTTTGATATCGCCTTTATAGCCAAGTTTTGAAATTAAATATTTTTGATTTAAATTACAACGAACTTTAAAAACTGGACTGTTATTGATTACATTATAATCGTTATCGATATATGAAACCACGGCGTTTAAGACGCCAAAATATTTATAATCAAAAGCGTCAATTTGAAGCGTTGCTTTTTGATTGAGTTTAATCAAGCCAATATCTTTGGCATTGATATAGCATTCTGCCACCAAATTATCATTGGGTGAAACACTGCATAAAACTTCATTGGGGTATATACTATTTTGGGCATATTTATTTTGAATACCTTGGACAATACCATCAACGGGCGATTTAACAACAAACAATTTATTATCGATGTGGAGTTGTTGTAGTTCTTGAAAAATTTGTGATGTATCTAATTGAAGGCGTTGATATTCTTGTTGCCAGATGCCAATTTGAGTGTTTTTGAAAGCATTTAGGGTGTGGTTTAGGCGGTTAAAATTATTTTCAACATCAAAAAGTTCTTTGGCTGAAATAACTTTATCTTTATGGAGGCTGGTATTGATGGTAAGTTCTTTGTAGGCTTTTTGAATTTGGGTTTTTATTTCGTTTAATTGAAAAAAGTATTTTTGGCTTTGTTCATAATACAAAGCGGTTTTTAGGGCTCTTTTTTTTGGGACTGAACTTGGATTGAATTAAAATATGTAAGTCGTGAAGGCATTGGGTATCTTGTTGGTATTGAAATAGTAGAAGTTTGGTTTTATTGTGATAATGTGGATTTTGAATGGAGACGATATGTTGATTTTTGTTTACGAATGCACCTTCTGTAACCCAGACTGAGTCGATGATGCCACTCATTGAAGATTTAATTTCGG
>JASGCT010000006.1:0-29912 GCA_030053915.1 Alphaproteobacteria bacterium
TTAAATATTTGTTAGCGGCTTGTTCAATTTGATCTGCCGTTATTTTATCTAAGGATTGTAAATAGTTTTTATAATAATCTTTAGGAAGGTTAAACCGTTCAATATTTAAAGCAAAATCGGCAATAGTATTCGGCGACTCAAAAGAACGTGAAAATTCGCCAGACATATATTTAACTGCAAAGCTAAGTTCTTCTGGGCTCACTTTTTCTGTTCTAATACGCTTTATTTCATTTAAAAATTCACCAATGGCACTATCCGTTTTTTCATTCCTAACCGAAGCCCCAGTTCTAAAATTACCCACATATCTATCATCAGTGATTCTTGAATAGGCTCCATACGTAAAGCCGTGCTTTTCTCTTAAATTCATAAACAATCTACTACTAGCATGCGCACCTAATACAGTATTTAAAACTTGAGTAGCTAGTCTATCAGGCGAAGATTTCTTGAGATCAATTGCATTAAAAACTCCAATAACACTTTGAACAGATTGAGGACGATTCACGATGGCTACCGTTCTTGATTCTGGTAAAGTTGGGAAAGGATATTTTACAAATTCTGGGGCTTGTCCTTGCCAATTATTTAAATATTTATTGCATAAAGTTTTGGCTTCTTCTAAACTTATATCGCCCACAAATACTAAATAACTGATACTGGGTTTCCAATAGGTGTTATAATTTTGAACGATATCTTCAACGTCAATTTTTTCAACAGATGTTTTGGTAGCAATTTGACCATAAGGATGGTTTTTACCGTACATTAATACGGCTCGAACATTGTTGGCAATAACATTGGGATCTTCTTTGTTCGACTCGATGTTTGAAAGAAGTTGTTTTTTTTGCTTTTCTAATTCTTCCTTAGGAAAACTAGGGTTTAGGCAAATGTCGCTAAATAGTTCAAATAATTTAGGAAAATTATTATTGAGACAATTACCACTGATATAATTATGTCCAGCGTTTATTTGACCACCTAAAAATTCTATTTCTTCATCTAATTTTTCTTTAGTATATTTACGAGTACCGGCTTTTAACATGCTACCGGCAAGGTCTTCAATACCTGCATATTTATAATAAATGGGCAACATATCAACCAGCAAAGTAAAAGAGACGGTAGGAAGCTTTGTATTTTGAACTACGAATACTTTTAAGCCATTGGGCATAACAAAACTTTGGGGGCTTTCAACGTTAATGGTCTTGGCTTTAAGCGGGTCGGGGGCTTTTGATCGGTCTAACTTTGTTTGAGCAAAAGTTAAAAAAGGTAAGCAATATAAAAAGATAATTATTTTTTTCATACATTGATTTTTTATTGTTTAGGTTGTTGAGATTTAGGTAAATAATATAAGACCACGCGATTGTTGTTATTGAGGTATTTGTTGGCTAATTGTTGAATGTCTTGAGCGGTAACAGCATTAATTTTATCTAATTGTGTATTAATTAAATTTGCGTCGCCAAAATACACTTCGTTATTGGCTAAATCTTCTGCAATACCTGCCATGGTACTTTTACTATTAACAAGTTGGGTTTTAATTTGATTTTTTACTTTGGTAAGTTCGCGGTCCGAAACTAAATTTGTTTGTAAATCCATCGAAATGCTATCCATAGCATGTTCCATTAGGAATGGATTCACGCCAAAATTAGCGATGCCAAAATTAATCACTAAGCCTTCTTCTTCGTTAAGATACGGGAAAGAACCCATATAAACTGCTAATTGTCTTTTTTCTTTAACCTCTTTATTTAAACGTGACGATTCACCACCCGCTAATAAAGTGGATAATATTTGAAAGGCATAATATTCTGATGATTTTTGCGAGGGACCTCTAAAACATTGCATCACGGCAGGAAGCTGTATATTGTCGTAAACCGTATCACGCACTTCTTTGCCAAGAGGAGGTTCTTTAACAAAAACCCTATCAATGGGCAAACTTCCTTTGGGTATTGGTCCAAAATAAAGTTCAATTTGTTTTTTAATAGACGGTATATCAAAGTCGCCAGCAATGCTCAAGACACAATTGTTGGGAACATAAAATTTCTTATAAAAGGCTATAAATTCGTCTAATGAGGCTTTGTTAAGGTGTTCAATACTACCAATAGGAGACCAACGATAGGGCGATACTTTAAATGAATGGCTTAAAACTTGGTCTAAAAAACTGCCATAAGGTTGATTATCAACACGTTGCCTTTTTTCTTCTTTAACCACTTCTCTTTGAGTATTCACGCCTTCTTGTAAAATATTGGCTTCATACATTCTTTCGCTTTCAAGCCATAATCCTAAATTAACTTGATTTGAGGGAAGCAATTCATAGTAAAACGTACGGTCTTGCGAAGTGTTGGCATTAAGTTCGCCACCGGCTTTAGTAACATATTTATCAAACTCGCCTCTTTTTATATATTTACTGCCTTCAAAAAGTAAGTGTTCAAAAAAATGTGCAAAGCCCGTTCTTGCCGTATCTTCATTCTTCGAGCCAACATGATACAAGGTTGTAACCGCAACAACAGGTACAGATTGGTCTTGATGAAGAATCACAGTGAGTCCATTTGGTAAACTATATTTTTCAAATTTAATCTGTGTTTTTTGAGCACATAAAATACCTACGTTGAGGGATATGGCTACAAAAGTAAATACAATTTTATTCATATATAAAGTAATTTTTTACAAAGATAGGATTTTTTTTTGAATTATTTTTTTTTTTTTTTTGAAATTTAGAATAGGGGCTAAAAAAATATTAAATACCCTGACTTATAATTTCGCCATCCGCTAATTCGATGGTTCTATCGCTTTTTTGGGCAAAATCGTTGTCGTGCGTAACAGCAATGATGGTTTGATTATTGTCGTGGGCGAGTTGTTTAAAGATATCGAACACAATATTGGTGTTTTTGCTATCTAAATTACCAGTTGGTTCATCACACATAATGATTTTAGGTTGGTTGATAAGGGCTCGGGCAATAGACACACGCTGTTGTTGTCCGCCACTCAGTTTTGAGGCTGGTTTTAAGGCTTGGTCTTTTAAATCTAATAATTTTAAAGAGTCATAGGCTTTTTGTTCAACCTCTTTGTAGCTATATTTTTTTAATTTGAGGGCTGGTAACATCACATTTTTTAGACAGGAAAATTCGGGCAACAAGTAGTGAAATTGAAATACAAAACCAATGCTACTGTTTCTTAAATTAGCTAAGGCATTGCTTTTTAACCCTGTGATAGTTTTACCGTCAATGATAATTTTGCCAGAATAATCTGTATCCATAGTACTTAAACAATAGAGTAGCGTAGATTTACCGCTGCCACTTTTGCCAATTAAGGTTAAAAATTCACCTTGGTAGGCTTTAAAACTAATTTTTTTGAGCACTTGAAATTTTACCGGGTCGTAAAAGTATTTTTCGATATTCTGAGCTTCTAAAATTATTTTTTTTGATTCCATAGTACTCATTTATTTTCTAAAAATAGAAACAGGATCAACATCGGCAGCTTTTTTGGCAGGAAAATAACCGGCACATAAAGTAACAATAAACCCTAATATAATACTTTGAACAAAGGTAGCAAGCTCGAAATAAACAGGAAAATAACCCACCGGTTCGCCAACATAAACATGTTGCATAATATAAATTAAGATACTTCCAAAAAGGATACCACCGCAAATACCTATAAAGCCCATCAATAAACCTTCCATAACAAAAATCTTTACCACGTCATTCCCAGTAAATCCAATAGCCTTTAATATTGCAATATCATTAATTTTTTGCATGATGGTAGAACTTAATATATTATAAATACCAAATGAGGCTACAAATAATATTGAAAATGAAATGGCACGCATCATAATAAATCTGGCGCGGTCGCCAGCTAAGATATCAGAGTATGTGATAGTCCAATCTTCCACTTTATAAGGCATAAGTTCTTCTAATTTTTTGGCATAAAAAATACTTTTATCTGGGTTATTGGTATTAGCGTAAATTGTACTAACATAGGTTTCGTTTTGTTTTGAAAACTGTTGAGCGGTAGCAATATTTACATAACATTTGTTATCATCTGTGTTTTTATTTCCAGTAGTAAAGATACCCACTATTTTCAATGTTTTCGTAATGCCGTACGATGAAGATACAACTAAATTCTCACCTAAGCTTAAACTTAATTTATTTGCAATACCACTTCCAATGATAATGCCATTGAGCGATTTTGGAAGATTGCTTAATTCGCCCGCCACCATATATTTTTGGGTATTAAACATGTCGCTAAAGGCAATCATATCAACTCCACATCCAAAACCTTTAATTTGCGAACTACCTTTATTGTAAAACGCATTAAAATCAACTTGAATTATAGCGTTGGTGATATAGGGTTCTTTTTTGATATTGTCTAATAATTTTAAAGGGTTCAGCAGCGTATTAGAATGAGAAATAATTTGTGGATTGGTAATAATATATTTTGTTTTGGGATTATCTGAATTTAATAAAGGGCTACTAATATCATCATCTTTAAAAATACTAATTTGGGGCGATACTTTAAATATTTCGGAACGCGTAAAACTCGAAAAACCGTTTCCTAAGGAATTCATAAATAAATAAATACCCACACCTATCAAAACGCCTAATGCCGCTACCATGGTTTGTTTCTTTCTGGTAATTAAATGGGTTAAGGCTATATCTAAATTGGTGTTTTTCATAATTAATATTGTATGCGAAATAAAAGGTTTAATTATTGGAAATATTATCGGTAACTAACACAGTATTTTCATTGATACCATCTAAAACTTGCACCCATTGGTTACTCACAAAATTTGTTTTTACCTTAGTAGGGCTTTTGTTCCCTTTAATCATGACATTATTACCAAAATCGATAAAATTTCTAGGTATCAATAAGGCATCTTTAATGGTATCTACAATGATATTCGCTTGTAATTGAGTTTTAGTAATTTTAAAATCTAAAGGGTCTAAAAATTTTAATTTTACAATAAAAGACTGACTACTTTCTTCAAACTCAGGTTCAATCTCGTAAATTTCAGCTTGATAATTTTTATCTTTATTGGTATTTAATTGTACAACTGCATTTTGATGTAATTTAATTTTAAGAATACTAGACTCATCAATATTGAGTTTGGCATAGATATTATCTTGTTTACCAATAACGGCTATTACATCACCAGGACGCACATAGTCGCCCAATTCTTTTTTCTTTTCATAAACCCTGCCTGCCACTAAAACTTTAATATGTATTTTGTTCTTAGCAGTACTATTTATATCTAAAGAATTTTTAGTATTAATGATGGCTTGTTGGGCGTCTGTTTTAAGTTTTTGATAGTTTTCTAAAGCGGTTTCATAATTGGTTTTACTGGTTTTATATTTAACTTGGGTATTTTCAAAATCTACTCGAGACACACTATTGCTTTCCCATAATCTTTTATAGCGTTGGGCTTGTAAGGAATCTTGAGCTAAAATTTGTTTGGCATTTTGAATGTCTAATAAAGCTTGTTGTAATAAAGGCGCGGATAATTTGGCATTATTTTCGGCAATAGTTAAAAGTTCTTTGGAGGCATTGGTATTAATTTGACTTTCTTTATTATCTATAGTAGCCATAATTTGTCCCGTATGAACCATATCACCATCATTAAAATGAACCGCAGTTAAAAATCCTTCACTTTGAGCTACAAGATTATAAGTATCATCAGCTTCTAAGGTGCCGCTGGCAAAAATTGTTTCTACCACATCTTGTTTAGTGGGTTTGGTTTCTATAAATTTTTTACCACAATTTGTAAAAAAAATAATGAATATAAAAAGGACTATTTTATTTTGCATAATTTGAAAATTTATTATTGATTTCTATTTTGGCTAAAGCCAAAGCTACGGCTACCTGACTATTGATGGTATTATATTCGGCGTTCACTTTATTGTTGAAAATATTTAAAACATTAACCAAACTTTGTATGCCCTCTTGATAAAGGTTTAAATTTTTAAAATACGTTTCGTTTTGTAGATTAAGAACTTGGTTTTGATATTTTAATTGAGACAGGGCTTTATCGAGGTCATTTTTTAAGATGGTAGCATCGTTGTTGGCTTTTATGAGTGCTTGTTCACGACTTTTTTTGGCTATCATAACATTATATTTGGCATTCACTTTATTGGCAATTTGAGTTGAACTTGGTATCAGCCAATTTAATTTTAAACCAATATAATTACTATTAATGACGCTACCACCAAAAAAAGAAAAACTTTCGTTGTAAGTATTATAAGCATTATTAGCAACAATGGACAGGGTTGGTAAAAAGGTTCGGTTTACAAATTCTAAATTTTGAGCGGCATAATCTTCTTTTAATTTTAAATTATAAACAGGCAATAGATTTGTAACAGGACTGTAACTTGAAGCAGAAGGGTTTAAATCAATACTTTCACTTATCGTAATTTGAAACGAATCGGGTAAATCTGCTAAAGTTTTTAAAGCGCTGAATTGTTGATTGATAAGAAACTTTAATTGACTGATATTTTCTTGAAGATTCAATACATTTATTTGAGCATCATTGATATCTTGTTGTTTGGCAATACCTTCTTGATATTTAGACTGCGTTAAAGTTAAAAGACTATCGGCTATTTTGAGGTTGTTTTGAGTATATTGGGATTGAATTTGTAGTTGTAAAATATTATAATAAGTTGTGGCAATATTATCAAAAAGATTTTTTTTGTTTAATAAGGCATCTGTTTCGGATATTTGAATATTTAAATTTGCTAATTTAATATTTTTATAACCCGATAAATTAACAATTTTAATATCAATATTTTGGGTAAATCCAGATTGATAGTTTGTACCAAAACGAAGTTGGCGGGTTTCGTTGGCTGGACCACCAAAAGCGATAGCTGGTACAATGGTAACAGGCAATGTGATATTATCGTTTAAAGTGGCATTGATATTACCTGAAATATCGGGCACTGATAAAATAGCGGCTAATTTTCCTTGTTTGGCTTGTAGGATATTTAAGTTGGCACTTTGAATAGAAAGACTATTTTTTTCAACGAGTTCTAAAAATGATGACAAATTATTAAAATTATTTTGAGCATACAAAACACAAGGTGAACAAACAATCAGAAAAAATATTACGCGTAGCATCATACAATTTTTGGCAAAGTTAATTATAATTTTTGTTAAATTAATAAAAATGGTGTTAAAAACTTGAATAAAAATAAGGTGTTTCGGATTTAAATTCAGCGCTGCAAGAGTCAACCATTCTGTAAATTCTATCTATTCCCAATTCCTTTCGTTTGCTACGCACGTCATTTTCAGAAAAATTACCTTTAATAATTTTAGATATTTGACGGTCGCTAAAGCCCGATTTTTTAGCTTTTAAAAGGAGTTCGTAGGGCACATTATTAAGTTGATGTTTGGAAAGCTCGGTTTCGATTTGGCACATTATTTTTATTTGGTGTAAAAACCAAGGGTCTATTTTAGTTTCTTGTGCTATAGAATTGACAGTAGCCCCTTGCATCAGCGCGTCTTTTATTCTAAATATTCTATCCCATTTGGGTAATTTTAAATAGTCCATGATTTCGGCATTTTTCATGAGGCTTTTGCCATAATATCCTAAACCAACGGCTTCGTTTTCTAAACTTTGGCAGGCTTTTTGAAGGGCTTCGTTAAAACAGCATCCAATGCCCATGACTTCTCCAACGCTTTTCATTTGTAAACCCAGTGTATCGTTAGCGCCTTTAAATTTATCGAAGTTCCAACGAGGTATTTTAACAATTACGTAATCTAAAGCAGGCTCAAAATAAGCTGAGGTTGTTTTGGTTATTTGATTTTTTAATTCGTCTAAGGTAAATCCGATAGCTAATTTGGCAGCGATTTTAGCAATGGGGTAGCCAGTAGCTTTAGAGGCAAGCGCCGATGAACGGCTCACTCTAGGATTTATTTCTACTACAATAATTTGTTCGGTTTGAGGACATAAAGCAAATTGGACGTTACAACCACCCACAAAGTTACCCAAATTTTGCATCATCAGTTTTGCCATATTGCGCATGCGTTGATAAACCGTATCTGGCAGGGTCATAGCAGGGGCTACTGTGATAGAATCACCCGTGTGAATGCCCATCGGATCGATGTTTTCAACGGTACAAATCACAATAATATTATTTTTCTTATCTCTAAGTAATTCTAATTCAAATTCTTTCCAGCCTAACAAGGCTTTTTCAACAAGTACTTCGTGAATAGGCGACGCGTGCAAGCCATTGGTTAGGGCTTGGTCTAATTCATGTTTATTGTAAACGATGCCACCGCCCGTACCGCCTAAGGTAAAAGAAGGTCGGATAACCAGCGGGTAACCAATATCTTGAGCAATTTCTTTACCTTCAAGAACTGAGTTTGCAACCTTACTTTGAACTACGTCAATGTTAAGTTGTATCATTAAATTTCTAAATTGTTCGCGATTTTCGGCTAAATCAATCGCTTTAATATCCACGCCTATAAGTTGAACTTGATATTTATCCCAGATACCAAGTTCGGCTACTTCTTTACATAAATTTAATGCCGTTTGCCCGCCCATAGTTGGTAATACTGCGTCTATAGAATGATTACTTAAAATAGTTTCGATGCTTTCAGGGGTTAGTGGTAATAAAAATATCTCATCGGCAATCATTTTATCAGTCATGATAGTTGCAGGATTGCTATTAATTAGAAACACTTTGATACCTTCTTCGCGTAAACTTCTAGAGGCCTGACTACCAGAATAATCGAATTCGCAGGCTTGGCCAATTACAATGGGACCTGATCCAATTATTAAAACAGATTTAATGTGAATATCCTTAGGCATTTTTGGCGCAAAGTTACAAATTATTTTTTGATATTATTTAAAAAATTAAGATATTTTATAGTTATGATTACAATATTTTTACTAATTTTGAAAAAATAGCTCCCAATGCTATCAATCCTATTTAGTAATTTGGGTTGCTTTTAAAGCTTTCATTTCTTTGGCTTCTTTTAAAAAATCGGAAGCAAATATAAAATCTTCTAATTCTTTGTTCTGCGTTGAAAAAATGTCGAGATTAGAACCTTCCCAATGTTTATGCCCTTTATATAAATATAAAATTTTTTGACCAATTTCCATAACACTATTCATATCATGGGTAACAACGATGGTTGTCATTTTAAAGTCAAAAGTCAACTCTTTAATTAATTTATCTATCATAATAGACGATTGTGGGTCTAAGCCAGAATTAGGTTCGTCGCAAAATAAAAAACTTGGTGTTCTAATAATAGCCCTGGCAATCCCAACACGTTTTTTCATACCGCCACTTATTTCATTAGGTTTTAACTTATTTGTACCTTTTAGATTCACCTTCTCTAACACCTCGTCAACTTTTTTTAATTTATCTTTACGCGAAAGTTTGGTGAACATATCAAGCGGGAACGAAATATTCTTTTCAATATTCATAGAATCAAATAAGGCATTCCCTTGAAATAACATACCTATATTATGTAAAATGCTTTTTTTTTTAACTTCCGATACCTTATAAAAATCATCATTTTTATATAAAACCGATCCTGTATCAGGTTTAATTAAGCCTACTAAACATTTGGTTAAAACTGTTTTTCCACTACCACTAGAACCAATAATTAAGTTACATTTTCCTTGTTCAAAAATAAAATCAATATTATTTAATACATGGCGCTTATCAAATTCTTTAGAAATATGTTTTATAGTTATCATAATTTGTTTTCTCAATTTTTATTTTAAGTACCTTCTTTAGAAATAATCCAAGATTTTTTATTATGAACTGCAATTTGAATGGGATAGGGTCTTGAATTATACCTACTACCCATTTCGTATCCGTAGGCACCCGCATTACCAAATGCCACGATATCATTTTCTTTTAGAGGGCTTAATAAACGATTTTCCGCAAAAGTATCGGTTTCGCATAAATTGCCAACAATGGTATAGTTTTGAGATTTGCCTAAACGTTTTTTGAGTGGGAATATAGGATGATAGGCTTGATAAAACATGGGACGTATTAAATGATTAAACCCGGTATTCAAGCCAATAATTGTTTGTTCGGGATTATATTTTATTACATTTATTTTTGCTAATAAAAATCCACTTTCTGCTACTAAATATTTTCCAGGTTCAAACCAAAATTCGTATTTTTTTTTATATTTTTTAAATAATTTTTCTTGGAATTCTAAAATGAGTTTAGCTAAGTTGGGTATAGAAAAAGCCATATCTGTTGGCGAATACGGTACTTTAAAACCGCCCCCAAAATCAATATATTTTACATCATCAAAATGCTTTAATAATTTTAAAAATAATGCCGCTGTTAACGAAAAACTTTTAAGTTTTAGTTCCGACCCTGTATGGTTATGCAGTGCTAAAATTTTAAGCTGGTATTTTTCTTTGAGATAGAGTATTTGGTCAAGTTGCTCGATGGGAATACCGAATTTAGAACGCCCGTGTCCTGTAGAAATTTTAAGATTTCCACCATCTAAAATATTGGGACGAAGCCTAATACCCAAGGGTTTGGTACTTCCAAAATATTTCCCAAATTTTTCTAAATTTGAGAGCGAATCGATATTTACAAACACGCCTGCGGCTATGGCGTCCTTAATTTCATCGAAATGAATACCATTGCTTGTATAAATAATTTGTTCAGCTAAAAATCCTGCTTTCAAAGCATGATGCACTTCGTAAATAGACGAGGCGTCAAGATTGCATCCTAAACTGCGCACATGATTTAAGATTGTAGGATTGGTAAGAGCTTTTGCCGCATAAAATATTTTGCAAGAAGCAGGTAAAGTTTTAAGAAGTATCTTAAATTTTTTAGTTATGGTATTTAAATCATAAACATAAGCGGGACAACCATAATCCTTTGCTAATTTCAATAAGTATGTATTTGATACCATGTCTTGTTTGTTTTTATAATGGACTATTAGTAATAGACTCTTGGGCTGGTAACGATACTTCCAAAGCAGAATTTTGTTCGATAGAAATTATGTCATTAATTTTAGGAAGTTCATCCCAAGATTTTAGCCCAAAATAGTCCATTAAATTTTTAGAAACTTCATAAACGATAGGGCGGCCGGGTAATTGTTCGTTTCTACCTCGGATATCAATGAGTTCTTTTTCGAGAAGTTTTTGAATAGAATAATCGCAATTAACACCACGTATTTTTTCGATTTCAGATTTAGTAATTGGCTGTTGATAAGCAATAATTGCTAAGGTTTCCATAGCCGCGTTGGACAATTTTTTAGTAAATTTCTCAGTATTTATGTTACTTATTGTACTAAAATATTCTTTTTTGCTTAAAAATTGGTATCCTCCACCAGATTCAATAATAACAAATGGGTAAAAATCGTTTTGATATTTGTTAATTAAAGAATTTAAGATAGGTATTAATGTTGACATGTCAATTTTTTGGTTGAGAAACCCAAAGCTAAGGTTTAGGTAGTCTAATATTTGTTGATCGGAAATAGGTTTGTCGCTAGCAAATATTAAAGATTCGGCATGAAGAGTTAGTTTTTCTAAATCCATAAAAATTATCCTTTTAAAGCGGCGGCACCACTCACAATTTCGGTTAATTCGGTAGTAATGGCAGCTTGTCGGGCACGATTATAAGATACTTTTAAGTTTTTAAGAAGTTCATTGGCATTATCACTAGCCTTATCCATTGCAGTCATACGGGCGCCGTGTTCACTTGCTTGCGCATCTAAAATGGCTTTATGGATTTTATTGGTTAAAATTGCAGGGATCAAAGCATTTAATAAACTTAATTTATCGGGTTCAAAAATAAAATCGGTTTTCATTTTTGTAGTTGCAGGTTGCAATGTAATAGGTAAAAACCTTTCCACTGTAGGCATTTGTGAAGCAGCATTTTTAAATTCGCTATAAATAACATCAACAATATCGAATGTTTTATTTAAAAAACCCTCAATTGCTTTTTGGGCTAATTTACTTACTTGTGTATAATTATAATTAATAAATATGTCTTTAAAATCGGTATTTTGTTGGTATTGAAATTTTGCAAAGCCTTCAAAACCTTTTTTTCCTAAGTGCCAAAAAGTAATTTGGGCATTAGCATACTTCTCTTGTATGGTATGTTTGGCTAACTTTATGATATTAGAATTATAACCACCACATAAGCCACGGTCGCTTGTAATCAATATAAATAAAACATGCTTAGTGTCTCGTTGTTGCAAAAATGGTACTTGAGACAAGTCGGTTTCATTAGCTAATACGTGTTGGCACACTTCAAAGAGGTTTTTAGAATACGGTCTAATTTTAATAATATTATCTTGGGCTTTTCGTAATTTAGCCGCACTCACCATTTTCATAGCTTTAGTAATTTGTTGGGTGCTTTGCGTGCTTTTTATTCTACTTCTAACTTCTTTTAATTGACCTGGCATATATTATATATTTTGGCAAAATTACGAAAAAATACGTTACAAAAAAATAAATTTATAGGAATACTTGTACTGAAAATACATATATTATACCGAAAAGGCTATTCTAAATCCTGTATTACTTCTTTTACCGGTAGGTTTATCAAAATTTCTATTGGTTATTCTACACTCTTTGTCGTTACCCAGCCAGCTGCCACCTTTTAAAACCTTGTCTGCTCCTTTTATTGGACCTGAAGGGTTAATTTTGGCATCGGGATTATAAACGTCAAACCAATCAGCGCACCATTCCCACACATTCCCACTCATATCAAATAATCCTAATTCATTCGGTATTTTTAGCCCTATAGGATGGGTTGTGCATTTACTATTTTGATGATACCAAGCCACTTCTTTTATTTCGTTACTTCCTGCATATTTATATCCAAGAGATTCATGACCACCTTTCGCAGCAAATTCCCATTCCGCTTCAGTTGGAAGTCTTAAATTTATGTGTTTTAAATTGTTTAGCTTTGATAAAAATAATTGACAATCTTTCCAACTTACTTGCTCTACTGGAAAACTTTCATTATTGGGTTGATTTTTAAAGCACGAGGGGTTATGATTCATTACAGATACCCAAACGCTTTGAGTTACACAATATTTTGAAATATAAAAATCGTCTATGTGAACAATCTGTGAAGGCGTTTCAAAGTCGTTATCTAATTCGTCATTATTAAATAATGTTAAATCGGATCCCATAGAAAAAACCCCACCCTTTACAAATATAAAATTTTCTATAAAATTATTTAAATCCATAAAACTTAATGATGATTGTTTAAATTATTAATTCCTGTTATAATATCATCTGTAATATCAAAAGAAGCGTCTTTATATAAAATAAAATCTGCATCAGAATCAATTATTAAATTATAATTTTTATTTTTATTATAAATTTTAAGGTACTCTTGAATGGCACTTTTAATTTTATGTTTAATTTTTAAATTTTGGACTGAAATATTATTATTTCTTATTTGCACAACTTTATGTAATTCTTTTTCTAAAACTAAAATATCGTTTTTTAATTTAT
The DNA here is from genome assembly GCA_030053915.1 of Alphaproteobacteria bacterium. GTDB lineage: Bacteria > Bacteroidota > Bacteroidia > Chitinophagales > Chitinophagaceae > JASGCT01. Next base: position 13,430 of record JASGCT010000006.1, read on the forward strand.
TTAAATCATGCTGCGCTAACTTGTGCCTTCCTTTTTCAAATGCAGTAATCTTTTCAAATAATTGTTGACGGTGTTTTTCACATAAATTTTGGTTTGCTAAGTCTTCATTCTTTATTTCTAAATCCAATTTTTTAAATTCTCGACAATTTTCTTTTACTTTATCAAAATCAAAATAAGCAATTTTAAACTGAAAAGGCTCAGTGGATTGATTTTTTATTTTATTATTCAAGTTGTTTTGTAATGAAAAAAATTGAGTGCCTATGATAATTATAAGGAGTATAAGTATAGATATAAACAGATAAAAAACTTTTTTTGAAATCATAATCACAAATTTAGAGATAAATTTGCGATTTTTATTAAAAATTCATTTAAATTTCGTATCTTTGCAAAAAATTAACAAATTTATGATTGCACAAATTCTTTTACAAGCGCCTGCAAGCGGTGGCGGAGGTTATTTTAATATCATTTTGATTATTGGTATGGTCGCTGTATTTTGGCTATTTATGATCAGACCTCAACAAAAAAAAGCTAAAGAACAGAAAAAATTCTTAGAAGAACTTGAAAAAGGTTCAAAAGTAGTAACGATTGCTGGTATTCATGGTACCATTTCTAAAATAAATGAAGATGGTAGTATCCAACTAGAAATAAGTGTTGGTACTTATATAAAAATGGAACGTTCAGCAATTAGTACCGAATGGACTAAGCAATATTACCCTAAAACAGCTTCAACTACTAATTTACCTGCTAAAGCTTAGTTTTTAAAACTGGTTTGTGTTAGTTGTAGGTTTAACTGGTTTGATTGGAAGTGGAAAATCGCTGGTTGCCTCTGTATTTAAATCAATTGGGATTCCGGTATTTTCTTCTGATGAAGAGGCAAAAATTATAATGCTTCAACCTGAAATTCGCAACGCCATGGTAGAGTATTTTGGAGAAGAATCGTATTGCCAAAACCAACTAAATCGTATTTTTATAGCTAATAAAATATACTCCAATTCTAATCATTTAGAATTTGTTAATAAATTAGTACACCCAGCTACAGCGAAAGTCTTTCAAAAATGGAAATCTAAACATACTACAAAATATGTTATAAAAGAAACCGCTATTTTATTTGAATCCATTGCCTCACAAGACATAGATAAAAGTATTGGTGTGTTTTGTCCCCAGGATTTATGCTTAGCCAGAATTATAAAACGAAACCAATTAACCTCTGCCGAAGCCCAAGCCAGAATAAAAAACCAAATAGACCCCAATATAAAAATGAAACTGTGTGATTTTGTTATTGATAACAGCGAACAAGTACTTATTCTACCACAAATATTAGCTATACACAATCAATTATTAACTATGGGTTCGTAAGACGTTCTATAGCATTATAACCTATGCTACCTAATGATAAACTAAAAGCATTAACATACAAATCAATATGTTTTTTTACAACTTCAGGCTGCATATTTTGGGCATGTTCTAAAATAAAATTTGAAAAATTGGGATAATGATGTTGCCAAGCATAGTTTAAACTTTGTTTGATAAAGTTCGTAATTTTTTCTTGATGCTTCGCTAAAGATTTATGCAATACAATACCTCCTAAGGGAATCGGCAGGTGGTAAAGGGCTTCCCAATATGTACCTAAATCTATGATTTTGTGCAAACCCAATTCTTGATAGGTAAAACGTGATTCGTGAATAATAACCGCCGCATCTAATTCATTATCAATAATTTTTTTTTCTAATGTTTGAAATGGAAGGTATATTTTTAAGGTATTCATTTTACAACAGCTATTAAACAATACATGGGCGGTTGTGTGTTTGCCAGGTATGCCAATCTTTTTGTTTTCTAAGGATTCTAAATGATGATAATGCTTACTAATTAAAATGGGTCCCACGCCATTCCCTAAAGCACTGCCGCTATCTAATAATATATAATTGTGTTTAATTTGATTCCAGACTCCAAAACTAACTTTTAATAATGGATATTTTTGGGATAAAGCCCAATTATTTAATGTTTCAATATCGGCAAAATGTGTTATAAACTGCATGTCGTTTGTATCTATAAGTTGACGCACTATGGCTTCAAAAATAAACGTATCGTTAGGACAAGGCGATATACCCAAATCGAGTTTCATTTTTATTTTAAATGATGACAAAAATTTTGTAAGGTTAATTTTAAATTATCCGTAGCCAGTTTAATATTCCAATCTTTTTTTTTATAATGACCTGCTTTATTAGATATTGCCCGTATTTGTAAAAATGGTATTTTATGTTGAAGTCCAAAAAAATGTAAGCCTGCACCTTCCATGCTCTCTAAATCGGCTTCATAATACTGTTTTAAACGAGATAGCATGGGCTTAGTAATAGAAGGACTTTGCACCGTTGCAGCTGTAGCCTTAGGTAACTGAAGATATGCAAAATTTTTTAAATAAGGATTTTTTAAGAATTTATGTTGATAAAACTTTGGAAAACTTGCCATAAAATCTGATTTAAAAATATCAAGCCAGTTTTTTTGGTCGTCGTAAAGACCCAAATCAGCTAAACAATCTTGGGTAACGAGCGCCACATCCCCAATTTTTAATGAGTCTGAGATACTTCCCGCAATGCCCGCTTGAATGATAAGCAAGGGTTTGTTGTGTTTTATAAAATATTCCATCAGTTTAGAATACGTTACTAAGCTACCAATGCCTGTTACTAAAAAACGTACATTTTTAGGCGCTTTAAATTTTAATTTCTCGTATTCTAAATGGGTAGGAATGGTTATTAAAATGATGCTCATTTAAATAATAATTTTAAAGCTAAAAGAATCATAATAATCGCAAAAATTTTTCTTGTTATCGCCTGATTAACAACGGTAACAATTTGAGCGCCAAAATAGCCCCCAACTATAAAAAACAAGGCTAATATAAACGCTGGATAAAATTTTACGTGTCCAGCTTTATAATAATGTAATGTTGCCAAAATTCCAATTGGAGGTAATAACATTGCCAGCGTTGTACCTTGAGCTGTAAGTTGGTCGTAACCTAAAATAAATACTAACATAGGCACCACTAAAACCGCACCACCAATTCCAAACATACCGCCAGCTATGCCTGCTAATAAACCTATTAATGCAAGGAGTACAAATTGAGATATAGACATACAAATAATTAAAGGCAAATATAATAAATAGAAATCAAATGAAATGAAATTAAAAAATATATTTTTAAAATTGATTCCGTGATTGAATTTGCTCCAAATTATAAAATTAATTATGAGATTTTAATGATTACCTAAATTATTGGTTTTTTTTATGTAACTTTGCTCAAATTATTATGACTGATAAATTAGAAGCCCTTAACGCTAAATTTCAACAACTTGGTGTAGCCTTAACCAATCCCGATGTTATTGCCAACCCTAAGGAATTTGTTAAATTGAGTAAAGAATATAAACAATTAGAAAAAATAGTAACCACGTATCACGAATTTAAAAAAATAGTTGCTGATTACTTATATGCCAAAGAATTATTGAATGGCAATGATGACGAAATGAAAGAATGGGTTAAAGTAGAATTGCCTCAACTTGAGCAGAAAAAAGACAGCTATGAAAAATTATTAACAGATTTATTGATTCCCAAAGACCCTCAAGACGACAAGAATGCGATTATTGAAATTAGAGCTGGAACGGGTGGCGATGAAGCGGGATTATTTGCAGCCGATTTATTAAATATGTACCTAAGATATGCTACCAAAAAAGGGTGGAAAGCGGCTATTGTTAGTGAAAATCAAAGTTCGGTAGGTGGCTATAAAGAGGTGGTTTTGGAAGTGCATGGTGATGATGTGTATGGTATTTTAAAATTTGAAAGTGGTGTTCATAGAGTACAACGTGTACCGTCCACTGAAGCCAACGGTAGGGTACATACTTCGGCAGCTACTGTGGCAGTTTTACCTGAAGCCGAAGAAGTAGATTTTGAATTAAACCCCGCCGATGTAAAAATGGAAACAGCCCGAAGTGGTGGAGCTGGTGGACAAAATGTTAATAAAGTTGAAACCAAAGTAATGCTAACGCATATTCCTACTGGCACTGTGGTTATGTGCCAAACAGAACGTTCGCAATTAGGGAATCGCGAAAAAGCGATGAATATGCTTAGAACCAAACTTTTTGAAGAAGAAGTAAGAAAACACGAAGACGAAATTGCCAAACATCGTAAAACCTTAGTAAGTACGGGCGATCGTAGTGCTAAAATAAGAACTTATAATTGGCCTCAAGGACGCGTAACCGACCATAGAATTGGACTTACATCTTATAATTTAGACGCCGTGATTAATGGCCAAATAGAAGAGTTTATTGAAAAATTACAAATGGCTGAAAATGCCGCTAAAATGTTAGAAGCCTAAATTTTACTGTTCATAGTACTTATAGACACCATCAATTAAATTTTGTCTAATTTTAAATTTTTTAAGAATATCATTATCCTTTTTAACGTAATTTTGGTTGACTAAGAATATCATGATAAAGTCGTTATCAGGATCTACCCAAACAAAACTACCATTTTCTGAATTATGACCAAATGATGTCTTGGGTATCATGACGGACGGATAAAATATTTTTTTATTGGGGTCAATATACGCTTTATCAAAACCCAAAGCCCGTCGATTATTAGGAATTGGTAAGACACTTGTAAAATCCAAAACAATATCATGTGGAAAAAAAGATTTATTCCCAAATTCAACAAACATTAAATTATACAAACACCCCAAGTCGAAGGCATTGCTAAATAAACCGCCATTTCCTGTAACCCCTCCCATTATAGAAGTCAATGGGTTGGTTGAAAAACCATGAACATCTTGATTGGGTATCAAATCATTTTTTATAGAGGGCACAATGAAATTCTTAGGAATATATTTACGAGGATTAAACTCGGTGTTTTCTAATTTTAACGCTGTTATAAAATTATCTGTAAAATAGGTCTCCAATGATTGATTGGTAATTTTTTCAATAACTTTTCCAAGTAAAAAATAACCAATGTCGCTGTACACATAAAATTTATTATCGTTTAATTTTGTATTTAAAATTTCAGAATAAAGTTTATGAGGAATCGTATTTAATAAATAAAGACTATCAGCAAGTTTTATTGAATAATTAGGATTGGGTGTTTTATTAACAAATTGGGGCAAAAAATCATGCGTTATGGGGTCTTTAAAATATTCATAATAATTGGGTGCCTGTGGCAAGCCACTCCGATGTAGTAATAAGTTTGCTAACGGTATTTTTTCAAGTTCTGTGCCTTGAGTTTCTGGCAAAAATTTTCCTAAATTATCATAATAATCTAAATATTTTTCGTAAAATAGTTTCATTAAAATAAACGATGTTAAAGTAGAATTTGTTAAATTTTCAAGATCGAATACAGGGCTTTCAGCAAGGCTTGGGTTTTCTTTTAAACCTTTTTGATCGATATAACGATTATAAACTATTTTATGATCCTTAAACACTATAAATTGCCCTTGCGTAAACGCTTGTTGCGCCAATGAAAACTTTAATAAAGTATCTAAGTATTCATCTAAAACCTCAGAATATTTATGGTCTTTATTGGGTTTATGCGTTACAGTAAGTTGTATATCTTGGGTTGGTTTATCGGTATGTTTGTTTAGTAATACCTCGTAACTTGGATTAAAAAAAGGTACATAATCTACTGTTTTAATTTTATGTAATTTGTTTTTATATCGTTCGTAAAAAGTGCCTGATAAATTCCAGCCAGATATATAAAAATCTCCTGCTGAACGCCAATGATTTCCATTTAAAATATCAAAAATAGCATTTTGGGTAAACCAGTTAAAATTATTCTTTAACGTGATGTTTAATAATAACGAAGAGTCTATTAATTCAAGTTCTAATCCATCGCAAAATATCATGATTGAATCGGGATTATAATTTTTTAAAAACGTATTTACTTTATTAAAATTAAATAAAAATATATCGTTATTTTGATTATGGTTTAAAAATATATAAGCCTTTTGATAATGCGTGCTTAATTTGTTTATATTATCAAATAAGCTATCATTCAAAATACTATCTTCAGGAAAATTAATTATGGTTGCATTAAAAGAATCTTCAATATTTTTATGGATATTATTTATAAAGGTATCGCCAAAACAAATAAATAAATTGGAAAAATTTTTATTAATTGGCAATAGATTTTCAGTGTTTAAACTAAATACTTTGATAGTTTTTTCAGCAATTTTATGATTGGCTTCATACGTTAATTCGTTTAGTTTATCAGTAAATTCGGGCGAAAGGTCTAATTTTCGTTGTGATTCTAACCCACAATCATATTTCATACTTAAAACGTGTAAAACCATATCATCTAAATCTTTAAGACTGAGCGTTTTATTAATTATTTTAGTTGTTAATTCTAAAATAGGACCGTCAATATTATCGTTTAAATAAGTTAATAACCCTTCAAAAACAGTGGTTTTGAAAACTAAATCATCGTTATGATTATATATTGGCTCCGATTTGAAAAAAATGCGATTATTTTCTGAAGACTTTTGGATTTGTAAGGTTGCAAGATTTTGATTTTGGATACCTAACAATAAATTTTCTTTCCACAATGCTAATTTTTCTTTATCAATAAGATTTAGATTTTCAAACGTATCTACAAAAATTGGAGGCAACACTAAAAATTGGATTTCCAATTGTTTACATTGTTGTGCAAAACCTTCGCAAAGTACATTAAATATTTTAGCGTTATTTAGAGCTAAAAGCTGGTCTTCGGCATAAATATTACTTAAATCGTCAAAGCTTAATAAAGAATCCCATTGCGGTTTATAGCCTACAATGGGCGGCACTTTAAATTTAAAATGATGGTCTGACAACGTTTTACGAATCGTTAAGGTTGACGTTTTATTAAAACAGATACCGCCTACATTATGTTTTTTAAGCAAGGTAAAGAACGAGTCTTTTTGTTTTTGATTTTTGAAATTAGGAATTTCGGCTACAAAAAGCTGACCAATTTTTTCTGATAAATTTAATGAATTTAGCTTTTTGTGTATCCATTTTTTTTTCTCTGGAGACATCAGAGGTTCGTTATATTTATCTTTATTAGCTAAACAGAATTGGAAACATAATAGATAAATACATAAAAAATAGCCAAGTTTGTTCATAATATTGAAATTCAATATGCAAAGATATAAATTTTTTTAATATAACACAAAATAAAATAATTTATTTTTAAAAAATGTCTTGTTATTAATGAATATAATAATCTTAAAAAAAAATATGCCTTGAAATAAAATATATCAGCAATTCTATTGTAACTTTGTGTTTTTAAAATAAGACATGGCATTTTTTTTAAATTCGGACGATTTTAAATTGATATTAGCGCCCATGGAAGACGTAAGCGACCCCCCATTTAGAGTAGCTTGCAAACAAGCAGGGGCTGATATTGTTATTTCGGAGTTTATAAGTAGTGAGGGATTAATAAGGCACGCTATTAAAAGTAAAAAGAAATTAGAATTTTACCCTGAAGAACGTCCTTTTGGTATTCAAATTTTTGGAGGGGATGAGGAGGCTATGCGTTTAAGTGCCCAGATAGTGGAAGCTGTTGAACCCGATTTTATAGATATCAATTTTGGCTGTCCAGTAAAAAAAATTGTTACCAAAGGTGCTGGGGCTTATGTTTTAAAAGATTTAGACTTAATGGTAAAGCTCACTTCGGCAGTTGTTAAACGTACCCGTCTTCCCGTTACCGTGAAAACACGTTTAGGATGGGACGACCAAAGTATTAATATTCAAGAAGTTGCAGTTAAACTTCAAGATTGCGGTATTGCGGCATTAAGTATCCACGCCCGAACTCGTTGCCAAATGTATAAAGGACATAGCAACTGGGACTATATAGCCGACGTTAAAAATAATCCTGTTATAAAAATTCCTATATTTGGCAATGGCGACATTAATTCTCCTGAAAAAGCCTTGGAATATAAAACAAAATATGGTGTAGATGGTATCATGATTGGAAGAGCGGCAATTGGGCATCCTTGGATTTTTAGAGACATCAAGCATTATTTTAAAACTGGCAACCTGTTGCCACCTCCTAATATTCACGAACGCATTGATATATGTAAACAACATTTAATACGTTCTGTAGCTTGGAAAGGTAAAATTGTGGGTATTAATGAGATGAAACGACATTATGCCCAGTATTTAAAAGGACTTCCAGACATTAAACACTATCGAAATAAATTGGTAATTACGAATGAAACCGATGAAATTATTGAAATTTTAAACACCATTGAAGCGGCATATACCCATTTTGAATTTAAGCCCGAACCCATTGAACTCATAAATTACCATGCAACCTGTAACTAAATTATGGATTTATTAACACATAAGAAATTATTTTTTAACCATATTGCTCAAACAAGTTCTAATCCATTAGCTATTCAGCCCGAAAAAGCAGACGGTATTTATATTTGGGACAAAAGTGGTAAGCGTTATATCGATTTAATAAGTGGGTTTAATGTTATGTATCTTGGTCATCAAAATAAAGAAATTCATGCAGCAGTGGTTGAACAATTAAAACATTATAGTCATCTAATGGTTTATGGTGAATTTGTTGAAACACCCCAAATTAAATATGCCCATCTACTAACCCAACATTTGCCTGAACATTTAAATTGTGTGCATTTTACCAATAGCGGTACTGAAGCCACGGAAGGCGCCATGAAATTAGTAAAACGCATGAATCATCGACCTCATATTGTGGCATTTAATAATTCGTATCATGGTAGTACTCAGGGTGCTTTAAGTTTAATGGGTGATGAATATTGGAGGCGGGCATTTAGACCTTTATTACCTGGAATTATACATTTGAATTATAATAATTTAAAAGATTTAGCATCTTTAAATAAAGACGTTTCAGCTGTTTTTATTGAAGCTGTTCAAGCTGAAGCAGGTATTGTTTTACCCGATGCCACTTGGTTACAAAAACTTCAAAAAACTTGTAGTAAACATAATATATTAATTGTTGTAGATGAGATTCAGACTGGTTTTGGGCGTACTGGGTGCTTATGGGCATTTGAAAAATTTGGTATTAAACCAGATATTTTATTATTAGGCAAGGCACTTGGTGGTGGTATGCCTTTAGGTGCGTTTATTAGTTCTAAATTGCATTTAGATTTATTAAGTGTAAACCCAGTTTTAGGAAATATTTCTACTTTTGGAGGTCATCCTATTTCTACGGCGGCAGGTTTAGCAGGTTTTGAATATTTATTAAAACATAAAAACGTATTAGATACTTTGGATTTAAAATTAAAAATTATACTAAAAGACATATCCAAATTTGAAATTGTTAAAGAAATAAGACAAGTAGGTTTATGGTCGGCAATAGAACTTGTAGATGCAGAAACATGTGCCAAGGTTTTAAAAAATTGTCTTAATAAAGGATTAATTACAGATTTTTTTATTTTTAATAATTGTAGTTTAAGGATTGCGCCACCTTTAACCTTAAGTGATGAAGAGGCTAGAATGATTAATGCTGTATTGGTTGAAAGTTTCAGGGAATAGTATTTTTTTAAGATGATTATATAAAGTTTAAATTTAGAATTTTAAATGAACATTTTTTTTATTTCAAAATATTTTGTAACTTTGCGGTGTTTCACTGGGGCCGCTTTGGTATTGACAGCTAAGAAAAGGTAGGGTGTAAGCATGCAGTGCGTTGGATAATTAGCACTTTAATATGAATATTCAAACTTAAATGGCGAAGTTTCTTACGCCGTAGCCGCCTAACTTTTAGTTAGCCCGCTACTATAACCTTGGGTATCTGGGCTAGTGAGGTATCAAAGGTTGAATCATTTTAAAATTAGCTGCTTTAAGGTAGTGTTGGACGCCTTAATTAAGACTACAACTAAGCGTTTGAAAGGTTTGTTTGGCTCCGTTAAAACGTCTAAAACTAATGCCAAAATAAGCATGTAGAAAGTTCTATGGTTTGTGGTTTGGACAGGGGTTCGACTCCCCTCGGCTCCACTTTTTTGATATGACTGAATTTCGTTTTTTAAACAATATCATATTGTACAATATTTTATTTATAAGATTGTTAATATTTATCTAACTTGTTTAGCTAAAGAATAATTTACTATAAAAACACCACTCAATGTAATTAAACTTGCTAATACAGTTAATGGTGTAACAATTTCATCTAAAAATATCCAAGCAAACCAAATTGTAACATTAGGGGTAATATACGCATAAAGAGACGTAATACCAACTCCAAAAACTTTTAAACAATAATTAAAGGCAATAAACCCCAATACATTACTAACCAGACTTAAAAATAAAATGATGAATAGCTGTTCTTGGTTTAAGGATACAAATTTTTCGTTAGCATCAAAAATTGAAAATAAAAAAATAAAAAACGAACTTACTAACTTGATAAGCCCTAGCATATAATTATTATCTACATTGATATCGTTTTTAGTTAAAATAATAGACAAGATGCACCAAGAAAGGAGTGCTAAAAACCCTAAAAAAACTCCCAGCCAAAAGTGAAAATTAAAATCGATTTCATTTATATAAATTGTATATTTATCAAAAAAAGTTAAGGCAATTAAACCACTAAAACTAATGAAGATTCCTAAAATAGCCATTGTATTTAATTTAATTTTTTTAAAATAAAAAGACTCAATTAAAATCATAATTATAGGAAACAAAGCATTAATAAAAGCCAATAAATCACTATGAATAAATTTTAGCGAATAAATGTTAAATAGTCCTAAAAGTAAAAATGTTAAAACTGATAATAAAAATAATTTTATATTTTTAAAAATGTTAAACATTCTTGCTTTTTTTTGTAAAATAAAATAAAATAGAATTAAAACTCCTGATAAAAAGCATCTTAAAGAAACAACTTCTAATGCTGGTAATCCAGATTTAATTAACAATTTAAGAAAAACAAATATTGTTCCCCAGCAAATGCAAATATAAATAAAGCAACCATAACCTAAGGCTTTTGATTTAATATTTGTCATAAAAAACGCATCTTAAAAAACTCATGGATACTATATTTTTATTTATGACTTAAATGTTTCAACATAGTCCAAATTTTTATGATAGGTTTCTTCAAGAAAAAACAAGGCAATAAAGGGAATGAAAATAAAAATAATACCAGTTGCGAAAGCACTTTCGACCACATTAAATAAAAAATAGTTTGGAAAAAATGTTATCATAAAATAATTTCCTACATAAAATGACGCTCTAATCATATTAGGAATTGAGGTTGCAGCGGTACTTCTTAAGTTCGTGCCAAATTGTTCGGCGCCAATTGATAAAATAATGGTTAGAATCCCAGTAGAAAAACCTACTAAGAAACAAAATAAATACATGGATGTTGAGGAGTTGTTAAAAGGTGAGAAATAAAGTAAAAATACTACAATAAAAATGGCGTAATATAATATCAGGGCTTTCTTACGACTTTGAAAATATTGACATACAAAGCATCCAATAATATCTCCAAAAAGGGCGCCACTACTAGAACAAAAAAAAAAAATGCCCGTATCAATATTTGAAATTTTATGGTTTGTAAACTCTAAACCTAAAACATCACTTTGCGAAATTAATATGCCACCTGCATACCATATAGGCAACCCTACCAATATGGTTAATACATATTTTTTAAAAAGGTGCCAATGAACAAAAAATCTAAAAAAATTACCTCGTTCAACCGATTTATTAAGCGCCACATTTTTATAAATTTTAGACTCTAAAATAGTGTAGCGTAAAAATACTTGTACAATGCCCATAATTGCACCAATTTGGTAACACATACGCCAGCCTTCTTTATTAACAATCCACTGAAAATAATGATTGGGAATTATACTTTTTAAATGACTCCAATCTAAGTTCACCAAATAATTCATATAAAAAGCAAATGCCCCACCAAGCACCCCAATTCCAGCAATAATTGCAGTACCTATGCCACGTTTATGCTTTGGTAAATTTTCGTTAACTAAGGTTATGGCACCGCCTAATTCGCCTGCTAAACCAATTCCAGTAAAAAACCTTAACCAAGCATATTCGGAAATAGACGTGGTATAACTTGTTAAAAAACAACCTACGGAATAAACAATAATCGACCCGAACAATACTTTAATTCTACCTAAGCGATCGCCTAAAATCCCCCAAAAAATACCCCCAAGCAACATACCAATCATTTGATGATCTAAAATGGTAACACTATCTTTTAAATATTCAATTAAATTGGATTTTACGTCTAAATTACTTGGCGTCCAATGTTTTAAAGACAAAATACTACTTTTTTTTACTACCGAGAAAATAATTTTATCATAAATATCAACAAAGTACCCTAAAGCACCTATTATTACAGTAGCATTAAGAACAGAATTATTTTTTTTTAGTAATGTCATTTTATTAATTATTTAAATTTTAAAAAGTGCATTTTTATTGTATAACATCGATAAATCAGGTTTATAAAATATCCCATTTAGCTTCTAACAACATTAATCTCCTTGTAAATGGTGCTGTTATAAATTCATGTAATGGATTATTTAAGAGATTTGATATACTAAATTGTAAGCTTAAGGATTTATTTACTTTATAACTCCAGCTTACACCTAAGTCCACAAAACCTCCTAAAGGTCCCCAGTTATAACCTTTATAGTAATTTCGTATTTGAATGTTTAATGGATTGATACCACCATAAACTACGCCTTGTCCTCCAGCACTTTCTTTAGCGGCAATTTGGGTACCGCTAAAAAAATCGTATTGCGGTAACCAGCGCGCATTAAATTCAAAGCTAATTTTAGGCGTAAAGAATTTTTTTATGAAGGTATTAAATTGAATGCTATGTTGTGGGGCGTTTAATGATTTTTCATCTAAGGCTATATAACCATCTCTATTAGCATCATTTTTAATATTATCTTTTGTTATATCGCTGTTAAAATAACTATATTTAAAAGACGATGAAATCGATTGACTAAAATGATAGGTTACATTAATATCGCCTCCCCAAATAACTACCTGCCCATAGTTTAAATACGATAAAAAACTTGCGTTACTTAGAATGCCCGAACTATTAACTGTGCCCGGCGTTGTTAATTCAGATGGATTTATATCACGAGTCCCTGTAGAAACTATACGACCAGGCAACGCTATAGCTGAACTTATGAAGTTATTGGCATTTGAAACATACATATCAAAATCTATCAATAGTTTTGAACTAATATTGCCTTTATACCCCAATTCTAAGGTTAATAATTCTTCTGGGGCAAGTTTAGGGAGTTGAATATATTCGTTGGGATTATTGATATTTCCTCCGTTAGGTAAATATTTAATTCCTCCAATATCACCATAAAGTGTACCATAAACTTTAGCCACTTGAAACAGAATAGCTGGAATGGAATTGACTTTACTTAAGGTTAATCGAAAACTTCCTTTTGGAATATTTTTTACTAAAGAAATTTTTGGTGAATATAAAAATCCAAAACGATCGTGGTAATCGATGCGGTTGGAAATATAAAGCCACCAATCGTGATTAAACCATTTTTCAATTTGTAATGCTAAACTGTATATTTAAAAAAATTAATACAAATTAATACAAATTCTTTTTAATTTCGTAACTTGCAACAATATGATGAATATAAAGTTGAAAGGATACTTCTGTTTAATTTTTATTAGTTTAGTTTGGGGTAGTACATGGGCAGTTAATAAATATGTGGTTATTGAAGGCATTCCTCCTTTGGAAATTGCTTTCGTAAGACAGCTTTTTGCAGGAATTTTATTATTGTTATTTTGTTTTATTTCAAATCGCCATGCCAAAATTCAATTGAAACATTTTAAGTGGTTGTTTACTATTGCCTTATTAAATTTTTTTTTAAATAATGCTATAGCCAATATTGGGCTTAAATATATTCCTAGTAGTTTGGCGGCGCTCATTGCGGCACTTTACCCAATAAATTTAATTTTAATTGAAGTGTACTTCTATAAAAATTTCAAATTAAATACCTTAACAATAATAGGCATTGTATTAGGATTTGGAGGGATTACTTTTATTTCGATTTTAGATAATTTTTATTTAGAACAGAACCGTTTTATTATTGATTGGTTTTTTTGGTTTGGTATTTTCTTATCTGTTGTGGCTTTAATAAGTTGGTCAATTTGTTCAGTTAAGTTATCCCGCGATGCCATCAGTCTTGATCCATTGTATTCTATCAGTATGCAATTAATTTTTGGTTCGCTACTTATTGGAATTTTTATGCTTATGTTACCAGGTAAGCAATTTCAGAAGATACCCACCTATTCTTTTCTACCCATGTTGTATTTAACGATTTTTGGTAGTATTTTAGCTTATATTGCTTTTCAATACAGTTTAAAAACACTTGGGATGAGTATTACGTCTTTATACGCCTATATCAATCCCATTGTTACCACCATTATAGCTTGGATTTGGTTGGGCGAAATAATGACACAATTTACAATCATAGGTTCAATAATTACATTATTGGGCGTATTTTTAGTGAACAAGTCTCTTGCAGCTCAAAAAAATAAAATTAAAATGCTTACCGAAGCAGATGCTATATAAAAATAAAACTATGAAACAAGAATCAAATATCAAAGAGTCCATAAATACTAAAGAATCTATATATGGTTTAAGTGTAGAATCATTAAAAGAGGTTTTGACCGGTTTTGAAGAGCCTAATTATAGAGCCCCGCAAATATACGACTGGTTGTGGAAAAAACGCGTGCGACAGTTTAGCGACATGTTAAACATTCCCAAAAATTTACGCGAAAAATTAGAACATAAATTTCAGTTAGCAGCTTTAGACATTAATACCCAGCAAGAAAGTGTGGACGGCACTAGTAAAGTGCGTTTTAAAACAACGGATTCTTATTTTATCGAAGGTGTTTTAATTCCTACCGAACACCGCCGTACCGCTTGCGTGTCATCGCAAGTGGGCTGTAGTTTAACCTGCTCTTTTTGTGCTACAGGAAAATTAGGTCGCAAAAGAAACTTAACCGCCTATGAAATTTTAGAACAAGTAAACGTTTTAAATAGTTTATCATTAGAAAAAAATAATCAACCGCTATCTAATATCGTTTTCATGGGCATGGGTGAACCCTTATTAAATTATAATCAAGTTTTAAAAAGTATCCATTTTATTACCGACCCACTGTATCTTGGCATGAGCCCCAAACGGATTACTTTGTCCACAGCCGGTATTTCCAAACAAATTATAGAATTGGGTAAAGATAAAGTACGCTTTAATTTAGCTCTTTCGTTACACGCCGCTAACGATAAAAAAAGAAGCGAAATTATGCCAATTAATCAATCGAATAATCTCGAATCTTTAAAAGAAGCCCTTAACTTTTTTTATAAACAAACCGAGAATGATATTAGTTTTGAATATATTTTGTTTAAAGACTTTAACGACCAAGAGCAAGATGCCAAAGAACTGATAAAATTATATCGCCAAATCCCAATTGGATTGGTGAATCTTATAGAATATAATAATATTGGCGACCGAAAATTTATAAAACCAGACGAAAAAACTACCGAAAGATTTATTGATATTCTACAAAAAGCACGCGTGAATGTTCGGGTTCGAAAAAGCCGAGGCTTGGATATAGATGCGGCATGTGGACAATTAGCCAATAAAAATTAAGATATGGAAACAAACAATTATTTTTTAAATAAATATGTAGCCCAATGTGGTATTTGTAGCAGGCGGGATGCTGTAACACTTATTAAAAATAAAGAGATTACTGTAAATGGGTGCATTGTTGATGTACCAACCTACCTTGTGCAACCCAACGATAAAATAGTTTACCAAAAAAAAATTATCAAGCCAACCCAAAATTTGGTGTACATATTATTAAATAAGCCCAAAGATTGCATTACCACTACCGAAGATCCACAAAATAGAAAAACAGTCATGAATTTAATTGCACAAGCCACTACCGAAAGGGTGTTCCCAGTGGGGCGTTTAGACAGAAATAGTACGGGTGTTTTATTACTAACCAACGATGGTGACTTAACCCAAAAACTAACCCACCCATCGTCAAAAATAAAAAAAATTTACGAAGTGCATCTCAATAAAAATTTACTGAACGCAGATGCTCAAAAAATGTTAGAAGGCTTCCCATTAGAAGACGGTGAAACCCAAATTGACGAACTGATGTATATCGACCCCAAAGAAAAGCACAAAATAGGTGTAGAAATACACAGTGGAAAAAATAGAATCATTAGACGTATGTTTGAGCATTTAGGATACGAAGTTGTTTATTTAGATCGTGTTTTATTTGGCGAATTAACCAAAAAGAATTTATCCCGAGGCAAATGGCGTTTTTTAACCCAAGCGGAAACAAATCGCTTAAAATATTTAAAATAAACCCATTCTAACTTCCAACCCAAAAATTAAGGGAGTTTTGTAAAGGCAATTTTTTCAACCTTTAAACCCATTCTAACTTCCAACCCAAAAATTAAGGGAGTTTTGTAAAGGCAATTT
>JASGCT010000006.1:30012-64694 GCA_030053915.1 Alphaproteobacteria bacterium
TAACTTCCAACCCAAAAATTAAGGGAGTTTTGTAAAGGCAATTTTTTCAACCTTTCCCTGTTGTTCTAAGTCTTTTAAAATTGAATCTAAAAGTCCATTTATAAAACGTCCACTTTTTTCGGTACTGTACATTTTGGCAATATCAATATATTCATTTAAGGTTACCTTGGCTGGTATTGTTTCAAAATAAAGAAATTCAGTAATAGCCATTTTACATAAAATAAGGTCGTTTTTGGCAAGTCTATCTTCCTTCCAATTCATTAATTTTGGGTTTATGATACTATCATAATCATCATTTTTTTCAAAACATAACGAAAAAAGTTTAATCCCAAAATTCCTTTTTTCGTCATCAATAATAGGGTCAGATATATGTTTTTCTAAATTTTTTATAAAATTATCAAAGCGAATGATAATCCATTCTAAATCACTTTCAAAGCTAGGATATTTTAATTCTAGATGCGACCAAAAACTTTCATCTTCAAGTAAAATCGTTTCCCATAAAAAGCCAATTATTTTTTTTTCATTTGAGTTCGATTGCAGATTACTAAATTCTTTAAAGTTTGGGGTATTTATGAATTGAAAGTACCAATTTTTAATAGATTCATGGTCAAGATCGGCTTCAGGTTTATACCCTTTAATATTAATAAATTGAATGGATGATGATAACTCTTTAATAAAAACACTATCAGCAAGTTTTAAATTGACAAATTGATTTTGGTTTTCTGGTAAAAATTTTTGAGATTTTTTTAATTCATCAATATTTGCATATTGAACAATTTTTGTTATTAATAAACAAATATAATTAAATAAGTTGACCGATTTTTGCAAATCTTCTTCAAAAAAAGATATATAGTGTTTGGTATTGTGAATGTTAGAAGGATTTACAGCGGATTTATATAATTGTTGAAAGACCTTTATTCTTATGTCATGGCGTGTTATCATAATAAAATTGTGTGCAAAGATAAAAGATTAAATTAAAATAAACTAATTTAATACAAAAATTTTGTATTTTTGTAGCATGGAGTTTGCAATTGTTGATGTAGAAACTACGGGTTCATCGGCTTATACTAATAGAATAATGGATATCGGTATCGTAATTACCGATAGTAAACAGGTTTTAAATAAATACTCAACACTTTTAAACCCAAATCAATCCATTCAACCCTTTGTTCAAAAAATGACAGGCATCTATCAAAACGAAGTATTAAACGAGCCTTTGTTTCATGATGTTTCAAAAATTGTGTTTGATATGCTTCAGAATAAAATATTTGTAGCACATAATGTTAAGTTCGATTATAGTTTTATAGAACAATCCTTAAAGAGGTCGGGCTATCAATATCAAACCTCAAAATTATGTACTTTAACAATCGCCAGAAAATTAAAGCCAGAGTTAAAAAAATTTAATGTGGGCTTTTTAGCAAATTATTATGGCATGGAATTAACAAAAAAACACCGTGCCTTACCAGATGCCGAAGCTACAGCATATATTTTTATTAAACTTATTGAAGAATTTGGATTAGAAAAAATTTTAGAATATCTAAAATAAATGCCAATATGTCTTATTTTTTAAGTCAAAATGGCAAAGTGTCTTCTAAAAATCTTGGTTTTGGGCTTAGTCATCTTTTTGTAAGTTAAAATTTAAAAATATGAATACAAATAATTTTACAGTTCAGGTTAATAAAGTTTTTCAAGAAGCCCAGCAAACAGCCTTTAATAAAAGCCATAGTAATATCGAACTTGCCCACGTATTAGATGCCATGCTTGAAGATAAAGAAAGTATTATTAATTTTTTACTTAAAAAAAACACGATTTCTACGTCTGCTTTAAAATCAAAACTAAACCTCTTAATTCAAAAAATCCCTATTTTAACCGAAGGTCAACCTGCCCAGCAAATATCTAATGAAGTGCAACAGGTGGTATTAAAAGCCAATAATCTATTAAATGGATTTGGCGATGAGTTTATTTCGTTAGAATTGCTGCTATTAGCTATGTTAAAAATTAAATCTTCAGTTTCGGAACTTTTAAAAGATGCCGGCTTAACCGAAAAGGGATTAGAAGAATCCATCAAATTGTTTCGAAAAGGTCAAAAAGTACAATCAAACACCGAAGAAATTAAAACAGATTTTTTAAAAAAGTACACCATTAATTTAAATCAGTTAGCCCGCGAAGGCAAACTAGACCCAGTTATAGGAAGGGACGAGGAGATTAGACGTACCTTGCATATTTTGTCACGAAGAAATAAAAACAATCCTATTTTAATTGGTGAACCCGGTGTAGGTAAAACAGCCATCGCCGAAGGCTTAGCCATGCGCATTATAAATGGCGATGTGCCTGAAGATTTACTAAGTGTTACGTTATGCAATTTAGACATGGGTTTATTAATTGCAGGCGCAAAATATAAAGGTGAATTTGAAGAACGATTGAAAGGAGTTATTAAAGAAGTGGTTGATACACATGGCGATGTCGTTCTATTTATTGATGAAATACATACCTTAGTTGGCATGGGCGGTGGTGACGGTGCGATGGATGCCGCCAATATTTTAAAGCCAGCCTTAGCTCGTGGTGACATTAAAGTCATTGGTGCCACAACTCTTAACGAATATCAAAAATATATCGAAAAAGACAAAGCCTTAGAAAGACGATTCCAAAAAGTCCTTATTGATGAACCCTCAAAAGATGATGCTGTAGCAATCTTAAGAGGTTTAAAAGAACGCTATGAAAGCCATCATCATATTCGTATTAAAGACGAGGCAATCATTGCAGCTGTTGAACTATCTCAACGTTATATTAGCGATCGATTTTTACCCGATAAAGCTATTGATTTAATTGATGAATCAGCTGCCAAACTCCGTTTAGAAATGAACTCTATGCCCGAGGAATTAGATAATTTGGAACGTGACATCAAACATATTGAAATTGCCTGTGAAGCCTTGAAAAGAGAACAAAATGATATACAACTAAAATCTTTAAAAACGGATTTAAACATTAAAATAGTTGAACGCGATACCTTAAAAGTCAAGTGGTTACAAGAAAAAGATCTTGTTGAAAAAATACAAACTCATAAAAAGAATATAGAACAATTAAAAGTATTAGCCGAACAAGCCGAAAGGGTTTCTGATTTTGGTAAAGTTGCTGAAATAAGATATGGAAAAATTAAAGCTGAGGAACAAGCCATTCAAGATTATTCGCAACAATTTTCAGAATTTGGTAATCGTTTATTAAAAGAAGAAATTGATGCCGAAGATATTGCCGAAAGTATTTCAAAATCAACTGGCATACCCTTAGCTAAAATGTTACAAACCGAGAAAGAAAAACTACTTAATTTAGAAGACGAACTCTTTAAACGCGTGGTAGGGCAAGACGAAGCGGTTACTGCGGTAGCGGACGCTATTCGCCGCAGCCGTGCGGGATTACAAGACCCCAAAAAACCTATCGGAAGTTTTATATTTTTAGGAAGTACTGGCGTTGGTAAAACCGAGCTTGCCAAAGCTCTTGCAGATTATCTTTTTGATGATGAGTCGATGATGATACGCATTGATATGAGTGAATATCAAGAAAAACATAGCATATCCAGATTGGTAGGATCGCCACCCGGGTATGTTGGCTACGAAGAAGGAGGGCAACTTACAGAACAGGTAAGACGCAAACCTTATAGCGTAGTACTTTTTGATGAAATAGAAAAAGCGCATAGTGAAGTTTGGAATATTTTATTACAAGTTTTAGACGATGGCAGACTAACCGACAACAAAGGACGTTTGGTTAATTTTAAAAATACCATTATCATTATGACCTCAAATATAGGGGCACAAGTTTTGAGCGACATATTTATTGATGCCAATTCTAAAAATATCGAAAACAAACGGCAAGAAGCCTATAAAAGCGTTATGGAACTTTTAAAACAAGCCGTTAGACCCGAATTTTTAAATAGAATTGATGAGATATTACTTTTTAATCCTTTACTTCCTAAGGATATGGTTCATGTTGTAAACATACAATTAACGAAATTAAAAGAATTACTCAATCAACAAGGGCTTCATATTCAATTTACAAAGAATCTTATAAAATATTTAGCAGACATAGGTTACGATTTAGCATTTGGCGCCAGACCTTTGAAACGACTTATTCAAAAAGAACTATCCAATCCTTTAAGTAAACAAATTTTGGGTGGTTCCATTGTAACTGAAAAAGATATTATAGTAGATTATATTGATAAAAAAGGAATTGTTTTCAGCAATTAATTAAAATGTTGAAAAGTATTAATATTTTGTTAAAATATTAAAGATTTTATTCCGTTTATTAAAATATGGTAAAATATTATCCTAAAAAAGAAATTTCTTTAACATACTTATGGTCGGATTCAGATGACACAATTAAGCAAGAAGTCTTTAATAAAATGCTTCCGCATGTTACTAAGTACCGAAAAATCATTCAATCGCTTATTAATGACGCCTTAACGCAGCATGGAAAATCTAATTTAATTAAATTAGACAAAGAATTAATGTACCATGAGACTTTGAATAGTCTTAAAAAATGGGCAAAACAGAAATCCCCGTCTTTAACTGAAGGCATTTTTTATTTAGATAGTTTGGTGTTTCCAAATTTAAATTGGATAGCATACCAGTCCAAAATTAATTTTCTTTTAAAAGAAGTCTGGATAGAATTAACCCCGAACTTAACCAATGTAGAATTGGCAATAGTAATACAAACACTTTTTAAGAAACATTTTAGATTAAACACCCACAATCCCGAACAAAAGGTTGAAGACTTTACCTTTCACCATTGGTTAGAAACACAACATGGTAGTCCTGCAGTGGCTATCATTTTATTACATATCATAAGTGATGTTTTAAAATTACCTGCCAAAGTTATTCATTGTAAAGGTCAAACAAATTTTTTAGCCTTTTATCCTCGAGCTTTTTTGGACGCACCTATTACTAATTTTATTCCAGAAAATATTTGTTTTGTTATGAGTGCTAAAGAGTTTGAGTTAATTCCTATTGATGACATAAAAAGTTACATTGATGACGCACAATTATATCATCAAAATAATTATACCATTAAAAACAGCAAACAAGTGTTGGCAAATTTAGTAGAATGGATTATTGAATTTTTAGCTACTTCGTCTCATCCCAATCAAACACATATTTTAAATACTTACTTAAAAGTAAAAAAATATTTAAATTAAAACCTATTCACATTTAAAAAAAAGGTTTAAAAGATGTGATGTGATCAATGTAGCTCAATTGGGTGTGCAACTAAAGAAAACAACCTAATAATAATTTATAAATTATGAGTTTAACTTATTATTTTTATAAAATTTTTTAAAAAAAAGTTTTTTAAAAAAAAAAATTAGTATCTTTAACAAATTTTAAATTATGGGACTATTTTCTAAAAAATCTTTTACAACATTATTTTCAGATCTTGAAGCGAATCAAGATTTTAAAAAAACACTTGGGGCAACAAGTTTAATTTTATTAGGTATTGGGGCAATAATTGGTGCTGGGCTTTTTGTTAGAACGGCTTCAGCTACCGCATCGGCGGGAAATGCTGTAACATGGTCTTATGTTGTTGCCGCAGTGGGTTGTGCTTTTGCAGGTTTATGCTACGCTGAGTTTTCAACCACCATTCCTGTTTCTGGAAGTGCGTATTCTTATGCATATTTTAGTCTTGGTGAAATAGTAGCATGGATAATTGGTTGGGCTTTAATTTTAGAATATGCCTTAGGTGCCGCCACTGTGTCTATTGCTTGGAGTGAATACTTTAATACTTTTTTAAAAGATTTTTTTAATACGACCATTCCTTATGAATGGTGTCATAGCCCTTTTCAACATTTTACTGACTCTAATGGTGTATATCATAGTGGTATTTTTAATATTGTAGCCGTATTTATCATTTTATTAATTACACTTTTACTTATTAAAGGCATTGAAGAATCGGCTTTTATTAACGCCATTATAGTTATCATAAAAATATCTATTGTGATTGCCCTGATTGCGTTTGGTTGGCAATATATTAAGCCAGAAAATTATACACCATTTCTTATCCCAGATAATGAGCCAACAGTATATGGGCACGATTTTTCAGGGTGGCGTAAACATGGGCTCACCGGAATCTTTGGTGGCGCCGCCATTGTATTTTTTGCTTTTATTGGTTTTGACGCTGTTAGTACAGCCGCCCAAGAAACCAAAAACCCTAAACGAGATATGCCCATAGGTATCTTAGGATCATTGGCTGTTTGTACTATCTTATATATTTTGTTTGCCCATGTTTTAACAGGTTTAGTACCGTGGCGAGAATTTTTAGACCCCGAAAAAGGTAAAGAAGCCTCGGTTGTATATGCAATTAAACATGGTATGGGGTCGGGTTATTTATGGCTTTCCAAAGCGGTAACCATTGCTATTTTAGCTGGGTTTTCTTCGGTTGTATTAGTTATGCTAATGGGACAAAGCCGAGTATTTTATTCGATGAGCAAAGACGGACTTTTACCGTCCTTATTTGGTGATATGCACCCTAAATACAAAACGCCTTATAAAGCTAATATGATTCTTTTTGTATTTGTAGGACTCATTGCAGGTATTGTGCCGTCTGACCAAACAGGCGATTTAACTAGTTTTGGTACCTTATTAGCATTTACCATTGTGTGCGCCGGCGTGTGGATATTACGAATAAAGAACCCTGATTTAAAACGACCCTTTAAAGTGCCTATGGTACCTATTGTTTCTACCTTAGGAATTGCTGTTTGTGGGTTCTTAATTTATTCTATTGATTTATTTACGCTTAAAATGTCGTTACTGTGGATGGCCGTGGGTTTAATTGTTTATTTTTTGTATGGTAAACACCATAGTAAATTAAAATAATACACCAGTAGTACAAAGCATTTTTTATTAATATATTTTAACTACCATTAAAGAGGTTTTTTAAAAATACCTGCTTCAACGGCGTAGGTTATAATTCCAGCTAAGCTTTTAGCACCAATTTTATCCATTATTTTTAGTCGATGTCCTTCAACTGTTCGTTTACTAATATTCATTTTATCGGCTATTTCTTTATTAGAGCACTCCATACATAACATTTTTATAACATCACGTTCTTTTTCGTTAAACGTAGCAAAATTATATCTATTATTTTGTTGTTTAGTAATTATAGAGGATAATCTTTCAGCAACAGGTTTATTAAAAAATGGTTTCCCTAAATAAACAGATTTTATACAATCTATTAATTCTTCACAATCAATATCCTTACTTACATACCCTAAAACACCCGCCTCTAACATATCAATAATCGTTTTATCGTCTAAATTATTAGTTAAAGAAATAACCTTTGTATTTCTATTATTTATTAAAATTTCACGAGTGGCTTCTACTCCAGATTTACTATAGAGTTCAGAATCTAAAATAACAATATCTGGCTCGCGCGCAATAGTTAAATCTATAACTTCTTGACCATTTTTGGCTTCACCTATTATATCAATACTAGAGAATTTTGATAACAAAATCTTTAAACCATTTCTAAAAATGATATGATTATCGCCAATAACGATTCGTATTCTTCTGTTTAACATCATATAAAATATTTTGATTGCAAAATACAAAAAAGAATACTATATTTTTAAAGTATTTATACTTAATTTAATTTTGTATTTATTTAGACTAAATTCTAATTAAGAATTTGATTATTATAAATTTAGGAAAACCATTTAGACTAAAGTCTAAAGTTTTTAAAGCCTTTTTATGCGTACTTTTACTTCAAATATAATTTGTTTAATAGTTTAAATTTGCAAAATTTTTATCTATGTTAATTAAAGTTTTTGGAAGTGCCATTTATGGTGTTAACGCTCTTCAGATAATGGTAGAAGTAAATGTGAGTATGGGACAAGGTTATAGTATGGTTGGTTTGCCAGATAACGCTGTTAAAGAGTCGCTCCATCGTATTGAAAGTGCTATTAAATCGAAAGGTCTTATGATGCCAAGAACCAAATTAGTAATTAATTTAGCGCCGGCTGATATTCGTAAAACGGGTTCGGCATTCGATTTAACAATTGCTATCGGTATTTTAGCGGCTACAGAACAAATTCAAAATATTGAAGAAATTTCTAATTATATTATCATGGGTGAATTAGGTTTAGATGGCACATTAATGCCTATTAAAGGTGTTTTACCAATTGCTTTAAAAGCCAAAGAAGACAAGTTTAAAGGGATTATTGTTCCCAAACTAAATGCCTGCGAAGGTGCTTTAGTAGAAGGGCTTGATGTATATGGGTGCACTCATTTTATGGAAGCCGTAAACTTTTTTAATAACCAAAAACAGGATGGACTTCAAAAAGAAGTGTTCGCTGGTTTTAAACCTATGATATTCAATAAACAAGGATTAGATTTTAAAGAAGTAAAGGGGCAAGAAAATATTAAACGTGCTATCGAAATTTCAGCGGCTGGCGGGCACAACGTCATTTTAATTGGACCTCCAGGTTCTGGAAAGTCGATGATTGCCAAAAGAATGGTTAGTATTTTACCGCATTTAAGTTTGCAAGAAGCCCTTGAAACCACCAAAATACATAGTATCTGCGGACGAATGCCTCAAAATCAAGCCCTGATTACCGAACGTCCCTTTAGAAGTCCGCATCATACCATTTCGGATATAGCTTTAGTTGGCGGTGGTGGTTTTCCGCAACCCGGTGAAATATCTTTAGCCAACCATGGTGTATTATTTTTAGACGAACTTCCAGAATTTAAACGCAGTGTTTTAGAAGTGATGCGGCAACCTATGGAAGAACGAAAAATTTCAATTTCAAGAGCTAAAATGTCTGTTGACTTTCCAGCCAATTTTATGCTGATTGCGGCAATGAATCCCTGCCCTTGTGGTTATTTTAACCATCCTGATAAAGAATGTCATTGTCCGCCTCCCTTAGTTCAAAAATACCTAAATAAAGTTTCGGGACCTTTATTAGATAGAATTGATTTACACGTTGAAGTAACGCCAGTGCCTTTTCAAACCTTGCAATACCAAAGAAGTGCCGAGCCGTCGGCAGTAATTTTAGAACGGGTTTTAGCCGCCCGAGAAAGGCAATTTAAGCGCTTTCAAGAGAATGAAGGGGTTTATACGAATGCCCAAATGGATAGCCGACTATTACATAAAATTTGTATTCTTAATGAAACCAGCAACCTTTTATTAAAAAAAGCCATGGAAAAATTAAAATTAAGTGCTCGCGCTTACGATAGAATTTTGAAAGTAAGCCGAACTATTGCCGACTTGTCTGGCTCTGATAATATTGAAACCGTGCATATTGCCGAAGCTATTCAATATCGAAGTTTAGACCGTGAAAATTGGGGTGAAAGGTAGGGTTGATTATTTTAAATTTGAAACTGCTATTTTTTATTGCTTTTTTAAAATTCAATAATTTTAAAAACAATTGGGCATTAAATTTAAATTTTTCATAACATGTTGTTAAACATAATCATGATATTTTCTTGATTATACTTTTGATAATATTTCCACGCCTCGATATTTGAAAAGTATCTCTATTATTTTAGACTGACTTTCAGAAATTTTTTGTGTTATAAGTTCATCAAATTTAGACTGATGTGATAAATTAATTCCAGCGTCAAATATTGTATTAGTTAAATGTGCTTGTAAAATATCAGCTTCATTTTTAATTCCGTTATATAAATCAACGTCAATAGCCAACAAAAAATCATAAAAATTATTTCTAAATTGGATAAATGAACTTTCTAAACATTTATCTTCTTCTTGCTTTTTTTCTTCTATTAAGTTATCGGTTTTTAGTTCTTCTACGTTTCGTTTAATATCATCAAATATTGAATAATAATGTTTTAAATTATGATCTAAAATTAATGTTTTAAGCAATTGCATTTTTCTATCTTTTTCTTTTTCTTTATCATCTTTTTTGTCTTTAAAATAAAATATTTTTATAGCAAAACATAAATTTAAAATTGCAATGGTTACAGTGCCAATTTTAGACAAAATATCAATATTCGTCATTAAATTATTTATGCAATTAATAGCCATAAGAATTTCAAACATATATTAGCCTAATGCTGTTTTGGTTCTTAGTATCCTAATAATAGCTTCTGTAAGCGACCTATCATAATTATATGTATTTTCTGAATTAACATCAGGTTTAAATTTGAATTTTTTTTCAAAACCCTCTTTACCGAGTTTTTTAACTACATTTACAAACAATTCCTCAAAAAAAGAAGGATTGATAGAATAAATATTTCCTGGAATTATTATTTTAACTTCATCATATTCACTTTCAATTTCATCTATTTTTGAATTTATGCGAACGTCTTTACCTCTATCCCTCCCTGTAAAAACTTTAGCAACTGTTCCATTATTTCCTATTACCCTATAATCTTCGAGGTTAATTGTATATTCTCTACTTTTTTTCATATTTTTATTAAGTTGTTTTAATAATGATTTTCCTAATATTTTTATAAAAATAACTATTTAAATAATTCTTAAAGTTGAACGCAAAGATAAATGTTTTTTTTAAATTTACCAAAAAATTTATATTTTTTGACTTTATTATTAATTTTGAGTAAATATTTTTACAATTTATTAATTATTTATCCATCTTAAATAAATTTATTCAAAATCCTCTTGGTTAAACAAAATTTTTGCGCTAATAATTGTTCCCGGGAAGTAGTTTTTTACAAACTTTACATACTTTGAATCTGGTTTTTCTTCAATATCTCCTGAATTGTTAAAAGTCATAAATTTGAATGTTTCGTTATCAACAATTTTTTCTTTTATATTATAACTGCCGTCAAATGTTATACAAGTATTACCAGATAAAATTGATAAAGTAGAGAAATCATCAGACTCATTTTCTACACCCTTAATGTTAAAGAAACTTTCAATAAATTGAATTGAACCGTTACCACGTTTGGTATAACTATTGGGCGATACCGAAGTAACCCCTTCTTGAAGAGCATATAAAGTCCATAATGTCTCCTCTTCCAACCCATCAATTACGAAAAACCTTTTTTTAGTATATTGTTCTGATAAAGATCGCATCTTATTTACAATTTCTTTATTTGGACAGTCAGGGTCTTTAAACTTTTCATATATTGTTTTGCCAAAATTTAAAATCACTAATCTAAATTCCCCTAACTGTTTTTTACTTTTTTGTTTTTTGTGAAAATAACCTATTGAAAATCGATATCCAGTTGTAGAATGTTCTTCAGCATTTATAAGGATTTCGCCAATAACATTACTTAAATCTTCAAGTTTATTTGGTGTTAATGTTCTATTTAAAGTTTTCAAGCTATTAATTACATATTCAACAAGAGTTGTAGTATCTATATCTTTTTGCATTCTAATTTTTTTTGGGTCGCCAATTGAGTTTCTATTATGTATGCAAAGCCTATAAGGCACTATATCATCAAAACTCAATGATTGATCCGTATGAATAACAGGAGACCCTACTGAAAACAAAAGTTTTTTAATATGATCGTCATTTACATTTTGACCTTTAATTATTTTAACATTTTGATTATTTCTCATGTGTGTTCTATTTTTTTTGAAGTAGTCAATTACATCTTTCAAAATTATGTCCATAAAAACTTGCGCATCTAATTCAAGATTTTTACATCCAGAATAATCAATAATTACACTTTTATATTTTTGGTACATTAATGCCCCAAGAACATTTCGTATAAAATCAAAGGTAACTTTAGGGTTATCGATTATTGAAAAATTTTCTGGAACTGAAAAAACACCCATATTTTCAGGTATATTAGTAATGATTTTAGTTAAATGAAAATCACTTTCATTCCTTTTTAATAGATAAGCCAAATTAACTGGAAGAAATTTATCAATAACAACAAAACCTTTCCTGTCTTGAGTATTTAATTCTATCTCCTCATTAATAAAACGATTACTGCTTTTTCGATTTTTCTTCCTTTTCTTTCTTAGTTGCTGTTTTTTAAATCTTTTCAGAGAGATGTTTAATAATATGCTTTTTTTTGACTTCAATTTTTGTTTTTTTATATAACATTAATTAACTAAAATATCATTCTTTTAAAATTTAATCACAAAGATAAACCTTTTTTTAAAACTACCCAATTTTTTAGAATTTTTATCAAATTTTGTCTATATCTACCCCAATAATTAGTACAAATAACATATTTACCCATTTTTTTACAAAGATATAACTTATACTTTATTCTACAACCATTTACATATTATTAATTTCATTCTAATACCCATTGAGGTTTTGAAAATCAATCAGCTTTAGGTTTTAAGGCTTCAAGACGTCGGTTAGCCTGTTTTATGTAGGCTTCTGATATGTCGTAACCAACAAAGTTTCATATTCCCATTTTTTACAAAGACATAACATTTTTTTATTCTACATCCATATCTATTTACTTAATTTAGAAATAAAATATTTTTTAAGTTTAATAGCTCCTGTAATTTCTTCAAAACTTATATTATATTCTCCAGTATAACCAGTTCCATAATAAGGCCGCATGATGCCCAGTAATAAATCGTATTCACGTACTGCGTTTAAACAATTTTCTAAATTAGAAAGTTTAGGATTAACTTTATTTCGTCCATTGTAAGAACATAACACATCGTAATTGAGTATATTGAGTTGTGCAGTTATTGGTGCTAATTGGTCTTAACACCATAAATGCTATGAGCGTATAATACTTTTATCTTTTTATTAACCAGACGCATGTTTTTAATATCTTACAAACTACTTTACTTATTTTTCATAGTTAACTATTTATTTTACAATCGCCCTATATCATTATTTAGCAGGTGCTTTCGCCTCGAAATAGTCTAAAACAATATTACAAAAGGCTTTTGTGCCTACGTCTAATTTTGAGTCGTCTAGTTCAAAATCGGGGGTATGATGTGGGAAGGCTGTTTCGGGCGTAAATTTAGCTGGCATGCCACCTACAAAGAAGAAGAAGCCTGGTATTTTATCGGCAAAAAATGAAAAATCTTCGGCACCGGTTGTCCAAACAGTTTGCTTTACATTTTCTTTCCCCACTGTTTTATATAATGCTGGGAGCGTTTTTTCTACCAATTCTGGATTATTATAAGTTACTAAGGTTTTGGTTTCAATACTAAATTCGGCAGTTGCGCCAGAGGCTTCAGCAATATTTTCGGCAGTTCGCTTCATACGTTCATGAATATCTTTTTGCATTTTAGAGTTTAAGGTTCTTACAGTACCTTGCATGATAACATCTTCGGGGATAATATTAGACCGCACGCCGCCATTAATAATACCAACTGTAATAACGGCTGGGGCGATAGTAAGCGGTTCTTGACGGCTAACGATGGTTTGTAGTCCATTGATTATTTGAGCAGCTACTACGATGGGGTCGATACCGCCCCAAGGTTGCGAGCCGTGCGAGCCTTTGCCTTTAACTTTAATGGTGAACCAATCGCTAGACGCCATGGTAGCCCCCGATTTATAAGAAATAACACCTAAGGGTGTTTGCGAGTTAATATGAATTCCAAAAATGGCTTCTACTTTGGGATTGTCTAATACGCCTTCTTTGATCATTAAAGGGGCGCCGCCTTCTTCGTTACCTGGAGGTCCTTCTTCGGCGGGTTGAAATATAAAAACCACGGTGCCAGCTAATTCGTTTTTTAATGGGGCTAAGGATTGAGCGGCACCTAAAAGCATGGCTATATGGGTATCGTGTCCGCAAGCATGCATCACATTTACTTTTTGACCGTTGTATTCGGTAACAACTTTTGAAGCATAAGGTATATTGACTCTTTCAAAAACAGGTAAGGCGTCGATATCAGCTCTTAAAGCGATTACAGGACCTGGTTTGGCACCTCTTAATATAGCCACAACGCCTGTTTTAGCTACATGGTCTTTTACTTCTAAACCCATCGCCCTTAATTTTGCGGCGATAAAATTGCCAGTATTAAATTCTCGGTTCGACAATTCAGGGTTTTGATGAAAATGGCGTCGCCAAGCTATTAAAGAATCGCTTAAATTTGGTGCATATTGAATTTTGGGTTTTTGGGCTGATGTCAAAATATTCAACATCAACAAAATGATAAAGAAGTTGTTTTTCATGTTTTTTTTCAAAAATACATTTTTTTTTTCTAATAAAACTATTTTTTTTATTTTTTAGATAAATATTTTGTACAAGGGAGTTTGCGTTAGGGATTGTAAGGGAACGAAGTTGTGCGACATGATATGGCGTACCGCAGCGCAGCGAAGCCCTGCAAAGCCCGACCCGAGCCCTTTGTAGCCTGCGAGGGTAACGCCCAAAATATCATTTTTTTTAAAAATAGTCATCTCATTACAAAAAAGAAATTTTTAAGCATTAAGGTTTAAATACCCAAGATAATTTTTAATTGGCTTTTTATCATTTTTTTTAATTAATTTTGCATTTCAATTTGTATTATGTTTGGTATTTCGATGGATTATGTGATTTTTATGGTTGTTTTAATGTTAGCTTTGGTAATTGATATGGGTGTTTTAGAAAGAAAAAATAAAGTATTTACAATAAAAAAAGCCTTGCGTTTAACCTTATTTTGGATTATCATCTCAATAATTTATTTTAGTTATACATGGATTACCAAAGACAGAGCGACTGCATTATCTTACTTAAGTGCCTATATAACCGAGTGGAGTTTAAGCGTTGATAATGTATTTGTGTTTGTAATTATTATTGGCGCTTTTAAAATTCATGTTAAATTTGAAGCCAAAGCCTTGTTATATGGGGTTTTATTAGCCATTGTTTTGAGGGTGTTATTTATAACCTTAGGCGTTGAACTTATTGAAAAATTTCATTGGATTTTATATTTTTTTGGTGCATTTTTAATTTATACGGGCATAAAACTTTTAAAAGGCGACCAAGATGACCAAATGGATCCATTAAATAGCAAGGTTTATGTAACGCTTAAAAAATGGTTCCCAATTGATGATTCGGATGGTAATGGTAAAATATGGTTTAAAAACCCAACGAATGGAAAAAAAATGTTTAGCATTATTTTTGTTATAATCGTGATGTTGGCTTTAATTGACATTGTTTTTGCTTTAGATTCTATTCCTGCGGTGTTGAGTATCACGCAAGATAAAATTATTGTGTATTCGTCAAATATATTTGCGGTTCTTGGGTTAAGGTCTTTATACTTTTTGGTTAAAGGGGCGTCTCAAAAATTTTATTATTTGCCTTATGGTATTGCTTTTGTGTTAGTTTTTATAGGCTTAAAAATTATGGTTGAAGATAGTATGCATGGGTGGGTTTCAAAAGAGTCGTTGAGTCTAATTTCTTTTATTTTTATTATATTTTGTATTTTTGGTTCTATTTTTTATTCTATTTTTGTCAAAAAACCTAAATCAACTTGATTACATATTCGTTATCTAAGATTGCTGAAATTGTAGATGGGACTCTTATCCAAAATAACCTAACTTGTCTAGTAACAGAACACCTATTTTATGATAGCCGTATGGCTACCACTACAAATATTAATAGTTTGTTTTTGGCTTTTAAAACCCCACGAAGAAACGGACATGTATTTATTGAAGATCTTTATAATAAAGGTTTTAGGCAATTTATGATTGACGAAAAGAACTTTGTAAGTTTTTTCCCTCAAGCCAATTTTATTGTTGTAAATAATGTGCTTGAAAGCTATCAAAAATTAGCTTCATATCATCGCCAACAATTTAAGATTCCAATTATTGGAATTACGGGAAGTTATGGCAAAACATTGGTTAAGGAATGGTTAGCCCAAATGTTAGAAGCGAAATTTAATATCATTCGTTCTCCCAAAAGTTATAATTCTAGTATTGGGGTTGCTCAGAGTATCTTAGAAATTTTACCAGAACACGAGTTAGGTATTTTTGAAGCGGGTATATCTACTAAAAATGATATGCACCCATTATACAATATGATTCAACCAGATATTGGGATTTTAACAAAATTAGGTGATGCTCATAATGATGGTTTTGCTTCCATGCAAGAGAAAATTATGGAAAAACTGATTTTGTTTTCTAAAGCCAAAGTATTTATTTATAACGAAGATGACCTCGAAAAAAACGGATTTTCGACAGATTTAAAACTGTTAGGATTAAAAAATATTGCGCAGGCTTTGAACATCAGTTTTGTTAATAAACAGGCGTATTGTTTTGTCCAGGAACTCTATATTTCTAACCAATTCAGCACAATAATTTTGAAAATAAA
This sequence comes from Alphaproteobacteria bacterium, assembly GCA_030053915.1. Taxonomy (GTDB): domain Bacteria; phylum Bacteroidota; class Bacteroidia; order Chitinophagales; family Chitinophagaceae; genus JASGCT01. The sequence continues at coordinate 46,194 of JASGCT010000006.1, forward strand.
AGGCAAGATATATCCATTTCAAATTCCATTTACAGATCGGTTGAGCCTTGAAAATATACTATTAGGAATTGTAGTTTTAATTTATTTCAATATGTCTGGGCAAGACGTTCAAACCCGTCTTTATTCTTTAAAGCCAATCTATAATCCAACATTACTTGCTCAAGCTAGTATTGGTTATTACGTGCAAGCGCAGCAATTTCATTCTACATATTTGGTGTTTGAAACCTCAATTTTTAAGCAAAATTTACAAAATATTTTAAATGCATTGCATCCTAAAACAAAAGTAATGGCTGTGTTGAAAGCGTCTGCTTATGGTATGGGAAGTATAGAAATTGCTAAATTATTAGAATCAGAGGTTAAAATTGCGTATTTATCGGTAGCCTACATTGATGAAGCAATCGCTTTAAAAGAAGCAGGCTATTTAAAACCGTTGATGCTTATGAATGTTGAACCCATGCATTTTGAACAAATTATACAATGTCATATCGAACCTGAAATATACAGTTTAGCCTTATTGCAATCATTTATTGAATTTATTAAAAATAAGCATTTGCAAAATTATCCAATTCATTTAAAATTTAATACTGGGATGAACCGATTAGGGTTTTCTGAAACCGATTTAGACGCTTTAATTAAAATCGTTTTAAACAATGCAACACTCATTAAAATAAAGTCTATTTTTAGTCATTTAATAGATGGAAATAATAAAAATCTATCATTTAAACAAGCCGAAAGATTGAATTTTTATAGTACTACCATTCAAAAAAGTGTTCAATATAATTATTTAAAACATATTGCGAGTTCAACGGCGACTTTAAAATTTAAAGATTTGCAATTTGATATGGTTCGTATAGGTATTGCTATGTTTGGTTTTTCTACATCAAAAATTCCTTTAAAAAGCCCTATTGCCTTGTATTCCCAAATTGCTCAAATTCATCATTTAAAAAAAGGGGATTATATCGGTTATGGTACTTTGAATAAGGTTAAAAAAGACACGATTATTGCAACCATAAAAATAGGCTATGCCGATGGTTATCACCGCATTTTTGGTAATGGCAAAGCCTCGATGTATGTTAATGGTTACGTTGCGCCAACTATCGGGAATATTTGTATGGATTTATGCTTTATTGATATTTCAGAGATACCAGGCGTTGATTTAAATAGCCAAGTGGAAGTTTTTGGCAAGCATATTTCACTTGAATCTTTAGCAAAGATTGCTAAAACAATTCCTTACGAGATTTTAACTTCAATTGGTTCAAGAATTAAAAGAACTTTTTTATAAATAAACCTTAAAATAACAAATTTTTAATTGACTTGTTTTAAAGTGACTGTTATTGTATATGTTGTAACTGATATTGAAGAGATATCTTGCAAAGTTAAAGAATTGCAACTATAGTTTATAACTTCAAATTTACGAGTGTTTTCATAAAAATAGTTTTTATTATTTCCCATTGATAATAACCAAGAACCAGGTGCTAAAAAATCAGTTGATGGACATTTCCCATAATCAAATGAAAAAGATGCATCTGCCCTAAGTGTAATATATAATGAATCATAACAAGGGTTATCTTTTCTAAAAGAATAAGTAATATCAACACCATTTGAATCTATAGTATTAGTTATTTTATATCTTTTGTTTTCAAAAGTTGACCTAACAAATCCACAGGTATCTTCTTTTTTACAAGATAAATACAGGATACTCAAAAATACACCTATAAAAGCTATTAAAAAAAGTTTTTTCAAATTATTTTTCTTGTAAAGATAACTATATATTTTACATTAATACTATAAATTTTTATTTTTTTAAAATTTTCAAATAAATTTTATATATTTGCTAAATTTTAAACTATTAATTATGAAAAACATAGCCTTTATTATGGTGAGTTTCTTGTTAAGTCTATCACTTCTTTCTCAACCAGCTGACAATAATTTAATTACCTTAACCGATGTTTTTAAAATTAAAAATTTAGGAGGCATTGCCATTTCTGATGATGCAACTAAAGTAGCTTTTACTGTTACTTCGTCTATCCCCGATGAATCAAATCCTTTAGATTATAAATATCAAACCCAAATTTATAGTTATACCTTTGCAAACCCTAATTCATTAGTGCAGCTTACCACAGGTTCCGAGGGGGCTCGCAATCCTGTGTGGAGTCCCGACGGGAAATGGTTATGTTTTGTAAGAAATGTTAAAGGGAAATCACAACTTTTTCTTTTGCCCATGCAGGGTGGGGAAGCTATCCAAATTACGCATTTTAGTTATGGGGCTTTTGAACCTGTATGGAGTCCAGATGGCAAAAAAATCCTTTTTGCAAGTGCAATTGCTATAGAAGACATAGTTCGTGATACTCATTTAAATCCTAACCATTATTTACCTTCTTGGTCTTTAGAAAAGCCGGGAATTGAAAATAAAGATATTTTTAAATTTGACCAAACCAAGCCCAATCCAGATGGCTCGGTTAACGAAACAAGAACCTATTTAAATTTGAATTCAAAAGATAAAAAAGCCTTAGTTTTAGATAAATTAAATTTTCAAAATGAACTTAACTTAAGTGCAGACCTAAATTTTAAAAATTATTTCTTAATTGATCCCTTTAATAATAATCTACCACCAGTAAGAATTACCTTAGGCTTTTTTAATTATTCCAACGCACAGTTTTTCCCAGATGGCGAAAATGTATTAATGAGCGGCAATTTAGACCCCTTGGAACACCCCGACCGTTCTTTAAAAAGTGAGATTTTTGTTTTAAATATTCCAACGAAACAAGTAAGAACATTATTAAGCGATAATAACAAGCGTTTTACCCAACCTGTTTTAGCTCCAGGTGGCGAAAGTTTTGCCTTTTTAACAAACAGCACTTCTTTTGTAAGCGTTGATACTTTATGCATTACAAGCGTTCATAACCCTTTAAAAGATATAAAACATTATATATTCGACAGAAATAAAAATAAATTAATTTGGACTAATGATGAGTCGTTTATTTATTTTACAAGTCAAAGCAATGGGGGCGTGCCAATATGTAGAGTTGAGGTTAAAACGGGACATGTTGAGGTTTTATCCGACTATGAATCGGGTATCACAGATTACGATTTAGTGAGTGATAAATTAGTGATAGCCAAAACTGAAGTTCGAAATCCGTCCGAACTGTATTTAACCAATACCTTAGCAAAATATCCTTTAAGAATTGGAAATTTTAATGAATGGGTAAGTAATAAAACATTATCATTTCCTGTTAAAAATACGTTTAAAGATGCTAAGGGTTTAGAAATAGAGTACTGGACGATGAAACCGACGCAATTTAAGGAAGGTCAAACCTATCCTTTATTGTTAGAAATACATGGTGGTCCAAGTGCCATGTGGGGACCTGGTGAAGCCTCGATGTGGCACGAATATCAGTATTTTTGCAGTAAAGGTTATGGTATTGTTTATAGCAACCCACGCGGTTCTGGAGGTTATGGCAATCAATTTTTAAGAAGTAATATTAAAGACTGGGGTGCTGGTCCAGCTTCAGACGTACTGGGCGCTTTAAAAAAAGTTACCACCCAATCTTGGGTAGATACGCATAATGTTTTTATAACGGGTGGTTCGTATGCAGGCTATTTAGTAGCCTGGATAATTGCTCATAATCATCAATTTAGGGCGGCTTGTTCGCAACGAGGCGTTTACGATTTAACTACATTTTTTGGCGAAGGCAATGCGTGGCGGCTGATTCCTAATTATTTTGGTGGTTATCCTTGGGAGCCAAAGGTTAAAGAACTTTTAATTAAAGAATCGCCTATCACCTACGTGCATCAAATTGTTACGCCATATATAATTTTTCATGGTGGTAACGACCGCCGCACTGGTTTTGTGCAAGCCGAAATGATGTTTAGGTCTTTGAAAGTACTCAATCGACCTGTTGAATTTGTGGTACATCCAGGTGCCAGTCATGAAATTACCCGCAGTGGCGATGGCAGACAAAAAATAGACCAAATGCTAAGGACTTATGAATTTTTTGAACGCTGGAGAATTAAAGAATACGTAGTTAATAAATAAGTTTTAAAATAAAAAAATCATGTATAATTATTTAAAAAAAAGTCTTATTTTATGTGTAACCTTAACATTATCATCAGGGCTAATATATTCTCAAAATCAGACACTTGTTGTTAATGTTAAAGATTCAAAAATTGAATGGGCGGCTATTAATAAAAAAGATTATACCCAAGGCTATTTTAATTTAAACATTAAAAAAGATGATGGTCATACGGGTTATTTTATGCTGAATCATGGTACGGTAAATCTTGCAGCCGGTAAATTACAAAGTGGCAGTTTTGAGATTAATATAAAAGATTTGGTGTTAAAATTACCAAATGATGATTTTGCGGATCATTTAAAAAATGCGGATTTTTTTGAAGTGAATAAATATCCAACGGCACAATTTACAATTGAAACAGTGAATTATACCTCAAATAACGAGTGCGAAATTTCGGGAAGTTTAACATTTAAGGGCATTACGAAAAAAATTAACTTTCCAGCAACAACGCAATATTCAGCTGAAAAAGGTTTTTTTGGACAAGCGTATTTTATGTTCAATCGGCTTAATTTTGGGGTAAATTACGATAGTGAAGGTACGCACGAGAATGTGCAAATTGCGGTATATTTGGTAGCAAAAAAAAACTGATTAAGAATTAAAATTAATTCCTAACCAGTTTTTTAATAATTGAACTGTGAAGCTATATTATTTTAATGATGTAGCTTGCCTATGCAATAATTTCCAACCTCCTTTAGTGTTATGAAAAATAAATTTAACTAAAGATTTATTGTTAAAATCAGTTCCTCTCATTGATCCTGAAATGGTAACCTTGCGTGTTAAAATAACTAATTTAGGTGATACAAAATCAAATTCATCATCAGAAGATGTATATGTTGAAATTTTAAATAAACCCGAACTTAATAATTGCTCAAAATTTTCAGCAGAAATTTTATTGCCATTTTCTAAAATAAATTTGGTATGCTTTGTAGTATATTTTTTAAGTGATTCTACAAATTTAGGAATATTGACAAAGTTTTCATGACTTAAAGCAATCTCATTTAAAATACCTGTAATTTCAGATTTAATTTGAGTTTTTTGAGCCTCTGTAGATTCGGCTGATTCTTTAGCATTTTCTTTGCTTTCCTGACTAAATACGGTGGTAGTTTTAAGCCCTACCAACAAACAAGCTAATAAAAGTAATTTTTTCATAATTTTTTGTTTTTTTGTTTAAAAATTTTTACAAAAATATGCAAAATAGCCTTAATATTAGTTAAATATTTGTTAAACTTTATAAAATATCAATTACAATATCGCTAAGCCTTTAAAATTAATAAAAGGTCATTTTATTTGCAAAAATATAACCATTAACAGGTATAAAAAATTCATAATTGAGTAGATTTATGTAAATTTATAAACTTTTAAATTCACCACTTCCAAAAAATATATACATACTTTGAAAATGGTGATTCGTATTTACCTATTTATAATAATCTTTTCGTAGTAAATTTTGAGTTAAATAGTGCTTTTTTTTTAAATAAAGATGTTTTTTTTAAATAAAAATCGTAATTTTGCATTACTATGAAAAAAGCATTTATAACAGGCATAACTGGTCAGGATGGTATGTATCTGGCAGATTTATTATTGTCGAAGGGTTACGAAGTACATGGGTTAAGACGACGTACCTCACTTTTAAATACCCAACGTATCGACAAATATTTTGCAGATAGCGCTACATATAGCCATAAATTTTATTTACATTATGGCGATTTAACCGATAGCTCGAACCTAACCCGTCTTATACAGGAGATACAACCAGATGAAATATACAATTTAGCGGCGATGAGCCATGTTCATATCAGTTTTAGTATGCCCGAATATACCGCCAATTGTGATGGTATTGGTACTTTAAGAATATTAGAAGCCGTGCGATTATTAGGTCTTACCAAAACTACAAAAATTTATCAAGCCTCTACTTCAGAATTGTATGGTCTAGTTCAAGAGGTGCCACAAACAGAAAAAACACCATTTTATCCACGTTCACCTTATGCCGTAGCTAAAATGTATGCTTATTGGATAACAGTAAATTACCGCGAGGCTTATAATATGTTTGCCTGTAATGGTATTTTATTTAATCACGAATCGCCTTACCGTGGCGAAAATTTTGTTACCCGAAAAATTACGCGGGAAGTTGCAAGAATGGCTTATAATTTAGCCGACTGCCTTCATTTAGGAAATTTGAACTCTAAACGCGATTGGGGGCATGCCAAAGATTATGTGGATGCCATGTGGCGCATTTTACAACAAGATAAACCAGAAGATTATGTTATTTCAACGGGTGTTACCACGAGCATCCGAGATTTTGTTATTAAAACCTTTGCCTTATTAGATGTAGAACTTGCTTTTGAAGGAACACATGAAAACGAAACAGCAGTAGTGGTTAAAAATAATGGCAAATATGCTTTTAAAGCAGGGCAGGTGGTAGTTAAAGTGCACCCTAAATTTTATCGACCTACAGAAGTTGATTTGCTCATTGGCGATAGTTCTAAAGCCCGACAAAAACTTGGCTGGCAACCAAAATATAATTTAGATGCCCTGATAAAAGAAATGATTGACGCCGATTTAAAACTATTTAATAAGTAAATTCATAGTGTTATTAGACTTTTAACATAAGGTATTTTTGTATTAGAAACGGATTTTAATTATGAATACAATATTATACGATCATCAAATTTTTAGTTTGCAAAAATTTGGCGGTATTTCTAGGTATTTTTATGAACTGAATCAATCCAATAGTTATTATGAAAATAATTTATCTTTAATATATACCCCAAATCAATATTTGTTAAACGAATCTAATAACAAATATAAAAAATTTGAGATTCCGGAGGTTTTTAAAAATTCAATTCAAAAAATTGTTTCTAAAACGAAACGTCGATTTTATAAAATTAATAATCAATATCATACAATAAAATCTCTTAAAAATCAGAATTTTAATATTTTTCACCCTACTTATTACAACCCCTATTTTTTAAAATATATTTGTAAAAAACCTTGGGTGTTAACCGTGTATGATATGATAGATGAAAAATTGAATTTAAATTTAAATGGCAATTCATTTATAAACAATAAAAAAAAACTGATACATCTTGCTCATAAAATTATAGCAATTTCACAAAATACCAAAAATGATATCATAGATTTATATGGCATAGATGACAAAAAAATTGAAGTGATACATCTTGCTAATTCTTTGCAACCCTATGTTAAGAATACAAAACCCAATTTTCCTTACATTCTTTTTGTAGGCAATCGCAATCTTTATAAAAATTTTGATATACTATTAAAAGCGATTCATATTATTTTTAAAAAATATCCAGAGTTACATTTAATTTGTACAGGTCCAGCATTTAATGATATAGAAAAAAAAAAGTTTTTATCTTTAAATATATCAGAACGAATTCATCATCAATTCACGAATGATGACAATTTATGGCAATTATATCACCAAGCTGAAATATTTGTTTTTCCAAGCCAGTATGAAGGATTTGGCATACCCATTTTGGAAGCATTTTCAGCAGGATGTCCTGTAGTTTTATCGAATGCTTCATGTTTCCCAGAAATAGCTAAAGATGCCGCTGCTTTTTTCGAGAATGATTGTCTTGATGGTTTGGTTCATATTCTACAAACATTAATCTCTAATTCAGATATGCGAGAACATTTAAAAGTGACAGGTCTAGAACGTCTTAAAAATTTTTCATGGGATAAAACAAGACAACAACATGCCGAAATATATCTAAAGGCTTTAATTTAATAATTTTTGTTTTTTGTCTGTAATCATATCTTTTAAAGTCTGAATTAAAGATATTGACGGCTGCCACTGGGTGAGTTCTCGTAGTTTTTCGTAGCTACCTACTATTTTCATCGTATCTTGCTTTCTTAAAAGATTGGGGTCAATAACTACTTCTTTTTCATATCCCAAAATATTAAATATAAGTTTTAACACATTTTTTAATTTAATACCACGCCCACTACAAACATTGTAAAATGCACCGCTTTGCCCTTTTTCAAGCAAGTTGTGGTAAGCACATACTGTATCGCGAACGTCTGTAATATCTCGTACAACGTCTAAATTACCAACGAATATCTTTTTTTGATTGGTATCTAATGCTTTATCAATAAATGCCGAAACCACGAATTGCGTGGTTTGTAATGGACCAATATGCATAAAAGCGCGCACATTAACAATATCTAAATGATAGTTTTTAACATAAAACTGACTATAGTTCTCTTGCGAAATGCGGGCTAAAGCATAAGGATTATTATTGGCGTTGAGTTTTGATGTTTCTTTTAAAATTTTGGTTTTTAAAACGTCATAAACCTCTGAACTGGATATTGATAAAATGCGTGTTTTAAATTCTAATATTCTAACACTTTCCAAAATATTTAAAAAAATGGTAGTATTATTTTGAATACATTCTAAGGGCTTTAACCAACTTTGCGACACACTACTTACCGCCGCTAAATGAATAATATATTGGGGTTGAAAGTGTTGTAAAGCCTTTTTAACCGCTTCAAAATCATTCAGTTCTATCTGATAGTTTATAATTTCAATGTGCGGGGGCAGCATCACAGAAATCGCATGAGAACCTCGGGCACAAGCGATAATTTTAATGGGCGTTTGTATATTTTTAAAATGGTTAATAAAATAATGTCCAACAAAACCACAAGCCCCAGTTACAAAATATGTTATCATGTATTAAAATATGTTGCAAAAATAACTTAATATTTTTATATAATAGTGATTTAGAATAGTTAATTTTTTAAATTTTATCTAAATCCTAAGTATTATTTTAAAAATTATATTTTTTTAATATGTATCTTTTACTGTTTTCATTTTTATTAACGTATCAATTGCAAATTGATGTAATATTTCATGAAATTTTGAAAAATGAAACATTTTTTTTTAATTTTGATTTAAATTTACGAACCCCAATAATTTTTTTGTCAAAAACGATACTTTTATTTAAAAAAATACCTTAACTTTGCTTCAAACAAATTTTTATATGAATATACGTACTTCAAATTCCAAATGTCCTGTAATGCATGGTTCTAATACCAATACTAAAAGAACCGTTACAGATTGGTGGCCGCACACCTTAAATTTAGATATTTTGCATCAACACGATGCTAAAACAAATCCTTATAATGCCGACTTTGATTATGCTAAAGCCTTTAATAGCTTAGATTTAGAAGCCGTGAAGACCGATTTGAAAACCTTGATGCACGATAGCCAGTCTTGGTGGCCAGCCGACTGGGGAACTTATGGTGGTTTAATGATTAGAATGGCTTGGCATTCGGCAGGTACTTACCGTACTTTTGATGGTCGTGGCGGTGGTGGTACTGGTAATCAACGCTTTGCACCTTTAAATAGTTGGCCAGATAATCAAGATTTAGATAAAGCACGCAGATTAGTATGGCCTATCAAGAAAAAATATGGTAATAAGTTGTCTTGGGCAGATTTATTTATCTTAGCAGGCAATATGGCTTATGAATCGATGGGCTTTAAAACCTTAGGATTTGCTGGTGGCAGAATTGATATCTGGCATCCTGAAAAAGACATCGATTGGGGTAGCGAAAAAGAATGGTTAGCCGCAACAAGGAATAGATATTATGACGACCAAGAACGGGATTCGTTAAGAAACCCATTATCAGCCGTTCAAATGGGCTTAATTTATGTAAACCCACAGGGTGTAGATTTTATTCCCAACCCATTAAAAACTGCCTTAGATGTTAGAGTAACTTTTGAACGAATGGGTATGAATGATGAAGAGACCGTAGCTTTAGCTGCTGGTGGTCATACCGTAGGCAAATGTCATGGTAATGCCGACCCCGCATCGATTGGACCTGAACCTGAAGCTGCTGGTATCCGAGAGGCTGGATTAGGTTGGATTAGTACTAATAAAAACGTAAAACCCGAAGAAAAATTGAGTAGCGGTTTAGAAGGTGCATGGACTACAACGCCGTATAAATGGAATCATACTTATTTTCACTTATTGCTAAATCACGAATGGGAATCTAAAAAAAGCCCAGCAGGTGCATGGCAATGGGAACCGAAGCATATTAAAGATGAAGACAAACCAACAGATGCCTTTAACCCTGGGGTTAAAAGAAACCCAATTATGACCGATGCCGATATGGCTTTAAAAATGGACCCTATTTATGCTAAAATATCTAAACGATTTTATGAAGACCCAGCTTATTTTGAAGAAACTTTCGCCAAAGCTTGGTTTAAATTAACACATCGAGATATGGGACCTAAAAGCCGATACCTTGGTAAAGATGTACCCCAAGCCGATTTTATTTGGCAAGACCCCATTCCAAAGGAAGACTATAAATTAACTAAAGAACAAGTTGCGTCTTTAAAAGAAACCCTTTTAAAAAGCGGTTTAACAAATTCTGAACTTATTACCACCGCTTGGGATAGTGCAAGAACTTTTAGAAAATCGGATTATCGTGGCGGTGCCAACGGTGCCCGAATTCGTTTAGCACCTCAAATTGACTGGATTGGTAACGAACCTATAAAACTTAAAAAAGTGTTAGCCAAACTTACTGAAATTCAAAACAATTTTAAACCTAAGGTGAGCATTGCCGATTTAATAGTTATAGGTGGTTCAGCGGCTTTAGAAAATGCCATTCAAAAAGGTGGATTTAATATTGAAGTGCCATTTACCTGCGGTAGAGGCGATGCAACAGCCGAAATGACTGATGTGAAGTCATTTCAAGTATTAGAACCAATTCATGATGGTTTTAGAAATTGGAATAGCGATGACCATGATATTCAACCCGAAGAGTTATTAATAGACAAAGCCCAATTGATGGGATTAACTGCTATTGAAATGGTGATTCTTATTGGTGGAATGCGTGTTTTAGATACAAATTATGGTGGGTCGAATTTAGGCGTTTTTACCAACAATATTGGCGCCTTAACCAATGACTTTTTTGTAAATATAACCGATATGAGCTATAAATGGGAAAAAGTAAGAAAAAATTTATTTCATCTTAATGACCGTAAAACCGGCGATGTGGTGTATTCGGCTACTAATTTTGATTTAATTTTAGGCTCCAATTCAATATTAAGGTCTTATGCTGAATTTTACGCTCAAGATGATAATAAAGAACGATTTGTACATGATTTTGTAAAAACATGGGTAAAGGTTATGAATGCGGATCGTTACGATTTAAAATAGGCTAAAAAATATTGAGATTTTTAAAATGAAATTTCTTGTACCCGAAACGATAATTAACGATTCATTATTGTCAATAATAAATTATACATCTTTTAAATTTTTTGTTGTACATTTGTCTGAAGTTTTTATATATGAGAATGAAAAATTTACTAGGTTTAGTTCTTATTTTAGTTGTAAATGTAGGTAAGGCGCAGCTAGATTCAAGTATCAACGTATTGCCGAAACAATCTTTTAAAAATTTAACCGTTTCGGGATATTTAGATTTTTATTACCGTTACGATTTTAGTAGTCCAAGTAGTAAAGTACCGGATGTTTATATCAATTATACCGATATTAAAAATAATATTGTTTTGGGATTGGCAAATTTAGCTTTTAAATATGAAAATAAAAAAGTTGAAGGGTTTTTGGAATTTGGATTTGGTAGGAAAGCCGATGATTTTTCGTATGAAGAGAATACTTTTACAAGCAGAATTTTGAAAAGAGCTTATTTTAGTTATATGCCCAATGAACGATTTAAAATTAGCATAGGGAAGAAGTACACCATAGAAAATTATGAAAGTGTAGATGTTCCGGATAATAATTTTTATAGTTATACGTATTCATTTTATATAACACCCAATTTCAATTCAGGTTTGTTTTTAAATTATAAATCTAAAACTGACCATAGTTTTGAATTGGCTTTAACTCAACCATATAATTATTTATACGGCAATTCGGATGATAGATACTTGTCGTTTCAGTATATAAGTCCAGATTTTGCTCAAAAAACAAATGTTTCTTTAATATTTTTTTACTACAATAAAAATGCGGCTAATTTTTTTTATTTGGCAGAATTAATTCTCACCCAACGTTTTAATAGTAAATTACAAATGATTTTAGATGTGTCTTATAGTAATACCAAAAATAATGGCGTTCAAAATTTATGGCAAGATTTAGCTTTGTTTTTAAATTACCAATTACGACCTAAGTGTTCTATTAATTGGCGAAGCGAACTTTTTAATAGTGTCAATAAAGGATTTTTCCCTGTTGAAAATACTTTAGTAAATACCCATACTATTTCGGCAAAATTTAAACTTCATAAAAATATTTATTTAACTCCAGAACTTAAATTTGATTTTGCTAATAATAAGATATATAAAAAAACTGAGACGGCGTTTACGGGTTTTGATAGTAATTTTTTTCTATCGACTTATTTTGTTTTTTAAAAATATGAATACTGTCATAAAATTATATGAACCTTGCCTTAATAGTATGTGGAACTTTTTGTATGTCGTTTAAGATATGACTTTGAATTGGTTTATCAACATCTAAAACAACATAGCCAAGGGTATCGTTTGTTTTTAAATATTGTGCCACAATATTTAAATTATTTTTTGAAAACACTGCGTTCAATGATGATAAAACGCCTTTTTTATTGTGGTGGATATGGCAAATTCTATGTTGTTTAGCAACATTTGGTAACTGCAAAGCGGGTATGGTTAAGCAACCAATGCTAGACCCTGTAAGTAAATAATTTGCGATTTTTTTACTAACATCTTCACCAATATTTGCTTGAGCTTCTTCGGTAGAACCGCCAATATGTGGGGTTAAAATAACATTAGGATACCCTTGTAACGGTAAAAGAAAGGGGTCGCCATTTTTTTCAGGTTCAATGGGATAAACATCTAAAGCAACACCTGAAATAATTTCGTTATCAATTGCCCATTTTAAATCGTTGATATGTACTACTTCACCGCGGGCATAATTTATTAAAATAGACCCTTTTTTGAATTTTTTTAATAAGTTTTTTTGAATTAAATTTTTGGTAGATGCATTGTCTGGAACATGCAAAGAAATAAGATCCGATTTAGACACTAGTTCCGTTAATGTTTTTACTTGAATAGCGTTGCCAATTGGTAATTTGGTTTCTATATCGTAATAAAGTATTTTTAAACCCAACGATTCAGCTAAAATGCTTAATTGCATGCCAATATTACCATATCCAATAATACCTAAGGTTTTGCCTCTTAGTTCTCTAGAATTTGTAGCTTCTTTTAACCAAACACCGCTATGTGCTGCATTGTTTTTTTCTGGGATTCTTCTAATGAGCATAATAGAAACACCAATAACTAATTCAGCCACACTACGCGTATTACTATACGGTGCATTAAAAACAGCAATACCTTGTTTTAAAGCGGTACTTAGATCAACCTGATTCGTGCCGATACAAAAGCATCCAACGGTCATTAAGTTATTGGCTTTTAATAACATATTTTTTGTTAGTTCTGTTTTACTGCGTATGCCAAGAACAGAAATGTCAGAAATTTTAGTACTAAGCTCGGCAACACTTAACGCCTTTTTATGTTGTTCAAGGTTTTTTAAACCTACGCTTTTAAAATAGTTTACTGCAGATGCATGTATATTTTCTAAGAGAACAATTTTAGTAGAACTCAACATAATGAAAAAATTTTTATAGATGCAAAGTTAATTTTTTTTCATAAAATAAAGTATAATATTACATTAAATTATTGGATTATATTTTAATTGTTAAATTTTGTTAAATATTTACAATAAATTATTTTTTTTAACGTTTTATTAGTAAATTTGCAAAAATTAAATGATGACAAAAATTAAATGATGACAAAATTACTCTTTGGATTTTTTTTTATTATAGGTGGAATAACTTATGGTTTTAATGTGAGTACCGAAAAGGCTGAAAATAAAGCCGTTGAAACACCAAAAAAAATCGATGGTATATTTAATGTAATATCTGATAATTATAAAGAAAAAATAAGTACAGCAATCGATGTAAAACTTAAAGAAATATTACTTAATAAAAATTTTAATGGTCAGATTTTAGTTGCCAAGAATGGTCAAACGGTTTATAAAAATTATGTTGGTTATTCAGATATTCGTAATCGGATTCCTTTTTCCGATAATACGCCTATTCATCTCGCCTCAATATCAAAAACCTTTACGGGCATGGCAGTTCTTAAGCTTATGGAACAAGGTTTATTAAATTTAGATGATTCAATTAATAAATTTTTCCCTGATTTTCCGTATCAAAGTGTAAGTGTTCGTATGCTTTTGTGCCATCGTTCCGGGCTACCTAATTATGAAAACTTTTTTGATAAATATGCCTATAGTTTTGCCTATCGCATCGCCAAAAATGGGAAAAAGATAAAGACTAAAACATTAGTTAAAAAATTAATACCGGGAGATAAGACATTTTATAATAATAATGATGTTCTAAATTATATAGTAAATAGTAAACCGCATCTCTATTTTAAGCCTAATACTAAATTTGACTATTGTAATACAAATTATGTGCTTCTTGCTTTGATAATTGAAAAGCTGTCGCATAAATCATATCCAGATTATATTCAAGAAGAGATATTTGATAAATTAGGCATGCGTCATTCGTTTGTGCTTTGTGAAAAAAACAAGTCTCGCATTACGCCTTCATATCATCCTAACAATACACCGTATTCATTAAATAATATAGATTTTATTTATGGCGAAAAAAATGTTTATAGCACGGTTGAAGATTTATTAATCTGGGATAAAAATATGTACAGCGATAGCCTATTAAGTGCTGAAACAAGAGAATTAGCATTTTCCCCACATAACGAAATGCGTGGTTCGGTTCATAATTATGGATTAGCCTGGCGGATGATTGTTAATCCTGAAGAGAAAATTATTTATCATAATGGTTGGTGGCATGGCAACAATACGGTATTTACACGTTTTATTAAAGATACTGTAACGGTTATTGTTTTGGGCAATCGCTTTAATAATAATATTTATAAAAGTAAAGCGGTACATGAAGTGTTTACAAATGTGGTTGATAGTTCATCTACTATTAACTAATTTACTTCTAATCGTTTACCAGGCAACCATTTAATTATTCCTTTTAATTCTAATTCTAAAATAATTTCAGAAAGTTTTGAGCTACTCATTTGGCATAAATGTAATAACTCGTCAACTTCAAGTATGCCTTTTTCATTTAAAATTTTTAAGATATTTTTTTCATTATCATTAAATTCGGTAAAAAGTTCGGCTTGAATTATTTTGGTTTTTTTTGTTGTAGATTGCCAGTTCATAATTTCGAGAAACTGTTTGGTGTTGGTAATAAGCATGGCTTTGTTTTCAAAAATTAATTTTAAGCAACCTTCGCTTTTAGGGTCGTTAACTCTACCAGGAAAGGTAAATACATCACGGTTGTAGTCATTAGCTAATTCAGCGGTAATCATACTACCGCCTTTGGCAGCGGTTTCAATAACGATGGTGGCTTCCGATATACCTGCAACAATTCGGTTACGTTTGGGAAAATTAAATTTATCGGGTTCGGTGCCTAATTTAAATTCGGTCATAATGCCCCCGTGTTCTTGAAGTTTTTGGGCGATTTTAGTATTTTCGGGTGGATAAATCATGTGCATGCCATGTCCTAACACACCTACGCTTGCAATGCCTAAATCATACGCTAAATTATGAACGAGGGCATCAATTCCGTAAGCTAATCCACTCATAATACATAAATTATCTTTGGGAAGATTTGATATAAATTCTTGGGTTAAAAATTTACCATAAGCGGTGGGCAACCGTGTTCCTACAATACTAATAAAACGTTGGTTATTAAATTTAAAATTTCCTTTAAAGAATAATAGAATTGGGGCATCTGGACAATGTTTTAATCTTTTTGGAAAGCCAGACTCTAGTAATCCTAAGCATTCAATCCCATGTTTTTGAATATATTTGAGGTCTTTTTCGGCTTCTGCTAAATAATTTTTAGCTTTTAACAATTCAATCCCTTTTGTTTTACTATGTATTCCTAAATCAATAAGGTCTCTTTTTTTTAAGGAGAATAATGGTAGGGGTGAACCTAATTTTTCTAATAAATTTTTTAAATTGATGGCACCTAATTGGGGAATTTTTTGTAATGCCAAATAGTATAAGGTTTCATGTGTCATTTTTTTTATTGCAAAAATAAGAATTCGATTCATTCATATTTTGCGTAAAAACCACATGTTTTGGTATTGAAATATTTTGTATATTCAGCCGATTTTTTAAAATGCTTACTGAACTGCTGTTACCGTAATTTCTACATTGGCATTTTTGGGCAATCCTTTTACGGCTACGGTTTCTCGAGCAGGAAAATTATCTTGAAAATAACTGGCGTAGATTTCATTAACTTTTACAAAATAAGCCATATCGGTTAAGAAAATGGTTGTTTTAACCACGTGGCTAAAATCTAAATTATGTTCTTGAAGTACCGCAGCGATATTTTTCATAATTTGTTGGGTTTCATCTTGTACCGAACTTGTAACGAGTTCGCCAGTTTCCGGAACAATGGCTATTTGACCACTTGCAAATAAGATACCGTTGGCAAATACGGCTTGACTATAAGGACCAATTGGTGCAGGTGCATTTTTTGTGTTAATAATTTTTTTCATAGTTTTTTTACAAAAATACGTTTTTTATTTTAAAATTTTTATTAGTTATAAAAAAAAATCACCAAAAAAGAAAAATATTCTTTTATTTTTATATATTTGCTAAAAATATTTTATATGAAATCAAAAATTTTTGTTGTGCTCTTAGTTAGCATAAGCCTTTTTTTAAGTAACAAAATGGCAATGTGTCAAAACAATGTTACCAGTTTTAATGATAAAAGTATTAAATATGGTGTTACAGAAGAAGAAATGAAAGAATATACTGCAATCATCTCAAAATATCACCTTGAACCCGATAACAAAACCTCATGGGAAAATTTTAAAAAACAATTGACAAATAAAGACAAACAACGACTTAAAGAAATTTTTACTAAAATGAATAATGAACAACAGAAACAACAATTTGTTATCTGCCGAGAGGCTACTAAACCTTTGCCTAAAATGGTGCCCACATTAGACCAGCTAAAGTCTTGGAAAAATGAAAATTTATATGGTGTGTGGATTGATGGCAAAAAAATTGACAATAAAGATTTAAATAATTATACGAATACCGACTTCGACCAATTTTTTGTAAGTAAACTTTATAAAAATGCCAAAGAAGGTAAAAGATATTCTTATCAGGTTGATTTAATGACCCCAAAATATTATAATAACTATTTTCAAGAAACTATTGCCAAGGGGGATATTGATATATTTTATAAAATGAGTATTAATCAAAAATCGTTTCTAAGCCGATAAAGTTTATTGAAATTATTACATATCTATTTTTTCCTTTTTTGTTTTGTATTTAACAGAATTCCTATATTAAATTCTGCAATGGGAGAAGGCAAAGCAATTATTGTATTTAATTTGATACCATGGTCATTCGATGAAGTTTGAACTAATGATAGTCCTAAGCCCAGGTTAAGTTCCAAATTAAGGCGTTTTTTATAAGTTCTTTGCAAACCCCACACAAAACCAGCTGTACTAATAGTTTGCCGTGCTTGGAATTGATCATTTTCATCATTAAAAACAGAATAAATAATAGAAAGCGAAGGTCCAAAATAATTTGCACTATTTAAATTTGTTCTTTTGTTTTTATTTTTACGATTTTCAAAATTGTAATAATTACGATATTGTAAATTAAAACTCGGACTCAGATTTATTTTTCGGTCGGTGATTCCAAATAATAGGGGAGAAATTATATAAGTTCTAAAAGGATTTAAAGATATTTTGCCAACGATGGACTTAGAATTTCCAACTTTAATTTCCCGACTAATTCCTAATGTGAATGGGGTTATTTTTGTAAGATTGACAATAGTACCATTTGGTTTTTCTTGTGCCGAACATGGTTGGTGAATTATCAAAAAAGGACATACTATAACAAGTATTTTTATTAAAAATCGAATCATACTTAGTGTTTTTTTTCAAATTTAATCAATTATTTGAAATAACCAATTATTTTTATTTACTATTGTCAGATTAAAATATGAGTTTTTACCAACCACCCCGTCCTGCGGACACCCCTCCTTTCCAGGCGAGTAGCTAAAACCCGTCAAGTTTTCCAAAGTTTTTAGTTTTAAAAGTTCAGACATAAAAAAATTATAACACATTAAAAATGATAAAATGGTAGTATAAATAAAACACCCCCTTAAAAAATTAAATTAATGAGAATTCTGGGCTATATGAGCATCGATAAACAAACCTAAAATAAAACCGGTACCCATTAATAATGAAATTACATAACGATAATTCCATTAGATTTTTTTAACTTCTTCAATATACATAATTTTTAATTTTACCAGTTTTTAATAAAACTATCAGCATATAAAT
>JASGCT010000131.1 GCA_030053915.1 Alphaproteobacteria bacterium
ATTTTTTTTGCTGATTACAATAAATATTTTTCTAAAAAAATTGGTTTTGTTGAAATTAAAAAAATGAAAATGAAACATCATTTAGAATTTTGGATAGTTAAAATATATCATTTATTTGTTTTTGTTGTGATTCCAATTTTTATGGTTGGATTTTTACCTTGGCTCTTGGGGTTTTTACTTGCATGCTTTGTGGCTGGTTTTGTATTAAGTATCGTTTTTCAATTAGCCCATACTGTAGAAACTACCGACTTCCCTATGCCAGACCCTCAAACACATATTATGTCCGATGATTTTGCTAAACATCAAATATTAACCACTTCAAATTTTGCCACAAAAAACTTTTTAATAAATTTTTTAACTGGAGGATTAAATTTTCAAGTAGAACATCATTTATTTCCTAAAGTATCACATATCCATTACCCTCAAATTAGTAAAATTGTAAAGGACACATGTAGTGCCTGTGGCATTAGATATAACGAATATAAAAACTTCTTCCCCTCCATAAAAGCACACGTTCGTTTTTTAAAAGCTTTAGGACAAAAAGATTAACCTGTTTTATACGTTTATAGATGTTTCTAAGGTTTCTTTAATTTTTAAATACGTTTTGTTTAGCAAAGTATCTTCTGTTTCGTTTGAACAAGAAAGAGGTTCTAATATTGTAACATAAATTGTTCTTGGAAATAAAGCACAAGCAACATGAGGTTTAAATAAAGCGTAGGCATTATGGACGGCGATAGGTAAAATAGGCGTATTAGATTCAATAGCTAATTTAAAAGCACCTTTTTGAAATGGTAATAATAAATTAGAACGCAATTTATTTCGTTTACCTTCTGGATAAATTACCACATCTAATTTTTGTGCTAAAGCATCTTTCATGGCTTTGAAACCTTGAATTTTAGAATGAGGATTTTTTCTATCAATTAAAATAGACCCCCATTTATAAATATAGCCAAAAATTGGGATTCTACCAAATTCCTGCTTAGCAATCGACTTATTAGGATTCGGAAAAAATGGCGTGGTTATTACAGGATCAAAGTTTGAAGTATGATTTGCTACGATTATATAGTTTTGATTTTTTTTAAAATGCTCCATTCCAATATACTTAATTCTACAAAAAATAACATACACAAAAATACCCATCCATATTTTGGTTACTTTAGTAAAATATTGGGATTGAGATTTATTTTTTAACCAAAAACATGGTATGTATAGCCATATTGTAATAAACATTGTGCACACAAAAAATGTTAATGCCCAAATAGCCAATAATCTATTTTTTATAAACATAATGCAAAGTTAACTAAAATACGCCAATAAACAAATTAAACACTTTCAAAAATTTATAATAAATTCGTTAGTTTTTTTGAAGCTAATTCTAAAGCGATATCATAAATTACATCTTCTTGCCCTGCAATTACTTTTCTTTTTCCAATTTCAATAATTAAATCTAAAAAATCAATATTAAATTCTAAGGCTATTTTTTTTATGGTTATTGTTAATCCAGAAAATACCCCGGCCATTCCAGTAACAATATTTTCCGCATTTATAAATGGATTTTTTAAAACCAGAAAATCTTTGCTTAATTCAGCAAGATTTAATACTTTCATAAAATCTATACCGGTTTCAATATCTAATTTTTTAAAAATTGAAATTAAAACTTCTAATTGTGTATTACCAGCCCCAGCCCCAAAACCTAGAATCGTTCCATCTAAAATGGTAGCACCAGAATAATAAGCTTCCATAGTATTGGTAATTGCCATTCCAAAATTATTATGACCATGAAAGCCCACAGGTATATTTAAACCCTCAACTAATAATTTAATTCTTTTATGAACATCTTGTGGTAAATAAACACCTGCCGAATCCATTATTAAAACGCCATGTGCACCATAAATTTCCATTTTTTGGGCTTGCTCCAACAAGGCTTCGGGTGTAATCATGTGACTCATCATCAAACAACCATAAACTTCTTTTTGGTGTTTTCTACAAAAATCGATATGGTTTTGAGTTAAATCGGCTTCAGAACAATGCGATGCAATTCTAAAAACATCCACACCAATATCAATTGCAGGTAATAAATCTCTTTTAATGGTGGCAACCCCAGGAATAACATGTACCCCTAATTTACTTCTAGTAATATTTTTTCTGGCTGTTTCTAAAAGTGTTTTATCGTCAATTGCAGCAATACCTACTTGAATAGAACTTGCCCCTAAACCATTCCCATGCCCAACTTCAATAATATGTATACCAGCTTCATCCGCTTTTCGACAATATGTTTCAATTTGTAATTGAGTTATTTGATGCGCCACGGCATGATTTCCATCTCTTAAACTCGGATCCGAAATAATAAGTTTATTGTTGGACATATTTACGTTAAATTAAAGTGTAATTCACTAAATCTTTCTGCCACAGCAATTGCAGCACAATTTATTATATCTAAATTTCCAGCGTAAGGAGGAAGAAAATCTCCCAACCCAATGGTTTTAATTGAAATCATCAATATACCTTCCTTGTATATAGGTGGAACTAATAAAGCATAACCCGGAACATATTTTTTTACTTTTTCAACAACTTTTAAAATTTTTAAATTTAATAATTCTAAGTCTAGAGCTTTCGCTTTTACATAAATTGTAGTTTGCATATTTATTGGAGGTTCGGCAGGATTTACATTTAATAAAGCTTTTACGACTGATTCCGATATATCTGCAAAATAACTTAAAGCTAATTCAGTTGTTTCAATATATTCATCTACATTGCAACGCGTACCAGGGCCAACGCTTTTGGAACTAACATTATTTATCATTTCTATATAATCAATCTCAGGCACAACTTGACAAATTGTAAAAATTATAGGTAAGGAAGCTTGAGCGCCACACGAAATCATATTGACATTATTATATTGCGTAACTTGATTAATATTTATAGATGGCACACAAAATATACCATTATTAGAAGGCGTTAAGTCAATTACTTTTATATGTGGATATTTTTTTATAAGAGACCAATGGTAACTTGCATCCACCGCCGTAGTAACATCAAATAATATATCAAGCGTATCAATATGTTTTAAAACCCAATCTATTTTTTCATCTGAAACTTGCATGCCTAAAGACTGCGCTAAAAGCATGCCTTTGGATTCCTTATTCCGTCCAATAAAACATACACATTCAAGTAAATTGGAACGTTTTAACTTAATAAGAAGATCTGTTCCTATGTTACCAGTTCCAATAATTGCCACTTTTAATTTTTCATTCATAAGTGTTGTATCGATTTTTAGGGTTCTTTGCAAAACTACAAAATTAATTTTAAACAATTTAATAAAATCGCATA
>JASGCT010000132.1 GCA_030053915.1 Alphaproteobacteria bacterium
TTTAAAATATTTAATTTTACACCAAAAAATATGGAAGAAAAATTATTACAATTTATTTGGCAAAACAAGTTATTTAATTTAAAGAACTTGCACTCTACTGACAATAAATCGTTAGAGATACTTCAAGTTGGGTTTCTTAATAAAAACCAAGGTCCAGACTTTATACATGCCCGTATTGTTTACGACAAATTAATTTGGGCTGGTTCGGTAGAAATCCATATTAAAGCCAGCGATTGGAAAAAGCACAAACATGATAACGACACAAAGTACGACCCAGTAATTTTACATGTTGTATGGGAAAACGACCTTGAAATAACAAACTCCAAAGGTCAAAAATTAGTAACCTTAACCTTACAACCTCTGGTGTCTAAAATTTTAATAGATACCTATAAGCAAATTATGAATCAAGGGCACAAACTACCCTGTTCAAATTTTATTCAAAACGTTCATCCAGCCCGATGGATTCCATTTAAAGAGAAACTAGTAATCAAACGGCTTGAACGCAAAACTGCATTAATAAAACAATTATTAAATTATTTTACCAACAATTGGGAATTAGTAGCCTGGAGTATGGTTTCAGCACAATTAGGTGGTCCAATAAATGGACTCCATTTTGAACAAATTATGAAACAAACCCCCTTAAAAATCTTGCAACAAAACATGTTCAATCGAACCTGTGTCGAATCTATTTTATTTGGACAAAGTAATTTACTTTTAAAAGATTTTAAAGACGACTACCCTAATATTTTAAAAAAAGAATACACATTTTACAAACAAAAATATCAATTAACCCCAATTTATAGTAGTTTAAATTTTATGCGCATGCGTCCTGCATCATTTCCAACAATCCGCTTGTCGCAATTAGCAGGTGGTTTAATTGCACAACCACAAATTTTTTCAGCCATGCTTTACGAAAAATTTTTTGAACCAGACAACTTATTTAAAAAATTTCAAAGTTACGATTATTGGCACACGCATTATAATTTTGATGAACCAATGAAAACGCCCATTCCACAACATATTGGTTCTCAACTTAAAAACCGATTGTATATTAATGTGGTAGTACCCTTAAGATTTGCTTACCACTCTATTTATAACGACTATAACGAAAAAATGGCGGCTTTAGATATTTTATTAACGTTGCCCAAAGAAGATCATAAACATAGTCGTTTATTTGAAGATTTTGGTATAAAAAACAATAATGCCTTAGATTCTCAAGCTTTTGTAGAGCTTTTTGTGGAAAATTGCAACCATAAACATTGTTTGTCTTGCACCATTGGCGAAAGTATATTTAATAATAAAATGGAACTTAAAAATAATTGTAATTAAATTATTACTATAAAAAGTAAAAAATAATTCTATTTTATTTTGTTTATAATTTTAATTGATTTAACTTTGCTTTGTATGAAAAAAAAATCTAAAGAAACAACATGTATTAATCCAATTTCTATTATTGGAGCTAAAAAACATAATTTAAATAATATTTCAGTGGATATACCTAGAAATCAACTTGTTGTATTAACAGGTGTTTCAGGTAGCGGAAAATCTAGTTTGGCATTTAACACCTTATTTGCCGAAGGACAACGAAAATATGCCGAAAGTCTTAATACCTATATCAGACAGTTTGTAAATAAAATGGAAAGCGCCGAGGTTGAAGTGATACATGGTTTATGTCCTGCAATTGCTATCGAACAAAAAGTGTCTTCTTCAAGCACTAAAAGTACCGTGGGCAGTTTAACCGAAATTTTAGACTATTTAAAACTATTATTTGCTCATATAGGTGTGATTGTTTCACCAAAATCTGGAAATATCATTCAAAAATATACCGCCCCAAAAATGCTTACCATTATTCAAAATATTCCCGAAAAAAACACAGTTTGTATTTTATCCAAAATAAAATTAGACAAAAATTCTGATAACTTAAAAATACATTTAGAAAGTTTTATAGAAAGAGGCTATACTGATATCTATGCTATTCAACATGATACTAATCAACGGCATATAATTCAAATTTCAAATTTTATATATAAAAACGATTGCACCTATTATTTATTATTTTCAAAATTTGAAACCAAGTCTAACTATACGCCCGAAGATTTAAGCGATTTTGTAGAAACGATGCACTTAGCGTTCACAGAAGGAAATTATGAAATATATTTAGATCTTAATGAAAATAATTTACAAAAATACCCTAATCATTTACATCAAGAAGATATTTATTTTGAAGAACCTAATCCTAATTTATTTTCTTATAGTAATTCGTATGGTATTTGTAAAAAATGTAATGGAAGTGGAACAACCTGGGATTTAGATATGAATTTAATAATACCCAATAAGCAGCTTAGTGTAGCTGAAGGTGCTATTATACCTTGGCAAGATAAAAAGCACAAAATTTGGCAAGATAATTTTATAAATGATTCTAAAATACATAATTTTCCTATTCATACGCCCATTCATAACCTAACCCCAACCGAATACAATGTATTAATTAAAGGAAGCGACACATTAAAAGGGGTAAATAATTTTATACAATCTGTTAGTAAAGATTTTTTTGAATACCATTACTATTTTAAGAAAAAATATTATGGTAACGTATTTTGTCCTTATTGTTTAGGAAGCCGCTTACGGCAAGAAGCCCTCTATATTCAAGTTTGCCAAAAAAATATTGCTGAAGTTTTAAATATGAATATTGCATGTTTTAACACCTGGCTAACAAACTTAGTACTAGATCCCCACCAGCGTAAAATTAGCAACCGAATTATTGACGAGTTACTAAAAAGAGTGCTTACTTTAAAAAAAGTAGGCTTGCATTATTTAACGTTAAATAGAAGTGGCGAAAGCCTTAGTGGCGGTGAAACACAACGCATTTTTTTAACTAAAAATATTAATAGTAATTTGTCCAACTCGATGTATATTTTAGACGAACCTTCCATTGGGCTACATCCAAGAGATTCTCTAAATTTAGTTATGGTTTTAAAAGAATTACGAGATTTGCAAAATACTGTTATCGTTGTTGAACACGATGAATTTATTATTAAAGCTGCCGATTATATCATTGATTTAGGACCATTTGCTGGGCAACGTGGTGGAAATATAGTAGCCCAAGGGCGTTTTGAAGATATACTTAATTGCCCAGACAGCATCACTGCGCAATGCTTTAAAAAAGAAATAACATTACCTATTAAAACAAAGCGTAAATGGACTAACAAAATTATTTTAGAA
>JASGCT010000060.1 GCA_030053915.1 Alphaproteobacteria bacterium
AGAAGTAGCTGTGGTTGCCAGTGCAGCTAACCGGGAAAGCGCAGACTGTGTGGATTTTACATTTATTTACAAATAATCATGTAATTTTGAAGATAACAAAATAAAAAACTATGATAATATCACATCAAGGGAAAATAGCGTTAGTTGGTGGGGCAACCAATGGCTTAGGACGAGCAGTGGCTTTACAATTAGCATCAAGTGGTGCATCGATCATTTTGGTATCTCGAAACGAGGAGAATTTAAAAGCAGTGTGCAAGGAACTCCCACAACATGATCACCAACATCATTCCTATTTAAATATCGATTATTCTAATTTTGAAGATTATAAAAATAAAATTTCCGCTTTTCTAGAAAATAAAACGATTGATATTTTGGTAAATAATTCACAAGGTCCCGATTTTGGTAATGTGTTACAAAAAAACACGAGTGATTATCAAGAAAGTTTTGATTTATTATTTAAAACCGTTGTTTTTACTACAAATTTAATACTTCCTAAGATGCAAGATAAGGGGTGGGGACGTATAATAAATATTAGTTCGGTGGCAATTAAAGAACCCATTCCACATTTAGTGTTATCGAATGCAATACGCTTAGCTGTTGCGGGTTGGGCTAAAAGTTTGGCAACAGAATTAGCACCTCAAAATATTACTGTAAATTCTATATTAACTGGTTATTTTGGTACATCAAGACTTTTAAATATTATAGAAAATAATGCCAAAATTAAAGGTGTTTCGCCAGATTTGCTTATTAAAGAGGTCTTTTCGCATATACCCATGCAGCGTTTGGGAAAGCCTGAAGAATATGGTTATTTAGTGAATTTTTTAGCATCGGAGTATTCTAATTATATTACAGGAACCAGTATTCCAATTGACGGGGGATTATTAAAAGGGTGTTTTTAATTTTATTAAATAGTTAATATGTACAATTTAGAATCAGAATTTTTATTAGATCCGAATCTTCATTTTTTGAATTATGGTAGTTTTGGGGCTTGTCCTAAAGATGTTTTTGAGGTGTATCAAAATTTTCAAAGAGAATTAGAGTATCAACCTGTGGCATTTATTACGACTAAATTAAGTGGCTATTTAAAACATAGTCGTGACGTTTTAGCCAACTATTGCGGGGCTTTGCCACAAGAATTGGTGTATGTTGTTAATCCTTCTTATGCCGTGAATTTATTTGCTAAAAGTATAGATTTGAAAGTAGGTGATGAGGTGTTAACAACTAATTTAGAATACGGTGCATGTGAAAAAACTTGGGATTTTTATGCCGAAAAAAAAGGCTTTACCTTAGTTAAAGCCAATATCCAGCTACCCATATTAAATAAAGAACAAGTAGTAAACGATTTTTTTAAAGGGTTCACAAAAAATACCAAAGCCATATTTATAAGCCAAATAACAAGTACTACAGCACTCATTTTACCTATTAAAGAAATTTGTCAAAAAGCCAAATCATTAGGATTAATAACCATTGTAGATGGGGCACACGTACCTGGACATATTGAATTGAATTTAAGTGCTTTAGATGTTGATTTTTATACTGGTGCTTGTCATAAATGGCTTTTAACTCCCAAAGGAAGTTCTTTTTTATATGCTAAAAAAGATAAACAATCTTTATTAGAGCCATTAGTAGTAAGTTGGGGTTATAATGCCGACCTGCCCTCGGATTCTCTGTTTTTAGATCATAATGAAATGCAGGGAACCCGAGATGTTGCCGCATTTTTATGTATTGAAGCCGCCTTGAATTTTAGAACAAAACATCAATGGCAAACAGTAAGCGAAACCTGCCGAGCCTGGGTTCAAGAATTTGCTCCAGATTTTTGTAAATTATTGAATACAAGTGCTTTATGTACGATTTCTGATGAGTTTCTTGGGCAAATGTTTTCAATTCCAATTAAAACTACCCAGCCGTTATTACTTAAAAAAACATTATTAGAAGACTATAAGATTGAAATTCCAGTAATGGTTCATAAAACGGGAACTTATTTAAGATATTCTTTGAATGGTTTTAATACTAGA
Source organism: Alphaproteobacteria bacterium (assembly GCA_030053915.1). GTDB lineage: Bacteria > Bacteroidota > Bacteroidia > Chitinophagales > Chitinophagaceae > JASGCT01. Next base: position 2,016 of record JASGCT010000060.1, read on the forward strand.
AATAATTTGGTGCATTTGTACGATAGCTTACATAACATTTTGCACAAAGCAACTTTATTAGAAATTTAATTATAAGCCATGGTTTTTGAAGCTATCTTAAACGGATTTATCTTAGGATTTATTTTTTGTATTTCGGTAGGTCCAATATTTTTTACGATAATCAAAAAAAGCTTAGAGGAAAAGGTAAATAGAGCTTTTTTTTTTGTTTTAGGCGTTTCGGTAAGTGATATCATTTTGGTAATTTTGGTTAATTCCTTTTCATCATTTTTTTTAGAAATATTAAAATATAAAAAAATAATTGCTTTAGTTGGTAGTATTTTTTTTATTATTTATGGTATTTATTTATTTATGGCAAAAGTTTCATTTAATAAAACCATTCAAGACCAAGATTTAAATACAGAGCGCCATAGTTTTAAGCAAAATTTTATAAGTGGTTTTATGATGAATATTTTGAACCCTGGTATTTATTTTTTTTGGTTTGCCTGGGGTACTACCATTCATTTACAAGCCAGTGAATATAAATTAAAATCTTTATATTTAATTATTGTATTTGTAACCTGTTTATTGATGAATTTTTTATTAGATGTTACCAAAGTTTTTTACGCTAATAAACTTAGGGTTTATTTAAATGAAACGAATTTAAAGCGGTTTCATCGCACTACGGCGGTGATTTTTATTGTAGCTGGGATAGCTATATTTTTAAGATATTATGAAAGGGGTTAGTTGTTTTGTAAAGAAGGATTTTAAGATAAATGACATGTATAGGTCTCATGCTTCTTTTTAAATATACTAAATATATATTGAAATTCTTAATAGATTTACTTTATTTAGAGACATTGATGACGATGGGCACTTTAAACTACCTGTAATTTCAAAACAAAAATTTTATGTTATAATGACATGTTTTTTGTGTAATCTAACTTTTTTTTTAAAGTCTCATCAAAATTCTATTTTATTTTTGTAATTTTGCCATTATGTCATTAAATTTGGATTCCGCTTCATTAAACAATACATTTTCACGCGTTGCATTACACACCTTAGGATGTAAATTAAATTTTTCGGAAACGAGTACCTTGTCGAGTCTCTTAAAACAAGAAGGATTTGAAGTGGTTGATTTTGAAAATATTGCCGATATTTATATCTTGAATACTTGTTCAGTTACTGAAAATGCCGATAAAGAATGCCAAGCATTAGTTAGAAAAGTGAAACGTCTTAATGCAACATGTAAAATTGTAATTACAGGATGTTATGCCCAGCTTAAGCCCCAAGCTATTGCCCAAATTCCTGATGTTAATTTAGTTTTAGGTGCCGCTGAAAAATTTAATTTAATATATTATCTTAAATTGCTTTACGATACGCAAACAAATATGGTGCATTGTTCTGATATTCAAGATTTAAATCATTTTCAAACAGCGTTTTCGCAGGAAAACAGAACCCGAGCTTTTTTAAAAGTGCAAGATGGTTGTGATTATAATTGTTCGTTTTGTACCATTCCATTAGCCAGAGGGAAAAGCAGAAGCGATACTATAGAACATGTTATAGATACGATTAAAAAACTTGAACAAGATGGTTTCCAAGAAGTTATTTTAACTGGAATAAATTTGGGGGATTTTTCAACCACAACAAACAACAACAAGACGGCTTATTTGGTTGATTTACTTTGGGAAATTGAAATCCAAACCCAAATCCCAAGAATTAGATTATCATCGATAGAACCTAATTTGTTAGAAACCCCAATTATTCAACTTGTAAAAGATTCACAAAAATTTATGCCTCATTTTCATCTCCCTTTACAAAGTGGGAGCTCTGCAATTTTAAAAAAAATGCAACGGCGATATCACATTGATTTTTACGCTAAGAAAATATCTGAAATTTATTCTTTAATTCCAGATTGTGGTTTAGGAATTGATGTTATAGTAGGCTTCCCGGGCGAAACAGAGGCGTATTTTGATGAAACGTATCAATTTTTACATGGCTTACCATTTAGTTATTTACACGTATTTACTTATTCTGAACGTAAAAATACCAAAGCTATGACAATGGAAAATAAGGTCCCAATGTCTATTAGAAAATCGAGAAATCAAATTCTAAGAAATTTATCGCTTAAAAAATCACATTTTTTTTATAAGAAATTTGTGGGTACTTATAGACCTACTTTATTTGAAAAACCTTTAGAAAATGGCACAATCAGCGGTTATACAGATAATTATATTCGTATCAATACACCGTGTTCTGATGGTCTTGAAAATGCTATTGTGCCCTTTAAAATTATGCCCGTTTTAACCCCACAACAGGAAATAGTTTCTTTATAAATAAAATGGGTAATCCAACCGCTATAATACTAACTACTACTAAAAGTGCAATGATTATTAAACCTGAATGGATACTTAAGCGAATTTCAGGGTAGCTAATATAATAATTTTCAGGGTCTAATTTAATAAAATGATATTTATTTTGAAGATACGATAAACCAAGCGTTATGATGATACCTAAGCCGATGCCCCAACTTAAAATATAAAAAATTTGTAACAAAAATAATTTAAATAATTGTGAGGTTTTAATACCTAAATATTTAAAAATACTAATCATTTTTAAACGATCTACCAATAATACCAAAATACAGGTAATAATATTAACAAAAGCCACAATACACATAATAGATATAAGTACTGCTTTGTTCAAATTTTGAACATTTAACCAATCGATTAATTGTGGAAACACATTTTTAAATTCAATAATTTTAAAATCTAAAGGGAGGTTTTGGTTTAACCAGTTTTGGGTAGAATCTTTAAGACTTGGTAAACAATTTATTTGATAGCTTGAAAGTGCAGTATTATTTCGCATTAATTTACGAACAAAACCGAGATCAAGAAAAATAACAAACTTGTCTATTTCTTCCATATTGGTTTGGTAAATTGCCTTAATAATACAGGTTTTAATTTGTGGTTGGTTTAAATTATCATGTAATGCCAAAATTTTAATGGAATCATTTACTTTTACATTTAATTGATTAGCAATATTTTTTGAAATAATAATTGCGTTTTTATCATGTAAAGTAAAGGTTGCGGATTGGTTTTGGATAAACGTGGACAAATTATGTTTCAAAAAGTCTTCAGAAATGCCTTGAGCAATAACCCCGAGTATTTCTTGGCGACTTTTTAAGATTAGGTTAGCCGATAAAAAAGGGTAGCATTGAACATACTGGGGTTTATTATGTAATATGGTTTGAATGTTCCCTTGTGCGTCAAAATAGTTGTTTGATATGGTTAACGAATTATTATCTATTTGATAGGGTTTTATTACAAATTGTCCTGCAAAAATAATAAACCGTTCTTGTAAACTTTCTTGAAATCCTTTAATAATACCCATTCCGCCCCACATAACAATAAAACTAAGGGTAATGGCAATAATGCACAATCTAACCATGAGTTTTACAATAGTAGCTTTTTTATTATTTAAAATTCTTTTGTTGATAAATAAAATCATTTACAAAATTAGTTTAAAATTACCAATATTTGTAAATAAAGTTAAAATTATCATGAAAATAAAATTTTTTGTAATTAAATAAAATTTATAGCTATCTTTGTCTTAAAATAAGTTATATGAAAAATTTTAAAGGCGTTTCAACCACTGCGCTTCATAGTTTTAAGGAATCCAATAATCAAAATGCACATTTAACACCTATTTATGCCAGTTCAACTTTTGTTTTTGATAATGTTGAAGATGGATTTAATAAGTTTAATCACATTGATAAAAAAAACATTTATACGCGGTGGGGTAATCCAAGTTTTGAAGCTGTTGAAGAAACGATAGCGGCTTTAGAAGGGTATCATTTAAAAGATAGCCATGATGATCCACTTGAATTAAAAGCTTTAATTTTTGCCAGCGGTCAAGCCGCACTTTCAACGTTATTTATGAGTAATGTAGCCTCAAATGAAACAATTTTATCGCATTTTTCTTTATATGGAGGTACTCAAGAGTTGATTCAAAAAGTATTAGCAGCTTCTGGAATTAAAAATATTTTGGCAGATCTAAACGATGAGGCTATTTTACGACATCATTTAGCTACAAATTCAAGTATAAAATTAATACATTTAGAAACGCCTTGTAATCCTACGAATCAATGTGTAGATATCGAAACAATTACTAAAATTGCCCATGAATATCATTGTAAAGTATCGGTTGACAATACATTTGCAACACCTTTTTTACAACAACCCTTTAAATTTGGGGTAGATTTTGTAATGCATTCAACTACAAAATTTTTAAATGGGCATGGTTCGGCTATTGGAGGCGTTTTAATTGGTAGTGATATAGAATTTATGAAAACAAAGGTTTGGAAATGGCAGGTATTATTAGGAGGTACTGCAAACCCATTTGATGCGTTTTTATTAATGAATGGTTTAAAAACATTAGAAATTAGAATGCTAAAGCATTGTGAAAATGCTGATAAACTGGCACATTTTTTAGCCCAACATCCTAAAATTCTGAAAGTTAATTTTTGTGGTTTACAATCGCACCCACAATATCATTTAGCTAAAAAACAACATCGTCTTCCCCCTCCAGTTATAAGTTTTGAATTAAAATCTGGCTTTGAAGGCGCTAAAAAATTTATTAATGACGTTAAAATTTGTGTAAAAGCCGTGTCCTTAGGTACTTTAGATACTTTAGTTAGCCATCCAGCCAGTATGACACATTATGGCATTTCTGCTGAAGAACGCATAAAATTTCAAATAACAGACGCATTAATTAGAATGAGTGTAGGTATTGAAAACTATGAAGATTTAGAAGCCGATATAGAGCAAGCTATGAATTAATTAGGGAATTTTAGCATATTCCTCTAAAATTAACACGAAACTATCCTCAATAAAAGCATAACTTTTTATATTAGGTTTATTGATAGTATTATTAAATACTTTTGAGGTAAATGTGGGTTCTTTTGAAATGATGATTTGTGCCAAACCACTGTGTTTATCGTTTCCAATTTGGTTAACATAGCCTAATGCTAACATGTTATTATCTTCATTAAATTCAGCAATATAAATTTTTACAAAGTGCGGATAGTACACACCCAAAATAAGATACCAATGGTCTTTTTTTTCAAAATACCTTATAGGATAAATACGATGTTTAATAGAGCTAAAATCTGGAAATAACTGCATCCATTTCAAGGGGAAAATTTGTTGAATTACATTTTTATTAAATTCTTGACTATCTGTAAGTTTTAAAATATTTAAATTATCAATGGTACATGGAAGTGGTGTCGTTTTAAAATAAGACCTTAATTTACTGGGTTTAATTTTTTTAATTTCTGAAATTTTCACTTTTTTTTCTTGACAGCCTTCAATTGTCAATAGGGCTATCACCATAAAAACAAAAAGCGGAATTTTAGACAAAAAATGTTGTTTTTTCATAAATTAAGTTATAAAGGTAGAATTTTTTTTCAACATAAAGACTTTTTTTAAAAAAAATGTTATTAAATTAGTAAATTTGCCCATTATGGGTTTAGATTTAAAAGAGAATGTTATAGCAATTGACGGTTGGGCGGGTTCTGGGAAGGGAAGTTTAACAAAGGCTTTAGCTAAAACTTTTAAGATTCCTGCCATTGATTCTGGGGCTATTTATAGATTTATAACCTATTATTTTGATGCCCAAAATCAAATTGAAAATGATGGTTTTTTACAAAAATTACAAGCCCTTAATTTAAAATATCGTATTGATAATGTGTTACATCAAGTATGTTTTTATTATAATAACGAAAATATTGAAAATTATATTAGAACCCCTAAAATTAGTGAGCACGTAAGTTATTTTTCGGCTTTAAAATCTGTTCGTAACTATACGACTCAATTTTTAAGAACAATTCAAAATTTTACACCTTTAGTTATGGATGGAAGGGATATTGGAACCTGTGTGTACCCAAAGGCGGTGATTAAATTTTTTATTGTTGCGGATATTAAAATGAGAACCGAAAGGCGGTTAAAGCAACTTTTAGCCAAGGGAATTACGTGTGAATATGAAGACATTTATCATAATTTACTTCAAAGAGATAAGATAGATTCACATCGAGATTTTTGTCCTTTAACAAAGGCGCACGACGCCTATCAAATTGATAATACCAATATTACCGAGTCTGAATTTATTGAACACGCTAAAAATTATATTATAAAACAAAATGCAACACACTTTTTTATCAAATAACTTAAAAATAAACTATGAATACAAATTATAATGAAGATTCTATAAAATCGTTAGATTGGAAAGAACATATTCGCTTAAGACCTGGTATGTATATTGGAAAATTAGGGGATGGTGCATCGCCCGATGACGGTATTTATGTTCTTATAAAAGAAGTTATTGACAATTGTATTGATGAATATACAATGGGATTTGGAAAACATATTGAAATTACAATTGACCAGAAAATGGTTTCAATTCGGGACTACGGTCGTGGAATTCCCTTAGGAAAATTAGAAGACGTGGTAAGTAAAATTAATACTGGTGCGAAATATGATAGTAATGTTTTTCAAAAATCTGTGGGATTAAATGGGGTAGGTACCAAAGCCGTAAATGCTTTAAGCTCTTTTTTTGCTGTAACTTCGTATCGTGAAAAAGTTGAAAAAACAGCCGAATATAATCAAGGTAAACTTAAAAACAAACCTGTTGAGAAATCATCAACGCAAGATAATGGCACTTTAGTAGTTTTTGTACCCGACCAAACTGTTTTTAAAAACTATCATTTTGTTAACGAATTTATTGAAAATCAAATTTGGAATTATTGTTACTTAAATGCAGGTTTAAATATTTATTTTAACGGCAAAAAATTTGTTAGTAAAAATGGGTTATTAGATTTGTTACAACGTAAAACAAATGCAGAAGAAATTAATTATTCAATTATTCATTTAAAATCGAAAGATATTGAAGTAGCTTTAACGCACAATAATGATTATGGCGAGGATATTTTTTCGTTTGTTAATGGACAATTTACAACGCAAGGTGGTACGCATCAACAAGCATTTAGAGAGGCTTATGTAAAAACAGTTCGAGAATTTTATAAAAAAGATTACGAAGCGGCTGATATTAGAACCAGTATTGTAGCAGCGGTATCTGTTAGAATTCAAGAGCCTATCTTTGAAAGCCAAACCAAAACCAAACTTGGTTCGCAGGTTATTTCAGAAAACGGGGCATCTATGAAAAGTTTTGTAAACGATTTTTTGTCTAAAGAGTTAAATAATTATCTGCATCGAAATTCTCAAACTGCAGAAGCACTTAAAAAACGGATTGAACAAAGTGAAAAAGAACGAAAAGATTTGGCGGGAATAAAAAAAATTGCGAATGAAAGGGCTAAAAAAGCCAACCTACATAATAAAAAACTTAGAGACTGTAGAATTCATTTAAACGATGTACCACCCAATAAAAATAAAGAAGAGTTTGTGGTGCAACAAAATATCAGTACCATTTTTATTACCGAAGGCGATAGTGCTAGCGGAAGTATTACCAAATCGCGCGATGTGAATACCCAAGCTGTATTTAGTTTACGTGGTAAACCCTTAAATTGTTTTGGACTTAGCAAAAAAATCGTTTATGAAAATGAAGAGTTTAATTTATTGCAACACGCCTTAAATATCGAAGATGGTTTAGACGAACTTCGTTATAATCAAGTTATTATTGCTACAGATGCCGACGTTGATGGGATGCATATTAGACTTTTAATTATGACTTTTTTTCTGCAATTTTTCCCAGATTTGGTAAAACGAGGTCATTTGTATATACTTGAAACACCTTTATTTAGAGTTAGAAACAAACAAGAAACCATGTATTGTTATAATGAAGATGAAAAGCAACAAGCTATCAAAAAATTAGGTCAAAAACATGAGATTACGCGCTTTAAGGGTTTGGGTGAAATTTCACCAGATGAATTTGCCAATTTTATCGGTGAAAATATTCGCTTAGAACCCGTTTTATTTGAAGAAGGCGAGACAATTCAAAGTTTATTATCTTATTATATGGGTAAAAATACACCTGAACGCCAAGAGTTTATAATTCAACATTTAAGGCACGATTTAGACATTTTAATTGAGGCAGACTAAAAATTATTTGTGTTGACAAGTCCCTCTCATTTTAAAAAAAAACAATGCGTTCAAGACTATTCAAATCAGTATTTTAAGTTACAAATATATATAAATAAAACCTATTAAAAGTGCATCCTGTTTTTAATTTTGAAAATTCATATTTAAATTTACCCTCTCAGTTTTATTCATGTGTAGAACCAACTAAAGTTGAAAACCCTGAAATTGTGTTACTTAATTCCAATTTAATAGAGACGCTCCATATCAATGCAACGAACTCGATAGATTTATTGGCGATATTATCAGGGAATAAAATTCCTAACAATACCAAGCCTTTTGCTCAAGCCTATGCAGGCCACCAGTTTGGGCATTTTACCATCTTAGGAGACGGCAGAGCTATTATGCTTGGAGAACATCTTAATAATAAACATGAACGGTATGATATTCAATTAAAAGGGTGCGGTAAAACGCCTTATTCTAGACAAGGAGACGGCAGGGCAACATATAAAGCCATGTTACGCGAATATTTAATAAGTGAAGCCTTACATTTTCTTAATATTCCCACCTCCCGAAGTTTAGCTGTAGTTAAACACCATAGCCCAGTTTTTCGTGAAAATATTGAAATTGGCGCTATTTTAACAAGGGTCATGAAAAGCCACCTCAGAATTGGAACTTTTGAATATGCTCATTTTAAAAATGATAACAATTCTTTGAAATTGCTTGCAAATTATAGTCTTCTAAGACTTTACCCTGAAAAAAACGAGTATTCTATACCAGCCTTAAATTTACTTAATGAAGTGATGGTAGCTCAAATTAACTTAGTTGTAGAATGGATGCGGGTTGGTTTTATTCACGGCGTCATGAATACTGATAATACGTCTCTTAGTGGCGAATCGTTTGACTTTGGACCTTGCGCATTTATAAATACTTACAACCCAGCTACCGTTTTTAGTTCAATTGATTATCAAGGCAGATATTCGTTTAAAAATCAACCCTTTATTATTAAATGGAATTTATATAAATTTGCTGAAACCTTAATACCTATAATTCACCAGGACCTAAACATCGCTATAAAATTAGCGCAAGAGATGTTAAACAGGTTCGATGATTTATGGTTAGAGGCTTATTATCAAACATTTATTCATAAAATTGGTTTTGAAAAAATAACAACTAAAAATAAAGCGCTTGTTGATGAACTTTTAGATATTATGTTTAAAAATAATTTAGATTATACCAATACATTTTTACTTTTAACAAATTCTGTTGCTTGGCATGAAGCTGCTCATTATTTGAAAATTTTAAATGACTGGATTATGAAATGGGAACAATTATTTATGGAATATCAAATAACTAAAAACAGTGCTTTAATGGTTAAAAATAACCCAGTTTATATTCCAAGACCCCATCTTGTTGAAGAGGCATTGAATGAGGCAGTCAAAGGGCAGTTAACAAAATTTTTAAACGTATTAAATGTCCTTAAAAATCCTTATAACCATCACGATTTATTTCTTGAAAATATCGTTCCACCCAACAAAAATTTTGAACAAAATTACCAAACATATTGCGGAACATAATTTTTTTATATATATCAAAAAAAAATTGTAATTTTGCACTTATTGAATTTATTATGCAAGTATTAACAAAGTATATAATTAAAAACAAAATAACGATAATAGGAATTGTTGTCGGTGGCTTTGCCGGATACCTTTATTATTATTTTGTCGGTTGTGCCAACGGTACTTGTGCAATAACCTCTAAACCCATTCCTAGTTCCCTTTATGGTTGTTTAATAGGAGGTTTATTTTTTCAAACATGTTATCAATTTTCTCAAAAAAATTAGAGCACTTCAAGTTCAAACAAATCTTAACAAAAATAAAATTTTAAAATTATGAAAAAATCAAATCTAATTGGTTTAGACAAAATCAAATCTAATGTATTAAATCAAAACCTAAATGTACTTTTGGCGAATTATATGGTTTTTTATCAAAATGCTAGAGGCTTCCATTGGAATATAAAAGGCGACTTGTTTTTTGAGCTTCATGAAAAATTTGAAGAACTTTATAACGACCTGAATATTAAAGCCGATGAAATTGCCGAACGTATTTTAACATTAGAGGGTGCTCCCATACATACCTTTGATGATTTTATTAAATATTCTAAAATTAAAGTAGTAAAAGATGTATCTGATGGTAAAAAAGCCGTACAATTTATTTTAGAGGCTTTACAAATATTAATTATTGAACAACGAAAAATTTATGAGATAGCAGGACATGCAGCAGATGATGGAACAATTGCACTTATGAGCGATTATGTAAGATCGCAAGAAAAATTAGTGTGGATGTATTCTGCGTTTTTAAAATAATTTTATGTTAGTTAAAAAATTTTTTATTGGATTCGTATTTTGGGTACTATGTTATAGTTCCTGTTTAGCTCAAAATTTATTACCAATCGATTTTTCGCAAAAAATTAAAGCCGATACTACCGCCATTATTATTGATGTTCGTTCGGCGGCTGAATTTTCTAAAGGACATTTAGAGAACGCTATAAATTTGGAATGGAATGATAAAAAGCTTTATGATTTTGCAGCAAAACTAGATAAAAATCAGCCAATTTTTGTATATTGTACAATTGGTGGTAGAAGTACAGAAGCATCCAAAAAATTAAGGAAAGAAGGATATAATAATGTGTATGAACTTGAGGGCGGACTTATTAAATGGCGAAGCCAAAATTTACCCGAAATACACGATAACAAAATCCAACCCAAAGGAATGAGTTTGCAAGAATTTAATACACTTATTAATTCAGATAAATTAGTATTAATAGATTTTTATGCCGAATGGTGCATACCTTGCAAAAAAATGAAACCTTATTTAGAAGAAATTTCAAAAGATATGGTTGAAAAGGTTACTGTTATTCGTATCAATGTAGATGATAATCAAAATTTATGTAAAGAACTTCAAATTGATGCATTACCAGTTTTACAACTTTATCAAAATAAAATACTCATTTGGAAAAATATTGGTTTTATAGAAAAAGCAGACGTATTATCGCATTTAAAGTAATTTAGTTTATACTATTTGTCATAACCATAAAATTTTTCTTTACTTTTCTTAAAATCATCTAAATGGCTTTTTACTTTACGACCTTTAAAATAGGTATGAGTTATGTCGTATAATTTTATCCTAGATTATTACACGATTTGTTTGTTTTTGGGGATAAAAAATCCTCTAAAAAGGTTTTATTCTTATAAAGTTCTAAGGGGTTTTTATATAATTTATCTTTGGTAAGGAGGGCTTGAGGATAGCCAGATATTTCAGATACGGCAGAATTTTCGCGTATCCATTTTGAAATTTTTAATTTAGACGCTGGATAAACAGCACGGCTAATGATTTGAGTGAGTGTCAAGGCTACCTGTGTTTCATCAAAGCCAAGTTTGGATAAAAATTTTGGCAAACCCAAATGTTCTAAACCCTGATAGCACAACCATTCGCTACCTATGGTTCTAACATCTTGATGTTCCATGCTATCAAAACTTATCTGTCGAGACTTGGTTTTTATGATTTCTTCAACGACATCAATTTTATTTTGAGATATTAAAGATTGCCACTTTTCCTCTGCCTTATTTTTAACAACATCATCAATCGCTTCAAACAAAGAATTAGGTGAGGCTAAACGATCGTTTAAATTACTTTGAACTTTATTTAATCATTCTGTTGTAAGTTCATTTTTTAAAAACCCTAAGGTTAGTTAGGTTCGATGAATCGATCGCCCTTCATTATTACGATATCTTTCTACCAAACGATAATAGCCCTCGAGCTTATTATTAATTGGATTAGTGCGTA
>JASGCT010000007.1 GCA_030053915.1 Alphaproteobacteria bacterium
TTAAATACATGCCCAATCTTGGATTTAGTTTAGATTCTATTTTTATTAATGGTCGCTACGATTCCATGTTTACAAGGGATTCTATCAATTCCTATACCTTTAAAGCCGTTCGGGGGGATAGCAGTATTTGGGTAAAATATAAACGTTTGCAATATCGTATAAATATTCAAGCTACCAACGGAACTATCAATATTAACAATAATTTTGACCCAATAGTAATGGCTTATTTTGATTCTAATATCCAAGTAAACTATCAGCCCAATCTTGGATTTAGTTTAGATTCCATTTTTATTAATGGTCGCTACGATTCCATCGTAACAAGGGATTCTATCAATTCTTATACTTTCAAAGCCGTTCGGGGTGATAGCAATATTTGGGTAAAATATAAACGTTTGCAATATCGTATAAATATTCAAGCTACCAACGGAACTATCAATATTAACAATAATTTTGACCCAATAGTAATGGCTTATTTTGATTCTAATATCCAAGTAAACTATCAGCCCAATCTTGGATTTAGTTTAGATTCCATTTTTATTAATGGTCGCTACGATTCCATCGTAACAAGGGATTCTATCAATTCTTATACCTTTAAAACCGTTCGGGGCGATAGCAGTATTTGGGTGGTTTATAAACGTTTGCAATATCAGATAAATCTTCAAGCTATTAACGGAACTATAACAAATTCGTTTACAGCTAATTATGGGTCATCAGCCATTGTAACTTATGCACCATTTGAAGGTTATGAACTCGATAGTATCATCATCAATGGTATTTATTCACCTAATTTTAAAAATTTATACCCAAATTCTTATTATTTAACAAATATAAAAAATAATTTCAATATAAAAATAACCTATAAAATTATAAAATTCCAATTAAACGTAGTGTATTATATTAATGGAAAAGATAGTTTTATAAGCAATAACAATATAAGTTATGATAGTTCCATTGTTTTAAGTTTTAAAGACATGAATGGTTTTTATGTTAAAAGTGTTTTTGTAAATAATATAGATTTTTCTAATAGTTATTTTGTAAATGATAGTTTAATACTAAAAAATATCAAAGAAGACCTTACGGTTAGGATTGTTTATAGTAAATTTATAATTTCCATTGTAACAAACGTTAGCAATGGTATGATTTCTAACAGCGTATTTTTAGACTATAAATCTACCTATCGAATTACTTACCAACCCAATGACGACTATACTTTAAACAAAATATTAATAAATAATACTTTAGATACTATGGCATCCAAAGATTCTTTAGATGGTTATACCTTTTATAATGTTAAGAGTGATAAAAGTATTAGTGTTATTTATACCTTAAAACCTGTTAGTATTATTATTTTGAACAACTTAAATAGCAACTCTCAATTTAAAAGAGCTAATTTTAATGAAAATTATAGTTATAAATTTGATAGTTTTAATAATTATTTTATTGATAGTGTGTTTTTAAATAATAGTTATGTGGGGTCATTACATGATATTTCATTTATAACCACATTAAGTTTTTATACAATACGCATTATTTATAAAAGTATTTTTCCAGATATCTCAAAGCAATTGTTTTCAGAAAACAAAATGTATTGTCCATTAAATATAGATAGTTTAAGCATTTCGTTAATAGCTCCAAACAATGGACTTTATTACATTCAATCTGTTGCCTGGTATCGTTCTAAAACCAAAAATTTCAATCAAATTGAACTTCTTGAAACCTTTCAATATCAAAGCAGTATGGTAACTTCGGTTTTAGGCATCCATCAACCCATCGATTCAACGTATTACTATTTTTCAATCATTACAAATAATAGTGGCAATAAAATAACATCTAATTTTAGTGGTAGTATTACAATTATTAACACACCTGATGTTTCTATTGAGTTAATAGATACGCCTATTCAAGGATATTTTGAATATGGTAGCACAATTCGTTTATCAGCCCAATCCAATTCAAAATATGTAGCTAATTATTTATGGACTCCAGGAAATTTATTTAACGATTCGCTTTTAAAAAATGTTGTTTTAACCCTTCCATTAGATACCACCACGATTTATTTACAAATTACCGACATTTCAGGATGTAAGGCTCAAGATAGCATTTTATTAATATCAAAAGAACTCTTAAATGAATTAATTTTTACGAAGATTATCACCCCAAATCATGATGGTATCAATGATTATTTTATTATAAAAAATTTAGAATTTTATCCACAAAATACGGTTTATATTTACGACCGTTTAGGTAATAATTTAGTTACTTTAGAAAACTATGATGGGCATTCTTATGGTGCTGAAGATTTTAAATATGGGGGTTATTTAAGTAATAATGCTTATTATGTTTTAGTAAAATATAAATATAAAGATAAAATATTTTTAACAAGAAGTATTCTAAGTGTTATTTCGCCTCAATAAAGAAACAATGTAACATTGCTGAAGCACATGGAAACATCTTTTAGGATATTTTTATTAGTGTGTTATACCAATATTTGTATTTAAATTCTTGTAACCATTCAGGTATTAATACATTTGATTTTCAATTATTTATATTTTATAAATCATTTGTTTAAAAAATAACATATTTGATTTTCAAGTACTTAAAAATATCGTAATGTTATCACGTATTTTTAAATTTTATAAAATATTGATAACCAATTTAATTTTCGACCTGAATGGCTACAAATTCTTTAATACAATAAATTTGAAGTAGTTCGTTCTATAAAATTTTAGATTTTAATAGTTGAACTATTTTAATTGATAATTTGTATTTAATTATACAAAAAAGTACTTTATCATTGCTTCACAAATTTATAAGTTCCAAAAATCGTTTTGCCATTTACTTTAACAAGATAAACACCATGAGCTAAATTTTCTATATTTATCGAAAGATTTCTATCTTCTAGCATAGACTTGGCTTCGTGAATTATTAAATTACCTTTCTCATCATAAATATCAATATTGACTTCAGTATCCGTACCACCAACATTTAAATGTATTATATTATGGGCAGGATTGGGATATAAAATAATATTTTCACTTACCAAAATTCTTTCTACACTACTATCTAGACATAATTTGTCAGTTTTTATTATTAATGTATTGACCCCAATTTGCAATGGTAATTGTATTGAATTTAATTGAGTTTCAATTATTTTTCCATTAATACTAACATAATAAGTTTTTCCACCACCTTGTAAATGCAATTCGGCTATCTTGCTTTCTGAATTTACAACACTATACGAAGAAATTGGTAAAGGTTCTGAAAGCGTCATATCAAAACGTTTATAAAAATAAGTGGAATCAAAATTATTGATAGTAATATATAAAGTATATTTCCCTTGAGATAAATTTGCTACACTTAACATGCTTCTTACAATGGCTGTTGTATCGATACCTTTTCCAACCAACCGTAATTTATAATTTAAAGCAGAATCTATATTAATCATAATATTACCATTTGAAATACCTATACAAGACGGATTTGATATGACAATTTTAAAATTATTATTTGGGAGTATTAACGACGACTTTCTGAAACTTACTTGAATTGTAGAATCCCCTCTGATATTATTAAAAGTATAACCACTTAGTGAATCCTTCACATAATAATTATTAACCCAAACGCTATCTACCTGATACCCACTATTTCCTTGATAAGTAATTCTTAAAGATGTACCAATATCAACTGTATCTTTGGGCGAAATCGTTCCATTAGAACCAGCAATCGTGGTAACAATAGCCGTCATTTTAACATTAGGGGTAATCGGATTACTTAAATTTGAAGCTAACGAAGACCCCGCCTGATTAAAAGCATATATTTTAAATTGATACGTTAAATTGGGGTTTAAGCCTGAAATTTTAATTGGACTGGAAGTGGCTTGAATTACATAGGTATTATCTGATGTATAAACCGTATAAAAATTTGTTTTAGGACCAGCCCCATTTGTATGAATAAAATAAAGTGTGGCTGTACCATAACCTGCAATTATATTCGTAATCACAGGTGCATTAGGAACAATAAATGGTCTAAAACTAACTCGAATATTACTATCACCTGTTACATTACTAAAGGTATAACCCATTGTTGAATCTGGCACAAATCTACCATTGACAAAAACCGAATCTAAAATATATTTTGACAATGCAAAATATGTTATTCGAATACTAGTCCCTCTACCAACAGCAATTGTTGGCGTAATATACCCTCCTACACCACCTACTACACTGGTATTGATATTATAAACATTAGGTAATGGTGTCCCCATGACAAGATCTGAAGTATCTGAATAACCAGCACAATTCACAGCAATAACTCTAAATGTATATGTCGTATTATTTATTAAATTCGATACAGTTATTTCTGGAGAATTACTAATTTGAAAAATATTACCAGGACTACCTATTAATTGATAAAATTGTACATTATTGTCCTGATCTCGATTTACTTCTAGGGTTAACTGAGAATTACCTACATTCACAGAATTAATAATTGGTTTTAATGGATGATATAGCACACTAACATAAATACTATTGAAATTAGACTGACACCCGTTAGCATCAAATATGGTATAATAATATTCTTTTTCAAACAAAGTATCCAATGTTAATAATGACTCGGCTTGATATAAATTGGTATCGTACCATAACAAATTTGTAATATTAGGATATAAATTGCCTACAACAGATATAGAATTTATGGGATTACAAAATGTTGTATCATTTAAAATTGGCGCCACTGGATTATTAAATATTGTTACATCAATAGAATCATATTCAGAAATACAAGAATTTGATAATATTTTAGGTTTGTAATAATATTTTCCTGAAACTAATTTAATTGTATCAGCCAATCTTTGTAAACTTTGTTTACTCTGATACCAATAAACTTGTGCATTTCCAGAAGTTTGAACTAAATTAAGCACCTTCGCATTATCATTAACACAAAAACTTGTATCTGCTAAATTTAAATCAATAAAGGTAGGTAATATAGTAACCAAAATTGAATCCGGGTTACTAATACATCCAAATTGCCTTACTCTATAATAATAATATTTACTTGTTAAATTTCCTGAAACATTTAACGTATCTAATAAATTCGACCTACTATTATACCAAATTACATTAGGATTAATAGATAATAATTGACTTGAACTTACCTGATTACTACAAAAGAAGGTATCGTTAATTTGAGGTACCACAATATTATAAAAACGGATATAAATTGAATCCCTTAGTTGACTTTCAACACCTTTAAAATAGGTTGAACCATAATAATAACCTGTATTTAATAAAACAGTATTTAAAAAAGGCGAAATAGAGGTTAAATATTGATACCAAACTGAATTTGGATACGTATTTTCTAAATAATCAACTGTTGTCCCTTGACATAATGTTAAGGTATCAAAAGGGAAATCATAAGGCACCACTAAGGCAAATTTAACAATGATATGGGTATTGGCGGTAATATTGTATAAAGTTAAAGATTTTAAAGAATCGTTACTTGCCACTGCATTATATACGCCATTAATAAATATACTATCCAAAGCATAACCAAAAACACCAGAATAATTAAATGTTGCTTGACCACCACTTAAAACTTGAATATTCGCTGGCGATATAAACCCATTATATGCTATGGCTGAAATACTGATGCCCTTGGTAATACTTTGCACCGCTGAGCGTGGTGATTCTTCAGAAGTATCCGCAAGATTTAAAGCAGCAACACTAAAACTATAATTTCCTGATGGTAACCCTTTTATAATAACAGGCGAACTGCTACCACTATAAATGCCATACAATTCGTTAGACGCATTATATACTCTAACAAGATATTGCTGTATTAGCGCTGAAGAATCATAATTACCTGTAAAATAGCCATTGTTTTTAGTTACTAAAGGAAAGCTAATAATTGCAGAATCCACCTTAGTACTAACGCTTAACGTATCTGGTGCTTCCGCAGCAACAATCGCATTACCTATTTGATAGTACGTATAAAATAAATTTTTTCCCAAAACTGCCGAATCTTCATAAATTTGCGTGCCTTGTATTGGGTTAAAATTAAATTGTAAACCAGCACCAAGCGTTTTATTAAACGCCACAGTATTCTTCAATTCAAATAATCCTATATATAATTTATAATTGGGAGTAACAAGAATGCCATTCGCTTTAGATAATGTAGAACTTTTTTGAAAAAAAGCATTTTCAGATGAACCATAATGATATGGAAAATGCTCACCCGCAACAGCTAAACTAACGGTCGATCCCTGAAATGTCGTCGCATTTTCTAAACCTGTTTCTATTAAAGTATGAGGTGACGCAAATACACCATTTACAACGCTCGATTGATTCATGGTACCATTATTACGCCAGCCACTATTAAACTTCACACTAATTCCCAAACCCTCTAACGAGAAATTGTTCGTACCAATATTTGTTAAATAAATAGCATATCTAAAAGTTGAATCATTTACATAATGCTGATTTTCAACTGTTAGCAACAATGGTGGCACTTGTTGAGCCTCTAATCTGATTAAATTAAAATATAACAATAATATTACTATTATTTTATTAAAGATTTTCTTAAATCTAATTAAACGAATTGATTTCATATTTTTTTGAATTATATTGTTCATATTGATATTATTTATTTTAATTAAATGGTGTTAACGTGGTAATTAGTTTGTCAAAATTTCGAATACATATCAATAAATCATCATTTGTTATCACGCCATCGCCGTTGATATCGGTTAACAAATATCCCTGCTGATACAGCTCAATGCCATTTTTAATACGTAATACATCATCTAAACTGATTTCTAGATTGTTACTAAATATTAACCCAGAATATAACGCATATAAACCATTCGCTAATAAAACTTGATTATTACCATAAGATTTTGAAGCTGAAGTCGTAAAATCGTAAGTCGTATTTCTTGAATTAAATACAATCGGCACACTCGACCAAGTTTTTACCGTATTCCTTCCTTTTAGTAATATATAATAATTACCATTTGAAAAATTATTGCCCAAATTCAAATACATACTCCCGTCTATTCTTAAAATGGCTCGATTATAATAAACTATTTCATTTAAAGGACTTATTAACCATACCTCAACCGAATCGGCATACAATGGATTATTGGGGCAATTGTTACAACCAGAATTATTTGAATTTAATAATACTGGACGCATTGTGAGATCCCCATCTTCATAACCTTCAATAAATGCTTTAATGTTTAAAACTTTATTGCCGATATTGCTAAACACAACTCTAATAGTTTGAGCCGTATCTACCCCAAAAAAAGTATAGCCTAAATTAGAATCCGCATAATTTTTACCATTGACCAATATCGAATCTATAAAATAATTATTCAACGCATTATAGGTTATTCTAACCGTATCATATAAACCAATAGTTGTACTAGCAGCAATTGTTCCACCTAGATTCGAAATAGTTGTAATTGGAAACGTAATCTTCTTAAAGGTAATCACAAAATCATAATTAAAACGCACCGTATCTATTGAAAAAGAAGTCGTGCTATCTATTTTCATTCCATTTAACGTGATGCTATCTATGCGATAACCTGGTAAGGTGTCTATTCTTATTCTTAAACTCGTATCAGCAGGTACAAAAAACTGACCTACCCTTGGCAAAATATTGCCTCCAAAATTAGACTTTATGGATATTCTATAACCATTCACAGGATTCGGTTTAATAATTGCAGATATTATACGATTGCTACTTATATTTTCAAGAATAAGTTCTGAATACGTTGGTTGTAAAACCCCATTGACTAAAATACTATCTACATAGTAACCCGCATTTGCACTAATTGTATAAAAAACTGTATCAAAATTGGATACGAAGCTATCAGAACTTGGACTAATAGAACCATTTAATGGCTGAACCACTTGAATTAGATATTTCAATAATTTATATTTAACTCGGATTACATAATTATTATAAATTGAATCTATCGTATAAAACCTTGTCCCATAACTATTTAACAAATAGGCATTGTTTATAAAAACGCTATCTACTTCGTAACCTTTATTTGGGCGATAATTTACTACAACCTTACTGCCAGATAAATAGCGATTTGAAGCATCGATATAACCATTGCTATCTGAAACCGTGTTTACCGCATAAACCATCTTATCAAACTGCGCTAAAAACTTTTGGCTAAAGCGTAAATTATAAAATGTATATGATTGTAATGAATCTTTGACAACTGTCGTATCATTTATTATTAAAGAATCTATTGAATTCCCCTTATTGGGTAAAAATGAAATTTGAAGGTTTGAATTTGAATCTAAAACCCTTGTACCTATAGGCTTTATTGTACCACCTAAGGATGATTTTAAAAATACTAAAACTTTATTGGATGGTATCGCTGAAAAATGAACACGAATCGCTTGATTCGTTTTCGGCTTGTAAAATGTAAATGTATCTATTAAAGTACTATCATTCATACCATTGATATAAACCGAATCTACATAATAACCAGAATCCGCCATAAACTTATAACCAATATTGGAATTCGTATTAATTGTTGTATCACCTGAAGGTATGATTTTACCATGTAATCCCGCAGATGCTGAAATGACAATGTCTGAAAATTCAAAATTTACGGCTATCGTCGAATCACCTCGAATATTCCTAAAGGTATAACCAACATTACTATCAAATCTACTATAATTATTATTGATGGTAATATTTTCAAACTGATACCCATTATTAGGTTGATAGGTAACTCGTGCCGAATCGCCTCGGTACACTGTTAAGGTATCACTTATGATACCACCCGAAGACGAACTTGTCAATACACGATATTTACCAATTGTAAACTTAACCTGAATCGTATGCGCCGCATGCACATTTTTGAAAGTAACCCCATCTAGGCTATCCGAATATACACCATCTACCCAAACAGAATCCACTTTATACTTCGATTTTGGAATAAAATAATACCGAATTGAATCTGAATCTCGAACCAAACTATCGCCCGCTGGAATAATGGTGCCATTCGTATCCGAAACTGCTGAAAAACGATAATAAAGAGAATTAGCAACAATTCTAAAACTTCTATTTGAACTCAAATTTATAAACCTAAAATTGTAAGTTTTAATGGGATTTTCGATGATATTAATGCCATCTACGATCAAACTATCAATTGAAGTAGAAGGAGAAGAATTCAAATTTAAATTGACGGTATCATTAACTGGGAAATATAATATCGTATCATTCGTAATACTAAAATTATCATTATATAAATAACTATTAGTTCCAGAATTAAACACTTTATTAATTTTTATGTTAACACTATCATTACTTTGAATATTGATCGTATAAAGCGGTTTAAAGACCACTCTTAAATTTAAATTTTCGAAAACAGAATTGATGGTATAGCTTTGACCCATAGGTAATTTAATGAGTTCTAATAAACCATTACTATGGGTTATGATTAATGAGTCTATATAATAACCATAATACGGTAAACTATAAAAAGTATAAGAAGTTCCATAGTTAACAAGACTATCCCCAGAAATAAGACCGCCTTCATTTTGAGTACCAGTAATTGAAAACTTAATTGGTTTTAAATATAAATTTACATCTTGGTCGGCACTGACATTATTAAAATTTATACCAGTTGCCGTATCTGAAATGACAACTTTTTGATTATTAACAACCAAGCTATCTATGGTATAGGCTAATTTATCAAACAAAAATGGTATTCTAATATTTTTGTTGTAAAAAACTGTGGTGGTTGCACCGATACTATTGGGAACATTTGAATTGGTATTTATATAATAAGAATTTGAAGCAAAATTAGCTTCTAAAACCACATCACTTTTAATATTAAATAAGGTAAAACTATCCCGATATTTTAGAAAATAATTATTTGAATAATCGTAGTTTAAATAGATGCCATTGATTTTATATCCTGTATTAGAATTATATGAGAAAGTAAAATTTGAATTATAATTTAAATTTATAGAATCTTCAACAAGATCCAAACTACCATCGGGGAAAAATGTTTTAAGTTTTATTATGACTTTAACTTTTTTAACCGCTTGGCGCACAAATATACTATTATTATTCGAAACCTTATAAAATGTATAACTATTTAAAGAGTCTTTATTAACAATACCATTAATATTTACTGAATCATTTATTAGATTAAAATTTGGAGTAGCAAAATTAACCTTTACAGTATCATTTAATAACACTGGAATATTTTCTTCTTGAAGTGGGGTATTATATGGTTGATTTTTGTAATTGATAAAAAAGAAACTACTCGAAGACTTATAGAATTGTTGAATGGTTTGCTGAGTGGTAATATTATAAAATGTAAAGCCTTGGGTTGAATCTAAAGCGTAATTTTTATAAACATTTTTATTGACGTTTATACTATCCAAACTTACTAAATTACTATATGGAATATTATAAAACAAAACCCTATAATTAGAGGCAAAACTTGGTCTATAATACACATCTTTTAATTTTACACCATTTAAATAAATTGACGATATTATTAAAGCATTTTTGTTTTTATATTTAAGAATTATATCCAAATTTTGAGTTGGATACGAAATGGTATAGAAAATACTCGAATCATATATTGAAATACCATTTATTAAGAAACTATCTAAATATAAATTTGGATCATCTGGCAATAGCGAAATTCTATAAGACCCATTTATTGGAATGGTTGAATTGAAGGTACTAATTATTTTCTCATAATTATTTGAATCTGTTAGTTTCGTAATATTTAGATTATACTGCTTGGGTTTTAAAACAATTTTGATATTTTGATCGCTCATAATTTTATAAAATGTATAATTTTCAGTAGAATCACGATTATAAACACCATTGATATAAACACTATCCACAATAAACTTAGTCGTATCAAAAATGTAACGGACCCTCACTGTATCTTGATAATAAACACTGACGCTATTCACTAAAGTATCATTATGTTGAGGGGCTTTACTATATATATTAATATTTACTTTTTTGTTAATTAAATAAATCGTAATATCTTGATCAGATTCTATATCGTAAAATGTATAACCAAACATACTATCTTTATTAATGAATCCATTGCCTAGACTATAGCCTGCTAAATCAAATTTAGTACCAGCAAGCTTAGGGAAAAATACCCTATAACTCGAACCAATATATGTTTTTAAAGTATATTGTGCCGTACTACCCAAATCATCCAAAATTTTGACATTAATATTGAAAACTTTTAATTCAAAATAAACAAAGATAATATGCGAAGATGTTACATTGGTAAAACTATATTGGTTTGAAGGTGGCACCACAGATAACAGCTTACCATCTACTTCAACCCGATAGACATAATAACCTGGTGCTGGATTAAAAGTTATTGTAGCATTACCATTTTTAGGTATAGATTGTGGTGCTGATATATAGCCCCCTATGCTTGCACCGGTTTCAATGACGAAATTTGCAGAATTGTCAATTATTAATTTACCCGAATTTGAGGTTCTATCTATATGGGTATTGCCATGATAGTTTGAAACTATGACGCGATATAAATTATTATTATAAGATTGTGATAAAATTGGGGTTTTATAAATAGAATCTGTAGCATTGGCGATGTTAGTATAGCTATTGCCACCGTTGGTAGAAACTTGCCATTGATATTTTAAAGTACCCCCGTCTGAAATTTGAGCAGACACATAAAATAATGCCGTGCCATTTGGCTTACCAATTGTATTGACTGGATGCACATAAATACGTGGTGAATCGTACTGCGTTTTAGGGTCTTTATTCAACTCATGCCCCCAATTTGTTTCATATCCCGACACTAAAATCACTGTACCACCAACAGCTGCAACAGCAGTAACAACGCCTGCAAACCCTAAAATTTGGGCAGCAAAAGCAGATAATAAAGTTGTAAAAGTATAAAACAAACCCCATGTTAACCATGCGGCAGCAACTCCTAAAATTAAAGCTGAACCACCCAAAATAACAATACCACCAAGTGTACCACCAAGTGAAGTTCCTAAGATTTTATCTCTAAAGCTTTCTGGTTGCGATAAAACCGTTAATGTTAAAATATTACTTGTATCTGCTACCGTTTGGTTATTAATTGTATTATAAACCAACACTCTAAATTGAACCCCGCTCTCACTAACCTCTGAAGGTGTATAAACAAAATAATTTGAATTCGGATCGTTATTTAAATAAACCCATTGATCCGCTAACCCAACTTTTTTTTGCCAAATATAGGTTAGTATGCCAGCATCTTTGGTAATGGCTTGCACATTAAATTTAATGGAATTGTTAACAATGACAGAATCAACTGTATCAAACTGCGTAATCACCGGCTTTAAAGGATTTCCTAATACTAAAACTTGCGCCTCACTAATACTAGAATCAATATTTGAAGGAATACCAAACGCCGAATATACTACCACCCTTATTATTGAACCGCTATCTAATTGCGATACTATTGTTGAATATGTTGAAGTCTGTTGACCAGAAATAATATTGTAAGTAGTACTCCCAAGATATTTTTGATACCAACGATACGACAGCACACCTGCATCATTACTAACTGCATTTACAGAAAAACTGGCACTAGAACCTTGATTAATATACTGATTTTTTAAGACATTTAAGATTAGCGGTTTCTGAACTTTTATGGGATTAAATTTTACCTGAGCAGTTGAATTTTTTATAATACCAGAGATCGTAATTGTATTACCTAAAGCCACTTGATTAAAATTACCATTCAATAACACTGTATCAGCCCGATAACCATTATTAGGCGTTACATTAAAAACAGCCATCCCATTTTTTGAAACCATTACAGTAGACGGATTATTTATAATCCCATTAGCACCCAAAACAGTAGCCGTTACAGTATATACATTATTAAAATTTATGGTCGCCACAATATCATCAGTTATGTTTGAAATCGTATAAGACTCGATCGAGTCTGTAAGAATAACTTCCGGATTATTGCCAATAGCTAGCGATAAACTTGTTACAAAATAATTAATATTGGGCGTAAAAAACAACCTTAAATTCTGACCATATAATAATATAGTATCCCGATAATTTCCAGATAAAATGGGATTTGCCCCCCCCCAATTCGCCGAACCAGCTCCATTAACTACCAATCTTACTCTAAATTTTTTAATTGAAGTATAAACTTTTAAGCGATGATTGGAAACAACTGAATTAAATGTATATTGACTTAAAGAATCGGTATTCTTAGTACCATCAACTACAATGCTATCTATTTGTAAATTATCCGCTGAAGGTTGATATGAAATTTTTTGGCTTGTATTCGCCAACACATTTAAGGCAGCAGCTGGACTAAATACCACGCTATTTTGAGGCACAGACTGACTTAAAATTATAAAATTATGATTGACATAACTAAAATAATTTGAAAAACTTGAATACAAAGATGAATCCGCTACATTAATACTTGATACCCTAAATCGATAGGTCCCTGTTAATATGGCTTGAAAATTTACAAAACTATCCGTCGTTACAAAATCTGACACAATGTCCTGAGTAGCCGAATCAATTAATTGAACATGATAGCCACTGATGATTGCTGAACTATCATAATTGCCTGTAAAATAACCATTATTTTTGGTAACTTTTTGAAAATTACCCCGCAAAATTGAATTTGCTGGACTAAATAATGCTAAATTCTTAGGAGGCTCCGGTGCACTAATCCCTTTATCTAAATTACTATACTGAGAACTAAGTTCCGAGTATCCAAAAAAAGATATATTATTTGCATCGCTAAAATTACAGGTTGATAAACTATAGGCATTCGTCAAAATTGGACTCTTAAATTTAAACCTTAATAACGGATCCTGATTCTGGTTAAATCCACTGGGATTATTAATTTGAACCCGAACATATAGTAATTTAACACCCGGATTAATATTTTGAGCAGTATTAAAATAACGATTCAGTTCTAACAAATCTGACTCATTAAAACGACTTTCAATCGTAACCGTATCACCAATATTTATATTAGTTACACTAAACTGCGAACCTACAATATAAGAATGACTGTAATTCCCTTTTTTAAAGGCTTTATCTAAAATCAATCTTAACTGAACCCCTTGAACCGTAAAATTTGTTGAACCCGTATTGGTAAAATAAACATCAAACATAAACGAAGTATCAGATACAAATGTTTCATTTTCAACGCTAATTATAAAATTATTTTGTTGTGAGTTTAATATATGAGCGAAACATAAAAACACAAACAAAATAATAGATACTTTTTTTCTCATACAATTAATTAAATGGTGATATAATTTGAATAATTTTTTTAAAATTTCGATTCATAATAATTACATCATCATTTGTTACTATACCATCTCCGTTTACATCTGCTGGTACATAACCATTCAGGTAATTATTAATGCCTATTTTAGTTATAATGATATCATCTAAGGTTATTTCAATATTTGTATTAATTAACAACCCAGAGTATAAAGACCAGAAACCATTTTCTAACCTTACTAAATTGCTGCCAAAAGCTTGATTAGCACCTGATGTAAAATCGTATTTTATAATTCTAAAGTTTGTTGAGAGCCTGTTCGCACTATAAGTTGTAACAAAATTTCGACCAGAAATTTGAAGATAATAGGCATCTATTGTTAAATTGTTATCTAATAAAACAGACCCATATCCATTGGTATCTAAGGCAATTTTACGTTCAAATCTACTCACATTATTATTATCAATTAAAGCCACTATGATTGAATCACTATAGTTACTATCATTCGAACAAGTAGTACAGCCCAAACTAAACGCATTCGCTAAAACCGAACGCATGGCATTATTTCCATTATAATAACCTTCAATAAATAATCTTAAATTCAAAGTTCTTGGGGCAATACTAAGCGGTTGGCAAATTATAGAAACCAATTGATCGCTTGTTACGTTTTTAAATGTATAACCACTGATAGAATCATTGACCAAAAGACCATTTATAAAAATAGAGTCTATGATAAAATTTGACGCTGGTGTATATGTAATACGAACCGAATCTCCCGCTTTTAAATATTGTGTTGTACTAATAGTACCATTCAGTATCTTGGTAATTATTCTATAATCAAAATTCCCAAAAAGAACCTCAAAGTCGTAATCAGTTTTAACACTATCGATGGTATAACTTGTCGTGCTATCTACTAATTTATTATTAACTAATAAACTATCTACTCTAAAACCTACATTTGGAACATTGTTTAATATAAATTTACTATTTGAATCTACATAACTGATACCATATTTCGCTAGCACAACACCACCACTTGAATACCGAATAGTAATTCTTTTTTTCTGAGCTGGAATGGGTTTAAAAGAAACTTTTAAAACGGTATTTTGATAAATTTGAGTTAGCAATACTGTATCAAGTACTTGTAATAATGAATCATTTACAAATACAGAATCAATATAATACCCTGTATTGGCTATAAATTTATACCCAATACTATCAATAATTCTAACTGCCGAATCTTTATTAGGATTGATCATACCATTTCCAACCACCACAACACTAACCATATATTTTGCAAAATTAAATCTAACAAACAAACTATCATTATTTAATAAACTATCAATAACAAGACTATCCTGAAATCGTCTATAAGCACTCTGCAACCTGATACTATCTACAGCATATCCTTTTTGAGGATAAAACCTAATAACAACCTTACTTCCATAATTATAAACCTGAGTTGTATCAATGCTACCATTCCCTATAGATTTAGTAAATAAAGTGTCTTTATCAATTACAAATTTTGCACTGATGGACTGATTTTGGTTAATAGCACTAAAAGTAAATCCATTTAAGCTATCCACATAGCTATTATTAACCCATACAGAATCAACATGAAATCCCTTATTCGGTTCAAATAAAATACGAATAGTATCGCCTTTTAAATAATAATAATCAAAATTTACTTTATTAACCAAAAATTTCCCATTTCCAATAATTTGAGTATCTATTTTAACATAATTATCGGCTGGTCCAAACACAAACAAAAAGCTATCACTTAAAGTTAAACCATAACTTGTATAACTAATTTTTGAATCGGTTTTCGTTAAATTATTATTAATAAATAGACTATCAATCAATTGATTATTATTAATTTTAGAAACTGTTATCGTTTCGCCAAATGACTTTTGAGGCATTGAAGAGGTGATATTTTTTGAACTATCTTTTAAAATAAGGGTTGGGTTAATATACTGGAAAAATAAAGTATCTTGCGTAATGATATCTTTAACTCTTGGATAGTTTTTACCAGGATTAAAAATAAATTGTGTTGGGTGTTGGGTAAAACTATCTTCATTTATCAATACACTGGCTTTACCAATATTAGAAAAATTATTTGAAAGATAATCTTGAAATCCTAAAAATGGATTGTCTTGGTTGGCACTAAAACAATTATAAATTAAAGACCCTCTTTCATTGATACAACCAAATCCTGCATCATATAAGGGGAACCAAGTTGATGGCATAACTATTTTAATTAAAAGTTTAATTAAATTACTTACAGCATAAGAATCGTGTACCACACTACTATCGCTATTGACTCCCAAAAAACCACCTGAGGTATTAGTAGTCGTGTCGATATCTAAAATTTTTGATCCCGCAAAAGAATTAAAAATCAACCCTTTATTATCGTTTCTACCTATGAAGCCACCCTCCCAATTGGATCCTTCAACTGTGGTTTTAGCAAAACAATTATAAATAATGCCGCCATAATTTTCACCTATTAACCCCCCAACAACATCATACCCTCTTATTAAACCGCCTATGACACCATTTTGGGATATTTTATTCGTTAACGCATTATTGGGATCTAGATTATTATTAAAACTACCGCAATTAATAAATCCCAATAAACTACCCACTTTATACCTACCTAAAACCCATGGATTATCCAATATAAGGCCAGTAAAAATTTGATTATAACCAAATAAATTAAATAATCCAACTGTATCTTTTTTGGGTAAATTGATATATAAATTTTTTATATGAAAGTTATTCCCATAAAAACTACCATAAAATCGGATTGGCGGGAAGCCTTGATTTGAGGTAAAGTTTGAGTTAACCACACCTGCTAAATAACTTTGAGGATCATTAAAGTCTAAATCTCTTCTTAAATAATAAATACCTCGGTTGGTAAAATTAACATCACGCCCTATTTTATATAATTCTTCAATATAATTGATACTATGGGTATCTGTAACAAAAACTTGAATACTAGAATCACCAGAAATATTTCTAAAAGTATAGCCGTTTACTGAGTCGTTACCTCTATTGATACCATTAATAACAATACTATCAATTTTAAAATTTGGCAATAAATTATAGGTAATTCTATATTGACTTCTAATCAGTTGAAAACTACTATCAGATATGCTTCCACCATAATTAATGGCGGTACTAATTTTGAAAACTTCGTTAGCATAAATGCTATCCGACCATTGCGATGCGAATGATTCACCTGCGGCATTAATGGCTGTAACATAAAACCGATAGGTTTGCTGTTGGTCTCTAATGTAGGGTGTTATAGGAATTGAAGTACTGTAGGTAACATCACTATTACGATTATTATAAACTGCATATTGTGTTATTTGGGCACCACCAGCATAACTTGGGGTATCACAATAAAGTTTTATGAGATTATTTTCTGTACGAAGTTTTAGATTTCGGGGTGTATCGGGCACAATAATTACTTTAAACTGGTCGATAATTTGTGATATTAAGGAAATTGTATCCAACTTTTTTAAAATAACATTTCCATATTTAAACTTGGTACTTGAGGCTACATTAAAGCTCCAAAATCTATTAGAACGATCCATGGTTACTCTATAAAAAGATTGACCTGAATCTAAACTTAAACTTAAGATGGTATTGATATTTAAAGCAACACTATCTGCTATCTGACCTAAAATTCTGGGCATGGGATCATAATTATAATAAATACCAGCACTAATTGAAGAAGTGCTGGTTTGAGTTTGACCTGGGTTTATATTAAAGCGGTTGATAAAATAATCTGTACTACCTTGGGCTGTATCTTCTGAAAAAATATCATATTCTCCAGCATTGAGTGTTGGCGCAATACCTACGGCGCCTTGGTCAAAAAATAAACTTGGTCCATTAACTACATAATAATTATTTTGAGAAATGCTATAAATAATGGGCGATGCACTGTATGCTGTTGTGATATAAAGTTGGTCGTTATTGAGTGGGTTAACAAATAATTCATTAACTTGAATTCCATTTGTTAAATTTTTTGCTAAAATTTTAAATTCAGATGTGGCTGGAACGTATTTATATAAATTCCCAGCCCGATCTAAAATATAAACTACATTATTAACAAATTCTAAGGCATAAATTTTAAAACCACAATAAAAAGCACTTAATGTGCCAATAGTATAATTAACAGTATCTAAATTTCCAATAAAAACATATTGATTTGAATTATTAAAACTTAAAACTGGTTCAACAGTAAGAGATATAGCAATTTGATTATTAGAACCGTTAATATTATAAGCAAATTCCTCAACATTTAATCCATATAAATTTAATGAAGATTGAAGCGTAAAACTATTTGAGCCGCCTTTAACCTGACCGATGTTACCCGGACTTGCAGGTGGCACTTTGGCGAGGCGAATTTGGTTGTTAAAGTCCAAACCTAAAACTAATAAATCGCCATTAGAGTTTAATTGTTTTGCGCCATCAATGTTAAATGTGCTATTAAACAAATTATTATTTACAGAATATACAGAGGTAAAATTACCTGCAGTTGCAGGTTGACTGGTATAGATATCTTTAGAGCTATAGGTATAATATTGATTGGTACTATACATTTTACCAAAGCCTAATAAATTTAAATTATTAAAGTTTAAGTTTGTTTTACTTACCAAATTTAAATTAGGAACAACTGTTGTAATAATATTAGGTTTTGAACCATTTAAAAAAGCGCTATCTGTTAAAGCGATATTGGTAATGGCGGCATTGGGAACGGCGGTATTATTAACAATTGGAATATTTTGAATATACTTATGATGATTATTTAAAGGCAACCAATACAATAACCCAGGTTCATTGCCCAAAAGATTTCCATTGAAATAAGCTAAAATTTCTTGGGCTGAACGCGCTGCTTTCCAAATTCTAACATCTTCAAAATTTCCATTGGTAGCAGGGTCAGCAGTCCAATTAGATTTTCCTACAAAATTACTGACAAATGCCGAAGTAGCATAAGGTTGCGGTGTATCTAATATTTTAACGCCATTGAGATATAATAATAAGCGATTATTAGACATAACGAACGCATAATGATTCCAGGCATTGTAATTAAAATTAGCAGGTGATTGAATATTAATATCGGCACTATTATTATGGAGTAAAAAACCAGAGCCAGGTACTTTAAAAGCTAATAGTGCGCCTTGACTATTGGGTGAATTAAAATTCGTACCAAAATCGAATAAGCGCTCGAAATTTAAGAAAGCCCCATTGCCTTTAAACCACATTTCAACAGTATAATCACTATAAGATAAATCTAGCTTCGGTAAAGCAATAAAAGCATTACTACCACCAGCACCAGAAAACGTAGATCCAAAAAAACTATTTGATTTATAGGATGAAATTTTAGAAATATTCCCAATGGGCTTAAGGATAAATAAAAAACTTGCATTAGAATTCAAATCTTTAACAAGATAATTTAAGGTATTATTAGTAGTATAATCGTAAACAATTGGCAATTTTTGAGTACCATTAATTAAAACACTATCAACTTTATAACCAGATTTTGGGGTTACAATTATTGTAGTTGAGTCATTAAATCCTAAATAGTAAATACTATCTACCAAACCTAAATTTAAGTCGTTTAAAGAAACCAAAAGTTCGTAAGGGTTATAGAGGGCTAAAGTATAATTTTGACCACTAACAAAATTTGTAACATTTTTTAAAGTATTAGGAAAAGGATTAGGTAAAGTTCTAGAAGAATTATACACTGTTTCTGAAATAGTACTATCGTCATTCAAAATACTAAAAATACCATTTCCAATTGAAAAATCTTGGGCTTGTTCAACATGAAGGTACTGAAATAAGTTTGTATCAATAAATTGGGCTTGATTTTGGTAAATTGAAAATGGTTTAAAAATGGGCTTCATTTTATTATCATACGCTAATCCATTATTATTTAAATCATCTTCGCCATAGACTATTTTATTAACTAAGTAGGGGTAATTGAAAGTTTTTGTAACAAATGTACTATCAAGTGTGTTAGTAAAATAAATATCTCTTTGGTTATTTGATAAAAATACATTATAATTTTCACCAAGCTTAAGATCTATAAAGCGATTTTGATTCAATAACGATAATTCTGAATTTATATTAAAATAAGGTGAAAATCCAACTAATTTTTGATTATTATCTATGGCAATTATTTCAGAACTATTTGAAAAAACTGCAAAAATATTTTTGTTATTGGAATCTAACACGTTGGCATTAATAATTTGAAATGTGTTGGAATATTTATTATAAAAATGCCCCCAAGATTTCATGGTTCCATCCCATAATAAAGCAGTTGTATTACAAGAACTAACGCTCACATCAACCACATTTTTTAAATTATCAGGCATATAAAAATTAGATAATCCATTAAGACTTGTATTGATACCCCATATGCTTAATGTGCCATCATTCATTAAGGCGACATTTTTATTAGAACTACTATATATTTCAACTGGATTCAAATTTAAATTAGGATTAACAGCATAATAATTTTGATAGCTACCATTTGAAGGCACAGGATCTAATACTCTTAAATGATTATTATTGGCTATTCTAATCAAATTATAATTTATGAATTTAAAAATACTATCTTGATAAACCTGCAGACTATAAACGCCATTTTTTAATGTCTCTGGAATAAGAATTTGAATGGTATTTACATCTAAATATGCCGGAAAAATTTTAAAAGAATCCCCAAGACGATTTTTGAATTGAACATAAAGCTGGTTAGGTTTAATATTAAAGCCAACGCCACTTAAAGTTAATATGTCGCCAGGACTTAAAATAACTTTATTTGCCAAAAATACTTGTGGCTTAGCTTCCAAACTAAAATTTTTAAATGACGATACTACATTGGGTTGCGTACTACGTATTCTAATTAAATTTTGAGGTGTATAATAATGGAACGATGGAAATTTGAAATTCAGCACACCTTGGGTCGAGTTATAATTAATAAGGCTATCTACAAAAACGGGGTTGTCAAAATTTCCAAAACTATCACAAACCTCTAACCAATAATTATTATGAGCTTGAATTGCGGTTGATACATTATTTTGAAAACGAATGGAATATACAGAATCCGCTTTAAAATTATAAGAATTTAAAGCTGAAAAAGTCAAAAAACTTGAATCTAAAAAGATACCCAATCCATTGGCATTTGTATCAAAATATAGAAGATCAATTTTATTGCTATTATTTAGATCAGTACTATGAAATTTAAGTGCATTCGTTTTTGTTTTTAGCACCAATCCTTTTGTGAATTGTAAGTCATTTGTATTAGGAAAAGTATTATTTGGGAAAATTTCATAAGAACTATCTGTATGTGAATAAAGCAATACATCAACCAAGCCATCTCCATTTATATCTGAAATATTAAAATCATTAAAAACTTTACCGATATTATATTGAAAAGCATTCGTGAAAGAAATATGATTGGTTGATGGTAATTGTGGCGCACTACTGGAAGCATTAAGATAGACTGAAAAACTTGAATCTGCCGGATGACCTATAACGAAATCCGCTAAAGAATCAACATTAAAGTCAGCCAAGAAAAATTTATCAATATTTTTTGCTTTTGTTATACTGATTGGCGGTGCAAAGTTTAAAAATCCTGTCAAAGCGCTAATGTTTCTATAGACCTCAACTTGTTTCAGAACTGTGTCAAAAGCAACTACATCTTGGTAAGTATCGTTATCAATATCAATGACAAAAATATTTGAAAAACGATGATAACCACTTTGCCCAAAATTTAAAGGCGATGATACATTAAAATTTCCGGGAGAACTGTTGTTTAAATAAATACGAAAACCAGACACCGAATCAACATTTTGAGGTATAGCAATCATATCAAGTTTACCGTCATTATTCATATCAGCAATTGTTAAGTCCAATAATTGATTTTGTGTTGCTACCCGAGAACTTATTAAGTAGTTGCTATCTAAATAAACTTGTGATAATAATTGAAAAGAATATTGGTAGGGTGAAGATGTATTTTGGTAAACTGAAAAATATGCAGAGTCTTTGTAAATAGTAACTAAATCTAAATGTCCGTCACCATTAATGTCAACTGGCAAAATTTTCTGGACATTTAAAACGGGTATTAAATAATTTGGGGTACCTATGTCAATAAAATTTTGATTGTCAAAAATATTATTAAAACTTGGGTTATTATTATAAATTAAGATACCTTGGTTTGGGTTGGCAATGATTAAATCTGAATTGTTATTTAAATCTAAATCAGCCGAAGTTATAAAATTAGTTTTTGAAAGTGCGTTGAATTGAATTGATTTTTCTCGTTTAAAAATATCTTTGGATAGAATTTGATTGGGATTTCCATTAGGACTGATAGGGTAAAAATAAGCTGAACCACGTGCAACGAAACCATGAGCTTCTACTGAAATTGGACCCAAATTAGCTCCAATAGGAACAATCGCTTGAATTTGATTGGGGTTGGCTTGAATGATTTTTGCTGAAACATTCCCAAAAAAAACGGCATTATTTTGAATACTTGAGCCAAAATTTTGACCATTAATAGTAATAACTGAACCAATGAAAGCTTGACTAGAACTATAATTGTAAATTTTAGGGGCTATATTTTGTGAAAACAAAACACAATGTATAAGTAATATCAAAAGAGTACTAATAAATTTTAGATTTCTCATTTATTTTTAATAAGCGCAAATTTACATATTTTTTTTAAACAATCAATAAAAATTTTAAAAAACATCATATCAACACCATATCTTGAATCAAAAGTTCATGATTCTTTTAATTTTATGACCATTTAACAATTTTTGGATATTTTAAATTGAATATAAAAATTTTTTTGGGAATTTGAAATGTTTAATTTCTCGAATTTTGTAGAAAAAAAGGCAATTGAAGGTAAATTTTCAGTAGGATTTACATGATGACTTAAAAAATCGATAGGGTAATTTAATTCTTCTAGAATATGACATGTAAATTGGAATAATTCTGGACTGTCTGTTTTAAAATGCACGACACAATGAGGTAAACAAATTTTTTGATAGATCGCTAAAAATTTAGGATGCGTTAGTCGTAATTTAGTTTTGCCTCCGAGGTGTGGGTCTGGGTAAAATAACCATATATTTTGAATCATCTTAGTATAAAAAATTTGGCTTAGAAATTGAATTTGAGTTCTTAAGAATGCTATATTTTTAAGATGCAATTGTTGGGCTTTTACGTTTGCTTGATATAAACGATCGCCTTTAATATCAATCCCTATATAATTAATATGAGGGTTATTTTGGGCTAAAAAATTAATGAGGCTACCATCTCCGCAGCCTAGCTCTATTTCAATAGGATTATCATTATTAAAAAAACAATTCCAGCTAAAAAACCGGTTATTAATTGGATATTCTATTACGGTTTGTATAGTTTTTATTTTATGAAAACGAGCTAATTTTTTACGAGCCAGAATTTTTAAATTTAATGAATAATTTCAGATATGATTTTTCTAACATTATTAATAGTAAAGCTATTATCGTTGCAATTAAAATTTGAGGTTAATTTATGTTGGCTAATAAAATTATAAAAACCAGAACAAGTTTTAAAAATATCAAACTCATCATTAATGATATCTAAAATAACGCCTTCAGTTTTAATAAGGTCTGTAGCCCCAAAAGCATCATTTTTTTTACTTGTTTCATCCTCATCCTTTTCATTTGTTGTTAAGCGATCTCCTTTTTTAAAACTTGTATAATGTAACTCTAAATATAAAAATTTTCCTCCTTTAATAACCTTAATATATTCTCCATTAGAGCCTACTTTGGCAGAAAAATCT
The DNA here is from genome assembly GCA_030053915.1 of Alphaproteobacteria bacterium. Lineage (GTDB taxonomy): Bacteria > Bacteroidota > Bacteroidia > Chitinophagales > Chitinophagaceae > JASGCT01. The sequence continues at coordinate 24,126 of JASGCT010000007.1, forward strand.
TTATTTTTTACAAGTTTATTGATCCAATACGTGTTAATATAAATTTGTCCATTGGTAACAATTGCAAACGTATTTTTTATTTTTTTTAAGTTATTGGCATATTTTAATACAACTTGATTGGATTCTACTGTTTCTGGAATTGGTTCAAATGAAAATCCATCGTGGTAAAAGCGCATCACTTTAACATTAGTTGCATTAGGTTTTTTATTTTTAAATGCTTCATAAGTTAAATATTCACCATCTGGGAACGACTCAATACTATATTGAGCTAATGTATGCAAAGCACAAGCATTAATAATTACAAAAATTACTGCACATAATTTCATAAATAAAATTTAGCAAATATACGAAATAATTATGGAAATTTGTAAAAATATATCAAAAATATTATGTTGCATGCAATTATATGCTTAAAATATCATAAATTTGCTCAAACAAAATAAAAAGTAATCTTGTCAAAATTGTTACAATTTAAAAACATCCCATTTAGTTTCCATAGGTTTTCTATTTATCATTCTAAAAGTGGTTATGTTATTTGTTAGAATTTTTAACCATAATTTATCATGAAAAAATTTAAAATTCCTCAAAATTATAAAAGTAGTATCTTAGCAAACCTAAAAGCGCAAAAAAAACAAGCCGATCCTTTGAAAAAAGATTTCAGCCCAAGTATTTTGGAGTATAAAAATATTACGTTTTACCTTGCACGTCATTTTGGGTTTTGTTATGGTGTAGAAAACGCCATTGAAATCGCATTTAAAGCCATTGAAGAAGCGCAAGGTAAAAATATTTATCTTATCAGTGAAATGATTCATAATCCACAAGTTAATAAAGATTTAAATGCTTATGGAATCCGTTTTTTACAAAACACTTATGGCGACAATTTAATACCTTTTGAAAATTTAAAACCAGATGATATAGTTATCATACCTGCCTTTGGAACCACCTTAGAAACTGAAAAAAAATTAAGTGATATTGGTGTACAATTTAAAACCTATAACACTACCTGTCCATTTGTAGAGAAAGTATGGAATAGAAGTTATCAAATTGGGAAAAAGGGCTTCACCTTACTCATCCATGGCAAACCTCAACATGAAGAAACCAAAGCCACGTTTTCGCATATCAAAGAACATAGTAATTGTTTAATTGTTAAAGATATAAACGAAGCTAAAGCTATTGGCGATTATATTTTAAATAAAATAAGTTTAGAACAAATTCAATTTTTATTTAAAGATAGAATAGATGGTACCTTTGATTTTAAAAAACATTTAACTAAAATAGGCGTTGTAAACCAAACGACACAATTAGCCTTTGAAACCCACGCCATTGCCACTTATATTAAAAAAGTATTGATTGAAAAATTTGGCGAAACGCATATTAATGATCATTTTGCAGATACCAAAGATACTCTTTGCTATGCCACAAACGACAATCAAAACGCCGTTCAAGAACTTATAAAATACAAAGCGGATTTTTCGTTAGTAATTGGTGGTGCCAAAAGTAGTAATACGAGCCATTTGGTAGAATTATGCGAACAAGCTATTAAAACATATTTTATTGAAAGTGAATTAGATATAATTTCTAAAACACAAATAAAACATACAGACTGGCTCACCAAAGAAACCAATCTAATTGATAATTATTTACCACCCCACCGACCTCTAAAAGTTTTAATTACAAGTGGTGCTAGTTGTCCAGATAAAATTGTTGAAAACGTAATCAATAAACTACGAGAGATTACAGAAAATTAAACTATTAAAACAGCAATCTATACCAAAAATAGTGTAATTTTTTCAATCATCTGTTACCAAAAATTAAACTTCCAATTCGTATCATATTAGAATGATAACTCAAGGCTAATTTGTAGTCGTTACTCATTCCTAAGCTTAATATGGATAATTCTTGTGATTGGTGTTCTAAAAATTTCGAGGATATTATTTTAAATTCATTTTTAGTTACCTCGTCATCATGCGTGACGCTTCCCATACCCATAAACCCTTGACAATGGATATTTGGGCACTGGGTAAGATGCCCCAATAACATCTCTAAGGTTTTTGTATCTGCCCCAGCTTTAGTGGGTTCTTGTGAAATTTTATATTCAATTAAAAAAGGGATTTTACGATGGCATTTTAAAGCTTGGTTATGCAATTCAAACATTAATTTCAAAGAGTCTATACTTTGAATTAAATAGATATAAGGTGCAATATATTTTAACTTATTTGTTTGTAAATGACCAATAAAATGCCATCGAATATCTTGGGGTAATTGCGTTTGTTTTTCTTGTAATTCTTGTACGTAGTTTTCTCCAAAATCTCGATGTCCTAAATCATATAAAATTTTGATATCTTGAACGGTTTGTTTTTTTGAAACAACGATAAGTTGTGCGTGTTTGGCTTGGGCTTGATTTAAAATTGAAAAATAGGCTTCAATATTAACCGCCATTACACTTTCTTTTTATTGGTTTTTGGTGATAGCATTACATTCATTTTACGACCATCTAATTTTGGCATATTTTCTAACTGACCAAACTCGGTAAGTCTTTCAGCAAATTTTAAAAGTAATAAATTACCTCTGCTTTGAAACATAATCGCTCTGCCTTTGAATTGTACAAAAGCTTTCACTTTATTACCATCTTTAAGAAATTTTTCAGCATGTTTGCATTTAAATTCAAAATCGTGGTCATCGGTGCCAGGTGTAAAGCGAATTTCTTTTACTTCGCTGGTTTTGGCGTTAGATTTTACTTCCTTTTCTTTTTTCTTTTTTTCGTATAAAAACTTTTTATAATCTATAATCTTACAAATTGGGGGATTAATATTGGGTGAAATTTCTACTAAATCAAGTTCTAGGTCTTGAGCCATGCGTTTGGCTTTTTCAATAGGATAGACTCCCATTTCAACATTGCTACCAACTAATCGCACTTCATAAGACGTTATTTTTTCATTAATTCGGTGTTCATCCTCTTTTTTGGGGATTCTATTTAAGACATTAAAAATTCTTGATTGAGCCATTCTTTTTATTTAATTTAATAATTATAATTTTTGATTGATACTGGTTTTTAATTCGGCAATAAAATCATCTGGCGAACAGGATTTATTGTCGTTAGTACCGTGTTGCCGAATAGAAACCGTTCCCTGTTCAAGTTCTTTTTCTCCCAAAATAGCCATATAAGGAATTTTTAATAGTTCTGCATCTCTGATTTTTTTGCCAATTTTTTCGTTTCTTGAATCTAATTCAGCTCTTATACCATTTTGTAATAATTTTTGCAAAAAGTCTTGAGCCAACTGGCTATATTTGTCACTAATTGGTAGCACTTTAATTTGGATAGGTGTAAGCCAAACCGGCAATCTTCCAGCAAAATGTTCTAATAAAAAACCAATAAAACGTTCGTGGGTGCCAAGTGGCGCTCGATGAATAATGAGCGGAGTTTCGGGTTGATTTTCGTAATTAGTAAATTTTAAATTAAAACTTCTACCTTGTGAAAAATCAACTTGATTTGTAGCTAAGGTAAATTCACGCCCAATGGCGCTAAAAATTTGCACATCAATTTTTGGTCCATAAAAAGCGGCTTCATCTTGTACCTCAACAAAAGGAGTTTGGGTTTCGATAAGCACTTGACGAACCATATCTTCGGTTTCTTTCCACAGTTCCGGTTCATTTACATATTTTTGTCCTAATTTAGCTGGATTGTGTAAACTAAGCCGCATAACGTATTTTTCTATCTTAAAAATATTAAAATAATATAAATACAAGTCGTTTACAAGTTTAAATTCAGAAGCGAATTGCGATTTTGAACAATAAATATGCGCATCATTCATATGTAAACATCGTACCCGCATCAAACCAAAAAGTTCGCCACTCTGTTCGTAACGATAGCAAGTGCCGTATTCGGCAAGCCTATAAGGTAAATCTTTATAACTTTTAGGTTCTGCCGCAAAAATTTTATGATGATGTGGGCAATTCATTGCTTTTAGGTAATAATTTGTACCATCTAATACCATAGGCGGAAACATACTTTCTTTATAGTATGGCAAATGTCCGCTGGTTATATATAAATTTTCTTTGGCAATATGGGGTGTTACAACTCTTTTATATCCTTGAGCTTGCTCGGTATCCTTAGCTAATTTTTCGAGCTCTTCAATAATAGCTGCACCATTGGGCATCCACAAAACTAAGCCGGGTCCGATATCATCATCGTAAGTATAAATACTTAAATCCTTACCAATTTTACGGTGGTCGCGTTTTTTTATTTCTTCTTGTAATAAAAGATAGTCATCCAGTTCTTTTTTATTAGGAAAGCTTATGCCATAAATTCGAGTTAGCATTTTATTTTTTTCATCACCTTTCCAGTAAGCGCCGGCAATAGAATTTAGTTTAACAAATTTTATAAAACTTGTATTGGGAATATGAGGACCTCTACATAAATCGGTAAAGTTTCCTTGGGTATATAAACTAATTTGCCCGTCTTCTAATTTTTGTAATAAGTCTAATTTATACACATCTCCTTTTGCAGTAAAATATTCAAGAGCTTCTTTTTTAGAACTTTGTTTTCGAATATATTGGCTTGGGGTTTGTAATAATACATTTATTTTATCTTCAATAAGTTGTAATTCGGCTTCGTTTAGTTTATGATCGCCAAAGTCGATATCATAATAAAAGCCTTGTTCAAGTGGTGGACCAACCCAAAACTGCACACCAGGAAATAAACTTTCAATAGCCTCGGCCATCAAATGGGCAGACGAGTGCCAAAACGTTTCCTTACCTTTACTGTCTTGCCAAGTATAAAATTTGATAGCCCCATCTTGGTTTAAACTTGTAGAAACATCTATAAAATTATCGTTAAATTGTGCTACTAATACTTTCTTTGATAATTGATTACTAATCGATTCGGCAATTTCTAAAGCAGTTATACCTTTATGAAAAGTTTTAATATTGCCATCTGGAAAACTTACTTGTATCATTAAAAATTATACTTTACTACGATCATAACAAGTGCAAAGTTACAAAATTTTGTTGTAATAAATTGTTTTTTATGAATTTTTTAAGATTTTTTTTAAAAGAGTTCCTTAACTTTAACCTGTGAAAATTATTTTAAGTGTGGTTTTTTGCCTTTTTATAAGGATTTGGGGGCATACTCAAATGCCCTTAGAAGGTCATTGGAGGGGCTATATTGTACCTTTAGATGCCGAAAACTTAAAAAGTCCGAACCTATACGATTTTGATGTTTATATCCAAAATCACAAAATTAAAGGATACCGCGCTATAACCGTTGCAAAGAACAAACAAAATTATTTTGGTAAAGCCATGGCAAGTCTTTCATTAATAGATTCTTTTAATTCTATCATCCTTTCTGAATATAAATTATTACAATCAAATTACGATGATGACAACAATTCATGCTTAATGATTTGTAATTTACATGTAAAAAGCACGTCTCAAAAATTAGTTATCAAAGGAAATTATACGTCTTCAAATTTAAAAAATAATTTTACTTGCGGTGATGGTAACGTTTTTTTAGTTAAATTAGACGATAAAATTAATTTTTTAGATATTGAAAATAACATTATTGAAATGCCTTATAAAGTTTCTAAAAAGAAAAAGCCTCTACAGAATTCAAATGCCTCCAACGTCTCCATATCAAAATCACATGTAAATTCTCAATTAGAATTTATCCCTTGTCCTAATAATAGCCCAATTGTGTTCCCTTCAACTTTACCAGCACCTATAAAACCTACGACAAAAACACCTATTAAATACTATAAAGTTATTGAAAAAAAAGCACGCACGACCCTAGATGCAGACACCTTGCAATAATCATAAATCATTAAAAGGCTTCTGCAAAATTTACTATAGGTGGGCTTAAGGTTTTATCCCAATTATTAAATCCAAGATCTATGCGTAAATACAAGGTTTGATATTTTAATAAAGGTACTCTTAAACCAATGCCAAAAGCAGTTTTTAATAACTTAAATTTTAAATCACTTAGGTATTTAAAAACATCTCCAACACTTCCAAAAACTACAATTTTAGGCCAATCTTTATTAATTTTAATTATTTTTAGGTTGGTTCTGTATTCACCTTGAATATTTACAAAATGGTTATCTGTAAATCTACCATCAAAATACCCCCTTCCATTCATGATTCCTCCTAAACGTGCATATCTTCTATAGCTCAGCGTTTCGCCAAAATTTAATTTTAGATTTAATTGTAAAGCAATAATGCGTTGCTTTTTAAATGATATAAACTTTCTAATATCACATTCAAAATTTAAAATATTAACGTCAGAACCCCAATATGTACTATAGATAAGGTTACTCAGTTTAATAAAACTACCTTTGCTGGGATAATTGGCATCGTTTCTTGTATCAAAAGCCAATACCGGACCTAATCCAAAAATTTTTTGACCTTTATTATTTATAAGGGTTGGAAAGCTTTTAAAAAATAGTCCACTATCATTATATTTATATTTAAATTCTTTTTGTAAATCAAAATTGAAACCAATATAATATTTTTTTATTGTTTTAAATAATAAATTCCCTTCAAAGGACGCTAATTCAAAAGATAAACGATCATAAATTAGATTATTAGTTCTATTCCCCAGACCCCAAAATTTTGTGTAAATTGTACTAAAACTAAAATCATGGTTAAAAATTATGCGTTCTTTATTATAATATTGAGTTCCCTTTAAATAAATAAAATAATTTTTATTAAGCGAATACAACCCAAGTAAACTGATATTAGACGTCCTTGATTGCAAATCCTTTTTAGATGCTACAAAAGTTTTAATACCAGCAAACCCAAAAACTAAATTGGTTTCTTGCGAAAATGCAACCGCTGGTAAAACTAATAATCTGTTTTGTGGATTCCTGATTTTTATTATTTTTCGTCTATTTATTTCTTTTATTAAAGAATCATAACGATTTAAATTTTGTATTGGGGTTGAAATATTATCATTTTTTATATTGAAATCATTTATTTGAGTTTTCAATTGAAAAACAAAAAAATAACTAATTAACAATAAAAAATACCTAATTTTCATTTACAAAAGTTGGTTTTAAAAAAAAAAATTAACATTTTTTTTGATTTTTAAATAATTTTAATTAATTTTGCAAAAATACATTTTTAAATGCAAAAATGGGAAAGTAATTTTAAATTAATTAATCATTTAGATGATGAACAACTAAATTTTTTTAAATTACACGGCGTTATTTTATTTAGAAATTTTTTAAATAAGGAGCAAGTAAAACTTTATTTAGACGAAATTTCTAGAATTGAACAAGATTTTCTTGCCAATAATACCACAAAAATTAATGGTACACCTTTAAAATTTGGTAAAAATGAGGATGGTACACCTAATATTCAAAGAATGTGTTTTGGATCGCATTATAGTCAAGCCTTAAAAAATATTTTACATGATCCTCGGCTCCTTGAAACTATTAAGTTTATGCATCCGTATCAAGGAAGAATTGGCGAAAATGAAAAAGACGGTTTGGTAATTAATAACTATATTAACACGCCTAATTCAAATTTTTCGCAAATGGGTTGGCATACCGATAGCCCCAGAGATTTATTTTTATTTCAAAAAATAATGCCCATGTTAAATGTAGGCATTCATTTAGACAATTGTTTATTCCAAAATGGAGGCTTAAGAGTGATTCCAGGTACTCAAAATCAAAGTTTATTTAAGCTTTTATTTGCTAAAAAGTATTTTTTAGATAATTCTGACGACCCTAGAGAGGTAGGGTTTGATATTCAAGCTGGTGATTTAACAGTGCATGACGGTCGTTTATGGCATCGTGTAAAGCAATCGCCTTTAGTTGGCGAAGCCAGCCGCAGACGTGTGATGTATATTCCAATGATTACTGGCAAGGTTAAACTTAAACACGCTAAAAGTAGAACGCCCTTTTATCACAAATTTGCCCATAAAGTTAAATAACATGGGTTACGCCCTAATAACAGGTGCAAGTTCTGGAATTGGCAAACAACTCGCCTTAACTTTAGCTAAAAACAAAATTCCTACATTACTTATTGCTAAAAATGAACAAAAACTTATAGAAATTTGTCAATTTATTCAACAAAATTACCAAGTAAAATCTCATTATTATTGTTACGATTTAAGTTATGAGCACGTTGCAAAGGAAATTTTTGAAAGACTTGAGTTAGACAAAATAGACATTGATTATTTATTTAATAATGCTGGTTATGGTTTAAGTGGTCGTTTTGAAAAATATTCTTATAAAGACTATCACAATTTAATTCAGGTAAATGTGCTTACTTTAATTCATTTTTCTAAATTATTTATAGATAAATATGCTCTGTGTTCAACTCCCAAATATTTAATTAATATTGGTAGTACAACAGCCTTTCATGCCATACCGGGGATGTCGGTTTATGCTGGTAGCAAATCGTTTGTGCGTTCATTTACGATTGGTATCGCCCGAGAAAACCAGAATCCCAATTTAAAAATTAAAATCGTTACACCAGGGGGTACTCATTCTAATTTTATGACAAAAGCTCAAATTACAAACGCCAAAGCTATAAAATTAGGACAAAAATTTAATATGGACGCCCAAGAGGTTGCTGAAATTATTTATAAAAATTTAAACCGAAAAGCCATCGAAATTATACCAGGTTTTATGAATAAAGTACATGCGGTTATCGCAAAATTTTTGCCTCATGTTCTTTTTGAAAATTCAAGTAAAGATATTTATGTTGAAAAATAATAATCTGAAAATACTTTATTATTTTTGCTAAAAATTTATTATGGACAATAAAATTAAAATACTTTCCCAACTTCTCGAAGAGAAACCTATGGATTCTTTTTTATTACATGCCCTTGCTTTAGAACACCTGAAAATTAATAATTATGAACAAGCTAAGGACTGTTTTTTATCTGTCTTAAAATATAATCCAAATTATTTAGGTTCTTATTATCACCTTGCCAAACTTTTAGAACAGCTACAAGATGAAAAATCTGCCATTTTTTATTACGAAGAGGGCATGAAATTAGCAAAACAATTAAAAGATAACCATGCTTATAATGAATTAAAATCTGCTTATGATGAACTTTTATTCAATTAAAATAATACTATGAAACAAATGCTACGCTGTAAGGGTTGGATTCAAGAAGCCGCCCTAAGGATGTTAGAAAATAATTTACACCCAGATGTAGCCGAATTACCAGAGGAACTTATAGTTTATGGTGGTAGAGGCAAAGCGGCAAGAAATCAAACCTGTTTAGAAAAGATAAAACAATGTTTGCAAAAATTAGAAAACAACGAAACTTTATTAATTCAAAGTGGGAAGCCAGTGGCCATTCTTGAAACGCATCCTGATGCCCCGAGGGTATTAATTTCTAATAGTCAACTAGTACCTCATTGGGCAAATTGGCAACATTTTAATGAATTAGAGAAAAAAGGTTTAATGATGTATGGGCAAATGACAGCTGGGTCATGGATTTACATAGGTTCTCAAGGAATTGTACAAGGTACTTATGAAACATTTTCGGCAATTGCCAACAAGCATTTTGGAGGTACATTAAAAGGAACGATTACTTTAACGGCGGGTTTAGGAGGCATGGGCGGTGCGCAACCACTTGCTGTAACCATGAATGACGGTGTAACAATTATTGCCGAGATAGACCCTACCCGAATTCAAAAACGCCTCACAACGCACTACTTAGATAAATCTACCGTATCCATTAAAGAAGCAGTAAATTGGGCATTTGAAGCCAAATTGAAACGAGTTCCTTTAAGTATTGGTGTATGCTGTACAGCGCTTGAACTTTTAGAATATTTTAAATATCATAACTTAGATTTTGAAATTTTAACCGACCAAACCTCTGCCCACGACCCACTTCATGGGTATCATCCTGAAGGGTTGAATTTGCAAGAAGTACAATCCTTAAAAAACAAAGACCCTGAAACCTTATTAAAGCGTAGCTGTTTAAGTATTAAAAAACACGTAGAATTGATGTTGTACTTTCAACAACAAGGGGTTATAACGTTTGATTATGGCAATAATATTCGAGGTATTGCTTTACAAGAAGGTTTAAAAAATGCTTTTGATTTTCCGGGTTTTATACCCGCCTATATTCGACCTTTATTTTGCGAAGGGAAAGGTCCGTTTAGATGGGTAGCATTAAGTGGAAATTCTGAAGATATTAAAATTACAGATACCATTATAAAAGAATTGTTTCCCAATAATTTATCTCTACAGCGTTGGATGCAGTTAGCAGAAGAAAAAATTAAATTTCAAGGATTACCAGCTCGTATTTGTTGGTTAGGTCAGAGCGAACGAGAGTTGGCTGGGTTAGCCTTTAATGAAGCGGTGGCTTCAGGCAAAATTTCAGCACCAATTGTTATAGGCAGAGACCATTTAGATACTGGTTCGGTAGCCAGTCCTAATAGAGAAACCGAGAACATGTTAGACGGGTCGGACGCGGTGGCAGATTGGCCAATTTTAAATGCCTTAATAAATACAGCGGGTGGGGCTAGTTGGGTAAGTTTGCATCATGGCGGTGGCGTTGGCATAGGCTATAGTATTCATGCCGGCATGGTTATTGTGGCTGATGGGAGTGTTGAGGCAGAAAAAAGGCTCAAACGGGTTTTACGAAACGATCCGGGCTTAGGCGTCATTCGACATGCTGATGCTGGTTACGACATTGCACAAAAAACAGCGCAAAAATTTAATTTGAATTTATAAAGTATCATGTGTTAATAAATTAAGTAATACTTAACATATTAACTTGCCATCGTGTTAAAATATATAAATAGTAAGTAAAATTCCAAAAATATTCCTTAAAAAAGGTGTTTTTTAAAAAAATATTAACATTTGTAAATTAATTGCATAATTTAAGTTAAATTTGTGGGTAAAATAATTTATAATAGTTGAAATATAGTTTACTTTAATGAATACATTTGGGACTTTATTTAGAATATCTATAGTTGGGGAATCGCATGGTTTAATTGTGGGCGTATGTATTGACGGTTGCCCAGCCGGGCTTCCAATAGATGTGGAGGATTTTCAAATTGATTTACAACGTAGAAAAGGCGGGGTTCAGAAAGGAACAACACCCCGACAAGAACCCGATAAGCCACTGATAAAAACAGGAGTTTTTAATGGGCATACAACTGGTGCTCCAATCTTTATAGAATTTGAAAATACCAATACACGCAGTACCGACTACGCTGAAAGTATAGCAATTCCGCGTCCTGGGCATGCCGACCTTACAGCCAGTATTAAATATGGTGGTTTTAACGATTATCGAGGCGGCGGACATTTTAGTGGTCGCCTTACTGTTGGTTTAGTAGCAGCGGGGATTTTAGCAAAAAAATTAATGCCCAATATTACCGTTAAAGCAACTCTTTTAGAAATTGGTGGAGAGACGAATTTAGAATTAGGCTTAAATAAAGCCATTAAGGAAAAAGATACCATTGGCGGTATTGTAGAATGTATGGCATCAGGGCTTCCAATTGGTTTAGGAGACCATTTTTTTGATTCCGTAGAATCGTTAATTAGTCATCTTGTTTTTGCTATTCCGGCAATAAAAGGTATTGAATTTGGTAGTGGATTTATGGCAGCCAAGATGTTTGGAAGTCAACATAATGATAGTTTTGATAATCCTTTGGGCGCTAGTGCAACGAACCACGCTGGTGGGATCCTTGGAGGGTTGACTACAGGTCAAAATCTTATTTTTAGAGTGGTTGTAAAACCTACTTCTTCAACGCCAAAAATTCAAAATTCGATTAATTTAAAAACGAATCAAAAAGAACATTTTTCTATAAAAGGACGCCATGATTTGTGTATTGCGTTAAGAGTTCCTGTGGTATTAGAAGCCGTTACAGCTATTGTACTTGCCGACCTGATGCTTATCAATCAAAATATTCCAAAGATTTTTAAAAAATAATAATATGTGTAAAATTTTTGTTCCATATTATATTTTTTTTTCGAGCCTCCCGCTTCCTGACAAGTGTTTAGATGCAGAATTAATTTTTTATTCAACATCAACATCACATAATAATTTTGAAAACATAACACCTACAAATAAAATATTACACACGATATCCTACCCCTCTTTAAATGATTCATTAGCTCTTACATTTACATCTTCAAAGAAAACTTCAAAAAAAACCTCAAAGAATGTTTCAAAAAAAACTTCAAAAAAAATCTATAAAAAACAATATAAAACATATTATATTGGAGATAGTATTAAAGTTGCTGAAGGGATGGCAAGCTTTTATCATGAAAAATTTCAAGGGAGACAAACAGCTTCGGGTAGTATTTTTGACCAAAATAAGTTAACAGCGGCTTCCAATATTTTTCCATTAAATACATGGGTACATGTTATTAATTTTAAAAATAATGATACCATAAAAGTTCTCATCAACGATAGAATGCATCCTAAAATGCTCTTAAAAGGCAGGATCATCGATTTGTCTAAAAAAGGTGCGCAACTTTTAAATTTTATTCATAAAGGTGTTTTAAAAGTAAAAGTAGTTTCTTTAACTCCAAATTCTAAAAACAAAGAATAACAGTTATGAAGAGAATTATTATATTTTATTTTTGTTTGTTACCAATATTTTTATGTGCTCAATCTACCAATTCATCGCCCAATGAAAACCAAAATACTAATTCCCAAACGTCATCCAGCGAATCTACAACACCCCTAGTACCTGGTATCGACCTTCAAAAATCATCAAAACTTAAATATAGTTTAAATTTAAGTTTAAAAAACAAAAAAATGCCCAAATATAGGGATACTATTTTTTATAAAATGACCCCTTTAGAAAAATATAATGACAGTATTCAAAAACAAAGGTCCATCTTCGATAATTTATTTATTGGGGTCAAGCTAAGTGGGTATGATTTTTACACACCTGAATATGTTAGACAGTTTGGATTATCGGATGCGCTTGCAACCAATAATATTAATACGAATTTTTTAGAAAATTATCCCATTGCCTTGGGACTAAATCTTGTAAAAAAAATCAACAACCATATTGATTTTCAAGGGGGTATTGATTTAATGTTTGTTAAAAACAGACCATTTGTTCAATCGTCTAATAGTTACCCCAATGCCAGTCCAAGACGTTTTTATGGTACTTTAGATTTTAGTATCCTTGCTAAATTACTTCCCAATAAGTATTTGGTAACACCTTATATTGGGGGCGGTGTGGCGTTATCATATTATGAAAGCGGTAGTTGGGAGCCTTATTTTCCCGTGAGTTTAGGGCTTCAGTTTCATGTTTATAAAGATGTTTTTATAAATACGAGTATCAATAATAAAATAGCAGTTAATAATAATGCCATCAACCACAATGTTTATACCATTAATATGTATGCACCTATTAATAAAGTATTTTTACCAAAATGGAAGAGGATTAAAAATGAGAAACCCAAGGTAGGCGATAAAGATAAAGATGGCATTTTGGATACTGCGGATATGTGCCCCACTACGCCTGGTTTAAAACGATATAAAGGTTGTCCGATTCCTGATACCGATGGCGATGGCATAAACGATGAAATAGATAAATGTCCAACTGTAAAAGGGTTGAAGAAGTTTAGAGGTTGTCCGCCGCCTGATACCGATATGGATGGCATTATTGATGCTGAGGATTCGTGTCCATATCAAAAAGGCATTGCTCGCTATTTTGGTTGTCCGCCACCGGATAAGGACCACGATTCCGTTTCTGATGACGACGACTTATGTCCAGATGTGCCTGGTTTAAAAAGCAATTATGGTTGCCCGGATTATAATTTAGAACTTTTAAAAATAGGTAATAGATTCTATTTTGAAACAGCTAAATTTAGCCTACTAGCTGCAACTAAAACCAAACTAATAAATATCATAAAAAAATTAGAAGGCATCCCGAATGTGTCCATTTTATTAGAAGGGAATACCGACACAGTTGGAAATTATAACTATAATCTCAACCTTTCGTATCAGCGGGCAAATAGTGTTAAAAACTTTTTAACTCAAAAAAGTAAATTATCTGTCAAAAACATTGTGGTAAAGGGGTATTCATATACCAAGCCCATTGCTTCAAATTTATTAAAAGATGGTAGGGCATTAAATAGGCGGGTGGATTTATCGATTATTATACAAGGTAGCACGGGTGCGGCACCTCATCCATCTATTATCCAGCCAAGCCGGGAATTAGAACAAAAACCTTCTTTAGATATTAAAGACTTAAACTTACCCGACCCATCTTTACAAAATTTTCCCAAGTCGTTAGGAATAAAACAGCAATTAATAAAACCTATAGGCGTAAAACAATCCAATTTAAATAACAATTCGCCTCAAAAAATTATTTCAAATATAAATCCTCAAGATACAAATACCAATCAAAATACTATAAATACTATAAATAATCAGGACTCAGTTAATAATCAAAAAACGGATACTTTAAAAACGAATATTTTAAAAAACGATACTTTAAAATCTATAAAAAAAATTGTTCCCTTAAAAAAAATAATCATTAAAAAACCATTTTAAATTTATGAATCCTTATTTTTTATGTCTCATTTTAGTTTTATATTTTGGAATTCTATATTGTGTGGCATTTATTACAGGCAAACATAGTACCAATGAAAGTTTTTTTGTAGGCACAAAAAATAGCCGTTGGTATATTGTTGCATTTGGGATGATTGGTACAAGCCTAAGTGGTATCACTTTTATAAGTGTACCTGGTACTATCGGTAGTCATGGCTTTGCATATTTTCAAATTGCAATTGGTTATCTTATTGGGTATTTTATTATTGGTTATGTTTTAATTCCTATTTATTATAAGTTTAATGTCACGTCTATCTATAAATTTTTAGAGACGAGCATTGGTGTTCAGGCGTATAAAACTGGTGCTATTTTTTTTATTATTTCGCGCGTCTTAGGTGCTACAGCTCGGCTTTATTTAGTTATAAAAATTTTACAAATTATTATATTAGACCGTTTACAGGTTCCTTTTGTTGTTACCACATTTATTATTTTATTAATGATTTGGCTTTATACCCAAAAAGGTGGGGTTAAAACCATCATTTGGACGGATACTCTTCAAACATTTTGTATGTTATTTGGACTTATTTTTTGTATATTTTTTATTTTAAATAAGTTAGATTTATCCATTTTAGATATCTTCAAAGAGTTCAAAATTCAATATCCAGTGCATAAAATTGCCAATAATTGGTATAATACTGATTATAATAGCCCTCTCTTTTTAGGCAAACAGATTATTGCTGGGATGCTTATTGCGGTTACAATGACTGGGATGGACCAAGAGATGATGCAAAAGAATATTTCTGTTAAAACAAAAGAGAAAGCTACTTTAAATATCATTGTAGTTGGTTTTTTGGTAGTGATTGTTATTATTTTATTTTTAATTTTAGGTGGCGTTTTGCATTTATTTTGTATCAAGAATCATATTTTAAATAATGAAGGCGGTATTTTAAGTGGTGACACCATTTTTCCAACTGTGGTTATGAATTATTTACCAGGTTTTATGTCAATAATTTTCTTAGTGGCATTAATATCAGCACTTTTTCCTAGTGCCGATGGCGCTTTAACCGCTTTAACATCTTCTTGTTGTATCGATTTATTACGTATTAAAAATAGAAACTTATCGGATACTGACCAAATTACATTACGTAAAAAAGTTCATTTTGTTTTTACGCTTATTTTTCTTGTATGCATCATGGTATTTTATTGGTTAAAGAATAACGAGATGATAACCATCATTTTACGAATAGCTACCTATACCTACGGACCAATTTTAGGTTTATTTTGTTTCGGCATTATTTTAAATAAAAAAATCAATTCACGGCTCGTTTTTTTAATTTGTATTTTAAGTCCAGCCTTGTGTTTCTTACTTGAAGAGTCTCAAAAGTTTTTATTTAAAGATTACCGTTTTGGGTTAGAAATACTATTTTTAAATGGGTTGCTAACTTTTATGGGTTTATGGTTGGTATCAATGTTTAGAAAAAAATCGTTATAAATGTTTCAAGTACTTTCACCACTTATAGAATCTTTTATAGAAAACCAATCGTCTCAGCTACCACAATATTTTAAAAATTTGGACGATATTGGGCACGCGCATCCAAGGGCAAAGATGCAATCGTCTTATTTACAAGCCCAATATTTACGATTTTTTAGTACCTTAATAAAACCCAAATATGTTTTAGATATAGGTACTTTTTTGGGGATGAGTGCGATGGCTTTAGCCGAGGGTTTAGATACAGATGGGCAAGTTAATAGTATAGAATTAGACCCACAAAATTTTACTGATGCGTCAAAAAACATACAGCTTTCACCATTTTCTTCTAAAATTTATTTACATTTAGGAAATGCCTTAGACATCATACCTCGTTTACATTTTAGTTTTGACATCGTTTTTATAGATGCCGATAAAGCCAATTATATAAACTATATAAAATTAGTTTTACCAAAATTGGCACCGAAAGGGTTAATTATAGTTGATAATATTTTTTTTCATGGTGACATTTTTGACTTAAATAATAATCAAAACAATGTTAAAGGGATAAGGGCTTTTAATCAATTTACTTTACAACATCCAGATATAGAAAATATTACGATACCAATACGCGATGGTTTATTGTTAATTAAGAAAAAATGACTAGAACACTATTTATAGTTTTTGTTTTTTTGGGAACTTTTAAATGTTTGGGGCAATCTTTAAATACGAATGTTATCGATTATATTTCTATGTATCAAAAATTGGCAGTTTATGAAATGACCCGAACAGGTGTCCCTGCGTCTATCAAATTAGCGCAAGGTATATTAGAGTCTGGTGCTGGTAATAGCGATTTGTCTAAAAAATCGAATAATCATTTTGGCATCAAATGTAAATCGAATTGGTTAGGTGAAAAAATATTTTACGATGATGATGAAGCCCAAGAATGTTTTAGAAAATATGCCTCTGTAACCGAATCGTTTATTGACCACTCCAATTTTTTAAAAAACAATAAGCGCTACGCCCGTTTATTTGAACTCAATCCTTTAGACGATACGGCATGGGCTTTTGGGTTATTACAAGCTAATTATGCTACAAATCAACAATATCCAGATAGGATTCTGGCATTGATTCAAAATTTTGAACTCCATCAATATTCTGTTACGGGGTTTTATTTAATGAAAAACAAAATGGCTTTAGATAGTTTTTTGAAAGATGAATCTGATTCTATTAAACAATTATCTTTAAAAACAGAAACGAAGCCGGAGAGTACACGCATAGATTACCATATTGTAAAAAAAACGTCTGAAAAAATTGCTATTCACGAAGAGTTTAATACTATAGATAATAATGGCAGTGACATAAATTTGCACGACCATTCGCATTACAATCAAGGAGACATTAATACCTTATTTTATAAATTAATTAAAATCAATCATCGAAAAGCTACCTTTGTTCCCAAAGGCACTGCTTTAATTGGGGTTGCAGATAAATATGGCATTTCACTTCAGAGTATTTATAAATATAATGATTTGGCTTCAAATTTGGATTTTACTGAGCAAGACCAAATTTTATTTATTGAATCTAAAGCCAATAAAGGTGCCTTTCATGCTGTAAAAACGCAAGAAACAGAATCTATTTGGCAATTTTCGCAAGAAGAAGGTGTAAAACTTAAAAAATTAATGAAATATAATAAAGTAAGCGCCGAACATATATTTAATAAAGATGATATTATATATTTAAAAAAACATAAAAAATAATTATGGAAAAAACAATTCAAATTTTTGATAAGGTATTTGAAAAATATTTATTAAAAGACGACATTCAATCAAGGGTAGTGGACATTGCTAAGGATATTGAAGATTATGCCAAAGATAAAGAACTATTTTTTATATGTATTTTGAATGGGTCGTTTATGTTTGCTGCGGATTTATTTAAAGCGATGAATAAAATTGATATTCATATTTCATTTGTAAAATTAGCGTCTTATGTTGGATTACAATCAACTGGAAAAATTATTAGTGCCATTGGTTTAGAAACCTCTATTAAAAATAAACATATTATTGTTATTGAAGATATTATTGAAACAGGTAAAACCTTAAATTATTTTGTGCAAAGTTTAAAAGAGCAAGAACCTGCTTCTATTAAAATATGTGCCTTACTTCAAAAACCTGTGCGTTTAGAACATAAAGAAATTTCCGCAGATTTTTTAGGATTCACCATCGAAGAGCGTTTTATAGTAGGATATGGTTTAGATTTTAATGGTAAAGGTAGGAATTTACCCGATATTTATATGCTAAAAGAGTCTTAAAAGCATAATATGTTAATGAAAGTAAACAGGTTTGATACTTATTTTTTCGATTTAATAAATCAAAAATTGGTGTTTCAGATTGGTGATATTGTATTTCCTGAACTTCGTTACGCAAATAATTGGTTACCATTGTATATTATTTTAATAGCCTTAGCAATTTATTTTTATAAAAAAAAAATATGGCTTTGGCTTTTATGTGTTATAGTTGTTATAGCAGGGTGCGATGTAATCAGCAGTTTTGTAATTAAACCGTTAGTTGAGCGTTTAAGACCATGTGTCAATCCTGATTTTAAAGAACATGTGCGGTTACTAATTCCATGCCCAAGTACAGGTTATAGTTTCACGTCTTCGCATGCTTCAAACCATTTTGGCATTGGATTTTTCTTTTTTGCTACTTTTAAACCTTATTTTAAAAAATATGCCTGTTTATTTTTTTTATGGGCGGCTTTAATTTCTTACAGTCAAATTTATGTTGGTATTCATTATCCAACTGATATTATAGGAGGCATGTTGCTAGGACTATGTCTTGGATACATTGGTAATCAACTGTTTCAAAAATTAACACAAATATATTCCCAATCGAATCACATAAAACAATCATAAACAAATTTATTTTTCATGAAAATTATTTACCACTATTTAAAACCTTTTAAATCTATTCTTTTTGTAGCCCTCATCTTAGCGGCGATCAATCAAATTTTTTCGTTGTTCGACCCTATGTTATTTGGAAAATTAATTGATGAATTTGCAAAAAATCCGTTTATGGATAAACAAGGTATTAACCGAGATGAAAAATCGTTTATCTTTGGTGTTTTAGAAATTATTGGTTTATTGATTTGTACGGCCATGGTAAGTAGAATTGCGAAAGCATTTCAAGATTATTTTGTAAATTTACTAACCCAAAAATTTGGTGCAAAAATATTTACAGATGGTTTACAAAAATTGATGTACCTTCCTTACCAGCAATTCGAAAACAAAAGTAGTGGCGAAACGCTTTCATCGTTAACTAAAGTTAGGGCTGATACTGAAAAATTTATTATTTCTTTTATTAATATCCTATTTAGTATCATTATAAGCGTCATTTTTGTTACAATTTATGCTATTCATCTAAATTGGATTATTATACCTGTTTTTGTTTTGGGTTCTGCTTTATTAAGTTTAATAACCAATTACCTCAGTAAAAAAATCAAAAAAATACAAAAAAAAATATTATATAAAACCAATCGATTAGCCGGTTCTACTACAGAATCTATAAGAAATATTGAGCTTATTAAAAGCGTCGGTTTGGTAGAACAAGAAATAAACCGACTTAATTTAAATACCTACCAAATTCTTGAATTAGAACTTCAAAAAGTTAAAAGGATTAGAAGTTTAAGTTTTATTCAAGGTACTTTAGTAAATATGTTAAGACAAATTATTGTGTTTGTTTTGGTGTATTTGATTTTTAAGGGTCAGCTTACAATTGGTGAAATGATTTCACTACAATTTTATAGCTTTTTTATTTTTGGTCCTTTGCAAGAACTAGGGCAAATTATTATGAACTACCGAGAAGCTGAAGCCTCACTTATAAATTTTGATAAATTAATGAAATTACCTCAAGAAATCATAAGTAAAGATGCGATAAAACTACCTCAAATTTTCAATTTAAAATTTGAACATGTTAGTTTTAAACATCAGACCATGCAAACCGATGCTTTAAAGTCAATTTTATTTGATGTTAAAAAAGGTGAAACCATTGCCTTTGTAGGACCTTCCGGTGCAGGTAAAACTACATTGGTTAAGTTATTAGTTGGTTTATATCAACCTGTTGAAGGACAAATAAAATATAATGATATTGATTCTAAATTAATTCATATTGAACATTTTAGAACCAAAATTGGTTTTGTTACACAAGATACACAATTATTTGCCGGCACTATAAAAGATAATTTATTATTTGTAAATCCTGAGGCTACACTTAAAAGTATGGAGTTAGCTTTACAAATGGCTAATTGCCAAAGTATTTTAAACAAATCGGATTTAGGCATTAATTCGTACATAGGTGAAGGGGGTATTAAATTAAGTGGTGGCGAGAAACAGCGCCTTGCAATTGCTCGTGCATTGTTAAGAAATCCAGAATTGCTTATTTTAGATGAAGCCACATCCGCAATGGATAGTTTGACTGAAGGTATTTTGACGCAAACAATTCAAAATATTTCAAATTTTAAAGATAAAATTACAATTATTATAGCCCATCGTTTAAGTACCATTATGCAAGCCGATAAAATTTATGTATTAGAAAAAGGGCACATCGTTGAAACAGGCAATCATGCTGAACTTATTAGTCAAAAGGGATTGTATTTTGCAATGTGGCGACAACAAATTGGCGAAAGAATAGCAAATTAAAAAAGAGTTCTTAATAAAATTTCAAACAACATTTTGTTTTAATCTTATTCATTTGATTTTTTTTGATACCTTGCTTCTAAAATGGTTTCTATGTCTTGAAGTTTCATATTTTTAGCTTTTAAGAGTATTAAAAAATGGTATAATAAATCGGCAGCTTCATTTTGAAATAAGTCTATATTGTTATCTTTGGCTTCTATGACCAATTCTACAGCTTCCTCACCTACTTTTTGTGCTATTTTATTGATACCTTTTTTAAAAATGGTATTGGTATATGAGTTCATATCATCAGTATCAATTCGTTGTGAAATCGTTTCTTCAAGTTTATAAAGAAATCCCTTAGCGGAATTTTCATTAAAACAAGATCTAGCACCAGTATGACAAGTTGGACCAATGGGTGTAGCCTTAATTAAAATGGTATCTTGGTCGCAATCCACAAAGATGTTATTAACCATTAAAAAATGTCCCGAACTTTCGCCTTTAGTCCATAAACGATTTTTAGTGCGGCTAAAGAAAGTAACTTTTAATTCTTTTTGCGTTTGTTCAAAAGCGGCTTCATTCATATAACCTAACATCAATATTTGCAAGGTTAAATTGTCTTGAATGATAGCAGGTACAAGACCGTTCGATTTATTAAAGTTTAGTTTCATCTGATATGTATATTTTGTGTTTTTAAATAAGATTTTAACTCTGGAATTGAAATATCATTAAAGTGAAAAATGCTGGCGGCTAAAGCGGCGCTGGCGTTTGAATGTAAAAAAATATCTCTAAAATGTTCTTTACAACCCGCTCCCCCCGAAGCAATTACAGGTATATTGACGGCATTACAAATAGTGTTGGTTATATCTATAGCAAAACCATTTTTAGTGCCATCGTTGTTAATAGAAGTTAATAAAATTTCACCACCGCCTAATTGTTCTATGCTTTGAGCCCAATCTATGGTTTTTATAGTAGTTGGCATTTTACCACCATTTATATAAACAAACCAATTATTATTTTCAAATTTGGTATCAATCGCAACAACTATGCATTGGCTTCCAAATTCATTAGCAATTTCTTTTATGAGCTTAGGATTTTTTACGGCTGCAGAATTTAAACTCACTTTATCGGCACCAGCATTGATAACATCTTGAGCATCTTTTAAAGAATGAATACCACCGCCAACAGTAAAAGGGATATTAATTTCTTGAGAAATTTTATGGACTAAACTTGTAAGTGTTTGGCGTTGTTCTTGAGTTGCTGTTATGTCTAAAAATACAAGTTCATCAGCCCCGTTTTGTACATATATTTTTGCTAATTCAACAGGATCGCCTGCATCCCGAATATCCATAAAATTGACACCTTTTACAGTTCTACCATTTTTAATATCCAGGCAAGGGATAATACGTTTTTTTAGCATAATAGTTTAAGTTGGCTTAGTAATATATTCCCTTCGTAAATGGCTTTGCCAATGATGGCACCTTCGCAACCAATGGCTTTTAATTTCGTTAAATCATCGATACTGGAAACCCCACCACTGGCAATAAGTTTAACAGCTGATTTTTTCATTACTTCTTGATATAAATCGTTGGCAGTTCCCTCCAACATACCATCTTTGGCAATATCAGTACATATAACATACTGAACACCCTTTTGCTCAAAAAAACGAATAAAATCAACCACGTCAATATTGGTTTGATTTAGCCAGCCTTGCGTAGCAATTTTTCTGTCATGCGCATCAGCACCCAACATAATTTTGTAAACACTATAGGTTTCTAACCATTCTAAAAATAAGTTCGGATTTTCGATTGCAATGCTTCCACCAATAATTTGATTAGCCCCACATTCAAAGGCTATTTTTACATCTTGATTCGATTTAACACCGCCTCCAAAATCAACTTTCAATTGGGTATGGGTAGCAATGTTTTCCAAAATTTTGAAATGTACGATATGTTTTGATTTAGCCCCATCTAAATCAACTAAATGTAAATATTGAATGCCGTGGGCTTCAAATTCTTTCGCAAGTTCTAAAGGGTCATGATTATAAATTTTTTGGGTTGTATAATCGCCTTTTGAAAGTCGAACACATTTTCCATTGATAATATCTATGGCTGGGATAATTCTCATAAATTTAAAAAGTTTAATAAAATAGTGTCACCTATAGATGCCGATTTTTCGGGATGAAATTGCGTGGCATAGAAATTATTTTTTTGCATGGCGGCACTAAAAGGTAAAATATAGTCTGTTTCTGCGATGGTATCTATCGATAATTCGCAGTAATAACTATGTACAAAATAAAAATTATCATGATTGGAAATACCGTTTAATAATGGATTCGTTTTTAAAGACGTCATAGTATTCCAACCCATGTGGGGAACGATGTTCTGTGGCGGAAATTTATGAACCTTAGCATCAAATATCGATAAACATGGGGTATTCCCTTCGTCTGAAAATTGGCACATAAGTTGTTGACCTAAACAAATACCTAACACGGGTTGCTTTAAAGAACAGATAATTGTATCAAGATGATGACTTTTTAAATAATGCATTGCCGAACTTGCCTCCCCGACGCCTGGGAAAATTACTTTTGAAGCTTTACGAATTTCGTGTTCATTATCGGTAACAATGCTTTTAAAATTTAAACGGGTTAGGGCGTTTTGGACAGATGTAATATTACCAGCATTATAATTTATGATTGCAATCATAGTGAACCTTTTGTACTTGGAATAGAAAATGTGTTCGTGTGGTTTATTGCCATTTTAATAGACTTTGCAAAAGCTTTAAAAATAGCTTCAATTTTATGGTGTTCATTAGTGCCTTCAGCTTTAATATTTAAATTACATTTAGCAGTGTCGCTAAACGATTTAAAAAAATGTTTAAACATTTCGGTAGGCATATCGCCTATTTTTTCACGGTGAAACTCAGCATCCCAAACCAACCATGGACGACCGCCAAAATCAATAGCAACTTGGGCTAAACAATCATCCATTGGTAATAAAAAACCATAGCGTTCAATTCCTTTTTTAGTTCCTAAGGCTTCTAAAAAAGCCTGCCCAAGCGTTATGGCAAGGTCTTCGATGGTATGGTGTTCATCGATATGTAAATCGCCTTGAATATGTATGTTTAAATCGATATGTCCATGTTTGGCAATTTGTTCTAACATGTGGTCAAAAAAACCGAGCCCAGTAGCAATGTGTGCTTTGCCTGAACCATCTAAATTAAGGTCAACTTTTATGTGCGTTTCGTTAGTATTTCGTATTACAATGGCTTGGCGAGGTTGCGCTTTTAAAAAATTATAGATATCTTCCCAAGATGTGGTAGTGAGTGTGGCTTCATTGTGAGCCTCCTTACTAATAAAAATGGCTTGACAATTCAAATTTTGAGCTAATTGAAGATCAGTAACTCTATCGCCAATAACATAAGAATTTGCTATGTCATACGGTCCATTTAAATAATGTTTTAGCATGGCGATGCCAGGTTTTCGGGTTGGTAAATTTTCGTGGGCAAACGATGTATCAATGAGTACTTCATTAAAAAAAATGCCTTCGTTTTTAAAAGCCTGTATTATTTTATGTTGTGGTGTCCAAAATGAGGCTTCAGGAAACGAATTAGTTCCCATACCGTCTTGATTCGTAACCATAACGAGCATGTAATCTAACTCTTTAACAATACGCGCTAAATATTGAAAAACACCTGGGTAAAATTCTAATTTTTCTAAGCTATCTATTTGAAAATCAATAGGTGGTTCTATAACTAAAGTGCCATCTCGGTCTATAAATAATATTTTTTTCATTTAAATTTTTTTAAGGCATTTATGAAGATTTTATTTTCATGAGGCGTGCCAACGGTTATTCTGAGGCAGTTTTTGATTTCTGAATTTCTATTTCTAACAATAATTTTTAAAAGTATTAAATAGTTATAAATTCGGTTAGCATCAATAGTTTCAACCAAAATAAAATTTGCATCGGAGGGATGTATTTTTGTGATACATTTGATCTGTGAAAGCTGGTTACACAACCATTGTTTTTGTTTTAAAATGGTATCGATTTGTTTTTGAAATCGTTGCGTATTTTGAAGGGCTTTCAGAGCGGCAACTTGATTCAGTTTACTAATATTATAAGGCGGTTTTATATTATTCATAAAACTTATAACATCTTCAGAAGCCATTGCAATACCAATTCTGGCTGCTGCCATACCCCAGGCTTTACTTAAGGTTTGTAAGACCACCATATTGGGAAATTCGTTTAAACGCTGGCTGTAAGAGGTCTTGTTAGAAAAATCAATATACGCTTCATCAATTACAACAATTCCTTTAAAGGATTTTAAAATGGTGTCGATATTGTTTAAACTGTTGCCAGTAGGGTTATTGGGTGAACATAAAAAAATGAGTTTCACTTGAGAATCGTTGTTCAAGTGTCCGTAAGTCATTAATCGAGGAATATTTAATTCAAATGTTTCGGTTAATGGAACGGTTATTATGTCGATATGATTAATATGGGCTGAGACTTTATACATGCCATAGGTTGGTGGGCAAATAATGATTTTATCTTTGTTAGGACAACAAAATATTCTAATTAAAATATCAATAGCTTCATCGCTGCCATTGCCAATAAAAATATTGTTTCTGGGAATATTTTTCAGACTAGATAGGGTTTCTTTGAGAGTGTTTTGACGCGGGTCGGGGTATCTGTTTAAATGTCCGTAAGGGTTTTCATTAGCATCATAAAAAAAACCTTCATCACTTTTAAAATCGTCTCGGGCGCTTTGATAGGGTTGAAGCGATTGAATATTGGGGCGAACTAAGGCATTCAATTGGAACATGGTTATTTTTTTAGTCTGATTGATACCGCATTTTTATGTGCCATTAATTGTTCAGCTTCTGCCATCATTTCAATGCTTTTACTTATATTTTTAAGTCCAGCACGGGTGAGGTTTTGAAAGGTAATTTTTTTCACAAAACTATCTAAAGATACCCCACTATAGTTTCGAGCGAAGCCATTAGTAGGTAAGGTGTGATTGGGTCCACTGGCATAGTCGCCAGCACTTTCGCAACTATAATTACCTAAGAAAACCGAGCCTGCATTGGTAATATTGTTTGCGTGTTGGCGATGGTTTTTAAGGGCTAAAATTAAATGTTCTGGAGCGTAAAGATTGCTAAACTCAATACAGTCTTCAATGGAACTTAAATATAAGGCGCGGCTATTTTTTAAGGCGTTCTCGGCAATAGCATAGCGCGGCAAATTTTTAAGTTGTTGGGAAATAGATTTCATGGTTTGGCTGATAATATTTTTATGATTTGAAACTAATATAACTTGGCTATCGGGTCCATGTTCGGCTTGAGATAAGAGGTCGGCGGCGATAAAATCAGGATTGGCAGTATCGTCGGCTATTATCAATAATTCGCTGGGACCAGCTGGCATATCTATGGCAACTCCATAATTGAGGGCAAGTTGTTTAGCGGCAGTAACATATTGGTTACCCGGACCAAAAATTTTATCAACCTTAGGAATCGATTCGGTTCCAAAAGTCATTGCCCCAATGGCTTGCATACCTCCAATGGCAAAAACGTTTTTAATACCAACAACATGTGCGGTATATAATATTATAGGATTTATAGTACCACTTGAGTTGGGCGGCGTGCATAATATAATTTGTTTACAATTGGCAATCTGGGCTGGAATACCTAACATCAAAATAGTTGAAAATAAAGGGGCGGTGCCACCCGGAATATAGAAACCTACATTATCAATAGCCCGTGATTCACGCCAGCATGTTACACCTGCTGTGGTTTCGATGATATTTTTTTTTTCGATTTGCGCAAGATGAAATTTTTCAATATTGCATTTAGCCTGTTGAATGGCATGTATTAAAGGGGTGTTTAACGATTTATAGGCATTCTTAAGTTGATTATTAGAAATTTTAAAATTTTCTATATTAAGATGGTCGTATAATTTACTATATTTTTTCAGGGCTTTATCACCATGATGTTGAATATCTTTAAAAATTTTATTGACCTGCCCCAATAATTTGGTTTGGTTGATAATAGGACGTTGGGTATATTGAATCCAATCTTTTTTGTGAGGTTTATTAACGAAATTCATAGAAAAATTTATTTTATAGAATCATTTTTTCTATTGGAATGACTA
This sequence comes from Alphaproteobacteria bacterium, assembly GCA_030053915.1. GTDB lineage: Bacteria > Bacteroidota > Bacteroidia > Chitinophagales > Chitinophagaceae > JASGCT01. Next base: position 50,900 of record JASGCT010000007.1, read on the forward strand.
ATATACCCTGAGCTCCAAAGCTTTTAAGTTGTTCAATAACATCCCAAAATTCATCTTCTTTGATAACAGAATGAATTGAACTCCAGCCTGGGTTTGCTAATGGTAAAATTGTGGGTGATTTCATGCCTGGCAATAGTTTACAGATGTTTTCGATGGCTGTATTTGGTGCATTTAACAAAATATATTTATTTTCAACAGCATGTCTAACAGCTTGTATTCTAAATATGAGTTTATGTAAAATATTGTTTAATTCTACATTTAAATGCATATTGGAAACCAGCACGGCTTCGCTTTTGGCAACGCGTTCAACTTCTTTTAAACCATTCATTTGTAAAGTACTACCCGTACTTACAATGTCAAAAATAGCATCAGCTAATCCAATACTGGTTGCAATTTCAACACTACCGCCAATCTCTTCAATACTAACTTTAATGTGCTGGTCGTTAAAGAATTTTTGTAAAATATTGGGGTAGCTAGTAGCTATTTTTTTATGTTCAAAATATTTCAAACTACTATATTCTTCTTTTTTGGGAATTGCGAGCGACATTCTGCAATGGGCAAAACCTAATTTTTCTACTATTTTAATATTTTTATTTTTTTCAAGAACAACGTTTTCGCCTAAGATACCAATGTCGGCTACACCTTGTTCAACGTATTGTGGGATATCGTCGTCTCTCAAAAATAATATTTCAACAGGAAAATTATGCGCTTCGGCTTTCAATTTACGGTCGTTGTTATCAATTTTGATACCACATTCTTCAAGTAATATCAAAGATTTTTCGCTTAAACGCCCTTTTTTTTGAATGGCGATTTTTAATGTATTCATATTTAATTTAATAATTGAACTTTAAATTAGCTGCTATTTCTTTTAAAAAAAACTTAAATTTAAAAAAATAATCGCACTTAATATTAAAATTCTAAGTGCAAAATTAATATATTTTTTTAAAATATATTACAAAAACGAATTAAATTGCAATTATCTACAATCCTGGTTTCTTATTTTTATAATTGAAGAATAATTTTTTAAAATAAAATTCAACTTTAAATTTGAATTTTAAATGATTAAATAAGTACTTCATTTGAAAAATTATATTTGTATATTACTTTTCAATTTATTTTAAGAATTGCCAATTATATTATATATTATCCATTTAAAATTAAAAATCTCTAAAAATTAAAAAATTAATTTATCTTTGCAAAAAAAACACATGATTAAGTTAAAAATTCTGCCTTTATTGTTTTTAATGATTCCATTCATACTATTTTCTCAACAACCTAACGACTCCTCGTCAAAAAAAACACCTCAAAATAAAACAGTTAATAAAAATTCGCCCCGAAATGCTGGTGGTGGTTTCGGTGGTTTTGGCGGTGGTGGTGCACAAATGAATATAGGCAGTTTTTATGGTAAAGTTGTTGATGCAAAAGGTAAAGGCATTGAATTTGTATCGGTTCAGTTACTATCAAATGTATTTGATACGGTTAAAAAAAGGAATATACAAAAAGTTATACAAGCCTTTTTAACCGAGAAAAATGGTGATTTCATATTTGAAAATTTAAATGTTTTAAGTCGATATAGAATAAAAATCAGCAGCGCCGGCTACAAAACCTATGAAAATGCTATTTCTTTAGATTTTAAAGCACCTACAGGTGGGAATGTTGATTTTAATCAAATTTTAAACAACTCAAGTAAAGATTTAGGTAACATAAAATTAGATACAAGTACTGAAACACTTAAAGAAGTTGTGGTTACAAGTACCAAACCTATTTTTGAGGTTGGGGTTGATCGAAAAATTTTTAATGTGGATAAGAACTTAACCAGTGTAGGACAAACTGCTACTGAAGTTTTAAAAACCATACCGTCAATACAAGTAGATGTAGATGGCAATGTTACCCTTAGAAACGAAACGCCGACTATATTTGTAGATGGCAGACCTACAAATTTAACCATTGACCAGATTCCTGCAGACGCCATTGAAAGAGTTGAAATCATCTCGAACCCTTCTGCAAAATTTGATGCCGCAAGTGGTGCTGCTGGTATCGTAAATATCGTTTTAAAGAAAAATCAACGCAAAGGATATAATGGAAATATTCAATATACTTTAGATTCAAGATTAAAATCAAGCACTGGGGGATTATTTAATTTTAGAACCCAAAAATTTAACTTTTCTATAATCGGCAATATTTTTACCCGATCTCCTTTTGGTTATAACGAATTTGATAGATCAAATAATGACATTTCAACTCCAAATAATATTCACTCTTTAACAAATTACGTAAATAATAGTGCTTTTGGATTTGGTAGAACCGGTTTTGATTTTTATATCGATAACCGCAATACCATTTCTATATATGCAGTTTATGTTAAAGGACAGTTCAAAACAGACAATAATCAACGTATTGATTCATCCTTAAATAATAATTCAACAGGTTATAACCTAACCACAAATTCAAGTTTGGGTCAATTTAGTAATTTAGGGACACAATTAAGTTATAAACATAGTTTTAAGAAAAAAGGTCAAGAACTTACGGCTGATTTTAACTATAATTCAAGTACTAATTTTAATAATTCAGACAATAGAAATACATTTTTAACTGAAAATAATTTAACAAAATCACCTCCTTATAATCAAAAAACTGATGGTGAGGGCAACAATAGCTCGGTAGTTGGACAACTTGATTTTGAAACGCCATTTGGTTCGGATTGGAAATTAGAAACTGGTTTAAGATACAATAATCGTACTGTTAAAAACTATAATAATCAATTTATCGATCCAGGTGGCGAAGGCGACTACATTTTATTATCGGGCATTTCATTAAATTATAAATATTTTGAAGAAGTATATGCCGCTTATGGTAATGTTACATATAAATATAAAAATTGGAATTTTCAAGTAGGTTTAAGGCTTCAAAACAGGAATTATTATGGTAATTTATTAGATAAACAAGGTAGCGACTCCGCTGGTTTTAATGTAAATTTACCTTTTCAATTATTTCCTAGTAGTTTTGTAACCTATAAAATTAATGCCACCCAAGATATTCAATTCAATTATTCTCGTAAATTATCACCACCCAATTTTTTTCAATTATTTCCATTCCCAAATTATTCCGACCCTCAAAATGTAACCATTGGGAATCCTGGTTTAAACCCACAGTTTAATAATATTTTAGAATTGGTTTATAATAATGCTTATAAAAGAGGCGCCAATTTTTTTGCGTCCATTTATTTTAGAAATTCAGAAGATATTATTACAAATTATGTTTATTTAGATAAATCAGCTTATACAGGCGATTCTGTTTTATTTTCTAGTTATATTAATGCTAATTATAGCCAAACAATCGGCTTAGAACTTAGTAATAAAATTAGTTTATTCACTTGGTGGGACTGGGCAATTAGTGCTAATCTCTTTAATTCTAATATTGTCAGTAATGTTGCTAACGAATCGGTGAATAACAATTTAATTGGCTGGAATGCTAAAACCAATAATACCTTTAAATTACCCAAAAATTTTACGATACAACTCTCAGCTGATTATACCTCTAAAACAATTTTACCGCCAAGTTCATCACAAGGTACTGGTGGTGGTGGTTTTGGTGGGCGAGGCGGCGGTGGTGGTGGTGGCTTTGGAGGTGGCATACAATCTTTTGCAAATGGCTACATTTTGCCAAGATTTGTGGTTGACGCTGCGATTAAAAAAGACTTCAATTTTAAAAACAAAAATTCACTGAGCATCACTTTATCGGTAAGCGATTTATTAAAAACACAAATTTACAGTTCATTTGTATCAAGTAGCTTATTTTCTCAAACCACCAATAGAACTGTATTACAACAATATTTTAGGCTTACTATTCGCTACCAATTTGGAAAATTTGATTTAAGTACTATTAAAAGAAAAAGTAACAAAGGCGAACAAGGTGGTGACTCAGAAATTATTCAACAATAAAAAATAATATTATGAATTTTGAAATTACTTACAAAGGTCAATTACGTTGCGAAGCACAACATATCTATAGTGGCACTTTAATTGAAACCGATGCACCCATAGATAATAAAGGTAAGGGCGAACGATTTTCACCTACCGATTTAGTTGTAAACGCCTTAGCTACTTGTATTTTAACTACCATTGCCATTAAAGAGGAACAATTGGGGTACGATATGATTGGCACCAAAGTGTATGCTACTAAAATTATGGAAGATAACCCTAGAAGAATTGGAAAAATAACCTTGGATTTTTTATTTCCTGCCACTTTAGATAATTCTGAAAAAAATGTAGCAATTATTCAAAGAATCGCCCATGCTTGCCCGGTTCATCATAGCTTAAATCCTAATATTCAAGTTGCCGTTGATTTTAAATGGGCGGCTAAATAATTAACATTAATTTATCATCAGCGTACTTAAAATAAGTTTTTTAAGTTGGCATGTTTTTGTTCAAAATATTTCAAAAATTCTCATCACAATAGTTGATTTTAATCTCAAATAAAAGAATTTAAAATTTTATTATTTATAAAAAAATGATTACCTTTGCGTCAAAATTATCATTCTGAAACAATTAAATAAAAAACGTGTTTTAAAACTTGTAAATAGTATTATTGATTCTGAATTTCAATGTTTTAAAGATTTTAAGGATCAACCTAAGGATTCATTTTATGAGGCATTAAAAATATTAACAGCCTCAAAAGGAAAGATTATAATATCTGGTATGGGCAAATCTGCGATTATTGCGCAAAAAATGGTATCCACTCTCAATTCTTTTGGTATTTTTTCAGTTTTTTTACATCCTGTAGAAAGTTTGCACGGTGATAAAGGGATTATTAAACCTAATGATTGTCTTATTTTTTTAAGTAAAAGTGGTAATAGTCCAGAAATAAAAGTATTTTTTGAAACCTTTCACGATTTAAAAAACAACCTGATTGCAATCGTTGGCGATACCTCAAGTTACCTAGCTCAAAAAGCAAATGTTGTTATCAATTGTTATGTTTCAAAAGAAGCTTGTATTTATAATATTGCTCCAACGTCAAGTACTACTCTGCAACTTATAATTTGCGATGCTTTGGCTATCAGTTTAATCGACCTTAAAGAAATATCTAAACAAGATTTTATTAAAAATCATCCTGGTGGTCATATTGGAAAATCGTTAACCATTACAGTTGAAAAATTATTATTAAAAAATGCTAAACCTCATGTAAAAACCACCGATAGTGTGCATCACGTTATATTAAATATTTCTAAAAACAGATTAGGTGCCACAGTGGTTATGAACTCCAAACAAAAAATTGTAGGTATTATAACAGATGGCGATTTAAGAAGAATGTTAGAATCCCAAACTCATATTAATGATTTAAAAGCGTTAGATATTTGCACCAAACAATTTTCTTCTGTTCAGTATGACGCCTATTTAAATGATGTTATTTTAATAATGAAACAAAAACAAATTAATCAAATGATTGTTTTAAAAAAACAAGCCTATCTTGGCATTCTTCATATTCAAGATTTTTTAAACGACACGGATATTTAAAATTTAGAGTTATGAATAATAAAAAAAATAATTATGTCGCCATTTTAGCAGGTGGAATTGGAAGTCGTTTTTGGCCTCAAAGTCGTCAGCATTGCCCCAAACAATTTTTAGATATTTTAGGCACTGGCAAAACACTAATTCAAGAAACTATTTTCCGTTATGAAGCCCTTGTTCCCATCGAAAATATTTTTATCATTACATCAGAACAATATGTAGAATTAGTTAAAAATCAGTTGCCACAAATACCTCACTCTAATATTTTAGCCGAACCAAGCAGAAAAAATACTGCACCTTGTATAGCCTATTTTGCTTTTAAAATTTATCAAATTAATCCGCAAGCTATTATTACTATAGCACCTAGCGACCATATTATTTATAATCAAGAAGCCTATACCGCTATCTTAATTAAAGCTTTTGATTACCTCGTTTCTAACCACGTCATTTTAACCTTAGGCATCAAACCAACTTACCCCAATACAGGCTATGGTTATATTCAAAAAGTTGATTCTAAAGAAAATAACATGATTTATAAGGTAAAAACGTTTACCGAAAAACCAAATTTAGAACTTGCTAAAACCTTTTTAAAAACAGGCGAATTTTTATGGAACTCAGGTATCTTCTTTTGGCAAGCGAGTACCATTATAGAAGCTTTTAAACAATATCAACCCAATATTTACGAAATTTTCGATGAACAAAAACATTTATTTAATACCTCAGAAGAATATAAAGCCCTTCAACATATTTTTCCACTTTGTCCCAACATTGCCATTGATATTGCCATCTTAGAAAAAGCCACTAATGTGTACGTATTGGAAGCAAATTTTGGCTGGAATGATTTAGGAACTTGGAACAGTATTTATGATAATACCGAAAAAGATTATCTTGAAAATGCCGTTACTTCTAAAGACAATGTTATTGTTATAGACGCAACAAAATCAATAATTTGCACTCAAAAAGAAAAATTAGTAATTGTGCAAGGCTTAGACGAATATATTGTGGTTGATACCCCAGATGTTCTTTTAATATGTAAAAGAGAAAATGAACAAAATATTAAAGACTATGTATCCGAAGTTAATAAAAGTAAACGAACCAAATTTCTTTAAAAAATCATTATGAGCAACGCCAATTTATCTTCATTAGAAATTATCAGACGTGAAAAATTAAACAACCTATTTGAAGCCTCAATACAGCCCTACCCTGCCCCAGCATTTACCCCTACCCATCAATCAGTATCTTTATTAAAACAATATCAAGACCTTAAATCTACCGAAAATTCTAAATTAGAACATATCATTTTGACAGGTAGAATTATGAATATAACCGATAAGGGTAAAGTATTTTTTTTAAAAATTCAAGATGCCGAAGGGCACATTCAATTATATATTAAACGTGATGATTTATTTCCGGGTGACGATAAAACGGGTTGGGATATGATGATAAAAAATGCTCTTGACATCGGCGATATTATTGGCGTTAAAGGATTTATGTTTACTACCAAAACAGGCGAACCTACGCTTCATGTTCAAGAATTTAAACTGCTTTGCAAATCTTTAAAACCACTACCCATTGTAAAAGTTGATGAGAGTGGGCAAACCCATAACGAAGTGGTTGATCCAGAATTTAGATACCGCCAACGTTATGTAGATTTAATTTTACACCCACAGGTTAAAGATGTTTTTATAAAAAGAACCAAAATATTTAATTATATACGTCAATATTTAAATGCCAAAGGGGCATTAGAAGTGGATACACCCATTTTGCAATCTATCCCTGGCGGTGCACTTGCTAAGCCTTTTATAACCCATCATAACGCCCTTGATGTGCCATTTTTTTTAAGAATTTCAAATGAACTGTATTTAAAAAAATTACTTGTTGGCGGTTTTAACTGGGTTTATGAATTTAGCCGCGATTTTAGAAACGAAGGTATGGATCGAACTCATAATCCCGAATTTACTATATTAGAATGGTACACGGCATATCAAGATTATTTATGGATGATGGACATTACCGAAGACTTATTATCGTCTTTAGTGTATCAACTTTATGGCACATACGCAATTCCAGTTGGCGAACAGCTCATAAATTTCCAAAAACCCTTTAAACGCATTACGATGTTTGATGCCATTAAAGAACAAACAAATTTTGATTTAACCGATTTAAATGTAGAAGAACTTAAAGTTGTTTGTAAAAAACTTGATATTCAAATAGATCCCAATTTTGGAAAAGGTAAAATATTAGATGAAATTTTTAGTACAACAACCGAAAAATCTTGTATTCAACCTACTTTTATCATCGACTACCCAATCGAAATGAGCCCTCTAACCAAAAAACACCGTTCTAAAAAAGGCTTGGTTGAACGTTTTGAACTGATGATAAATGGCAAAGAAATTGCTAATGCTTATTCAGAATTAAACGACCCCATTGACCAACGTGCCCGATTTGAAGAACAAGTAACATTAAAAGACGGAGGCGATGATGAAGCCATGTATATCGATTACGATTTTTTAAGAGCTTTAGAATATGGCATGCCGCCAGCTTCAGGCATCGGCATAGGTATGGACAGACTATGTATGCTTTTAACTAACCAGCCTTCCATACAAGATGTTTTATTTTTCCCACACATGCGCCCCGAAAAAAACCTGCATTAATGTTATGCGAACATGGGCTGTTTTTATAATTATTTGTTGCAGTGCCTGTCTTCACCAACCCCAATCCGAATATTCTGTATCGTTTATTGATAATAAATGGTTAACAAATCAACCCTTAAAATTTAGTTTTAATTTTCAAGATAGTACACAAAATTATAACCTTTTTTTTCTTTTTAAACACACAAATCAATTTCATTATAAAAACATTTGGCTTCGTGTAACATTAGAAAACATAGCTTTACATTCTCTAGATTCATTTTTAATTGAAATACCCTTGTCTGAAGATAGCAAAGGCTGGTTAGGCACAAGTTTTAACAATATTATTAATCACAAAGTTTTAATGCATACGCAACCCCTTTGTTTTAATAAAGGCATTAACCGGTTTACAATCTCTCAAATTATGCGCGAGAATCCTCTTGAAAACGTATTATCAGCAGGCATTATTTTAAAAAAAATTAATAACCAATGATAATAAAAAAAGTTAAAAAAATTGTCTTTATTTATTGGGCATTATTAATTTATATTATTTTGGCAACTTTTTATTGGATTTATAAATTAGAAATACAAAATAACGAAATATCTAAACTTAAATTAGCTATAAATTCGCTTCAATATCAAAACCAAAATGCGATATTAATTCAAAATGAAAAAATACTTAAAAACTACGAATATAAAAAATCGATACAATATATCAGTGAAGGCATATTTTACTTTGTTTTAATTTTGGTTATTGCCTTTTATATCTATAAAAATATTCATACTGTTTGGAAATATAACGAACGGCAAAAAAATATTTTAAGAGCCCTATCTCACAATTTAAAAACACCACTTACTATTTTAAAACTTAACCTTCAAACACTTTTCAATCGTAAATTATCTGAAACAGACATTTCAAAAGTTTTGCTCTCTTCTTTAAGCGAAAGCCATCGTTTAGAAATATTAACCAATAATATCCTGCTTTCTAATGAAATGCTATCTGAAGACTCCAAACTTGTTTTACAACATGTGGATTTGATGTCGATTTTACAAAAAGTCATCCAATCGTTTCAAACACATCCCGATTTTCAATTAGTGCAGTATCAATCAAATTCTACCCATTTTATGATGCAAGGTGAACCTTTATTTTTAGAAATTTTATTTAATAATTTAATAGATAATGCTTTTAAATATGGACAAAATAAAACAATTAAAATTATCGTAAATGACATACCAACAGGCTTTATAGAAATAGAAATTCAAGACGAAGGCGTGGGTATTTTGCATAAAGATTTAAATCTAATTTTTAAAAAATATTCAAGAATTCAAACTGCATTAAGCGATACAATTAGTGGCACCGGTTTAGGCTTATTTATTTGTAAAAAAATAATGTTATTACACAACGCCTCGATACAATATAGAGCCAATGTTCCTCAAGGTTCTATTTTTAAATTAAAGTTTTTAAAATCTTCATCATGAAAAAACCAATCTTAGTAATTGAAGACGAAATTAATTTACTTCATATTCTAAAGCTCAATTTAGAATACGAAGGTTATGAAGTTTCAACTGCCGAAAACGGTATTTTAGGCATGCAAGAAATACTATCAAATAAATATGAAGCAGTCATTTTGGATATTATGTTACCTAAATTAGATGGCTTTGAAGTACTTAAAGAAATAAGGTCGCAGGGTATTACCACGCCTATTTTAGCACTCTCGGCACGTTCCATAACCGCAGATAAAATTTTAGGCTTAAAATTAGGCGCCAATGATTATTTAAGCAAACCTTTTGAAATTGAAGAATTAGTCTTAAGATTAAAAAATCTGATTGCAACCAACCCCAACACCTTTAACATTAAAGAAGATAAAACCTATACGTTTTTGGACTTTAATATTGATTTTAATCAATACCAAATTATGAATCCTCAAAAAAAATTCAAGAAAATATTATCTCAAAAAGAAGCGGCGGTTTTACATTATTTTTTCAAAAATGAAGGTATTATTATAAATCGCGAACAATTCATAAATACTATTTGGGGTTATAATGCGAATGTTTATAACAGAACCTTAGATAATATTATTTTAAATTTTAGAAAAATTTTTGAAGCGAACCCAAAATCGCCTCAATATTTTACAACTATCCGTTCTATAGGTTTTAAATTTGAAAGTTTTAATCAATTACATCATGCATGAGTTACAAGTTATTGATACAGCAGTACATATATTATTAAAGGGGGGCGTTATTTTATGTCCTACCGATTCAATTATAGGCTTAAGTTGTAATGCCTATAACGCTGAAGCCGTTCAGAATATTTTTAATATAAAAAACAGACCAGCGCATAAAAATTTGATTATTTTGGTACCCGAATGGTCGTGGATTGATTCTTTTACTAATAATGCCTATAGTTGGGTAAAACCTTTTGTTCTGCAACAAAACCACCCCACAACCATTATTTATCCTTTGGTGTCGCGTTTACCCGATTATTTAAAAGCTTCCGATGGTTCTATTGCCATACGATGCTGCCAAAATGCACTATGTAATAATATGATGGAAAAACTGCAAGCGCCTATCATCTCTACGTCAGCAAACATATCCTCGCATCCAACGCCCATTTTATTAAAAGATGTTTCAGACAACATAAAAGCTCAAGTTGATTTTATTGTTCCGGAAGCATTTCATTTTGGAACCAATAGTCCAAGTTCTATTTATAAAATTATTGAAAATGAACAACTTCAAAAAATACGTTAAGATACTATTTTTAAAAAATGTGGTATCATTGAATAAAGGCAGTTGCCAACAAAAAAATAGCACCAGTAGGTGTTTGGTATAACTAAAAAAATCTCAAAAATTATAATACATGAAAATATTACTTACAGGTGTAACAGGATACATAGCACAAAGAATGGTGCCCGTCTTATTAGAAAATGGACATGATGTAGTTTGTTGCGTAAGAGATAAAAATCGCTTTAATAAAAAAAAATATTTTTCGCAAAAACTCACGGTAATAGAAGTGGATTTTTTAAACAAGGAAAGTTTACAAAACATACCTGATGATATCGACATTGCCTACTACCTTATTCATTCCATGTCAACTCAAAGCGGTAACTTTGAAAATATGGAAGAAATATGTGCCACTCATTTTAAAAATAGAATTGAACAAACAAAAACAAAACAGGTTATTTATTTAAGTGGCATTAGCAACGCAGAAGAACTCTCAAAGCATTTATCATCAAGGAAAAATGTAGAAACAGTGTTATCGGGTTCTAATTTTGCACTTACAACTTTAAGGGCAGGCATCATAGTCGGTTCCGGAAGTGCTTCATTTGAAATCATTCGTGATTTAGTTGAGAAATTACCTTTTATGATTACACCACGATGGCTCAAAACCAAATGTCAGCCAATTGCTATTCGAAATGTTATTGAATTTTTAATTGGCGTGATAGGTAACAACGAAACTTATAACAAATGTTATGATATTGGCGGTCCCGATATTTTAAGCTATAAAGAAATGCTTTTACATTTTGCCAAAATACGTGGCTTAAAAAGAAGCATTGTTATTGTACCTGTCATGACTCCTAAAATTTCATCGTACTGGTTATATTTTGTTACAGCTACATCGTACGCACTTGCCAAAAACTTAGTCAATAGCATGAAAATTGACGTAACTTGCAAGCCCAATAATTTAGCCAAACTACTTGATATTCAACTAATTAATTACGATACTTCCATTAAACTTGCTTTTGATAAAATAGAACAACATCAAGTGCTTTCAAGCTGGAGAGATGCTCAAACCAGCGATATTTTTAAAGACGGCTTTTCTAAATTTATTGAAGTACCCAGTAATGGATGTTTTAAAGATATTCGTACAATACAAGTAGAAGACAGTCATGTATCACTCAACAAAATTTGGGCTATAGGTGGCAAAACAGGCTGGTATTTCGGAAACTGGCTTTGGGAATTGAGAGGCTTTATAGATCAGATTATAGGGGGCGTTGGCATGCGTAGAGGCCGAAAAAGCGAAACTGAAATTTCAACGGGTGATGCCCTTGACTTTTGGAGAGTATTGTTAGCAAACAAACAAGAGAAAAGATTATTGTTGTTTGCCGAAATGAAGTTGCCAGGCGAAGCGTGGTTAGAGTTTAAAATTGATGACAACCAAATACTCACGCAAACTGCCACATTCAGACCACTTGGTTTAAAAGGAAGAATGTATTGGTATGCCGTTCTTCCATTTCACGGTTTCATTTTTAAAGGCATGATACAAAAAATAGCGAATGCAAAATAGAAATGGTTTCATAAAAATAAATTATACAATAGCAAAGTTAAGGATAATCAATTATTTTTTGACTTTGATGGCGCATAATTTACATTCATATTTATAGGTACCGT
>JASGCT010000061.1:0-12145 GCA_030053915.1 Alphaproteobacteria bacterium
GCTGCAGTTTTATCAAAATTTTATTCAATATGCATCAGCTTATTTTTTTTTTGAAACGGATATTTTTGTTTAAAATCGTATTCAAAATTATTTCAATATACTTGTTAACCAATATGATATTGTCATTTAAAGTTTATTCTCAAACACCTTGTTTAAATAATAATATTTTAGTTTTAAAGCCTTCACAATTTAAAGATCAATTAAGTATTGAAAAAGAAGTTGAAACATGGCGCCAAAAATTTGGAAGACTCCCCGTCTCGCAACAAAATCAAACTATTGAATGCCTTAAGAATTTTAATAATAAATTAGAACAAGATAAATTAATTGTGCTTAGTCAAATAAACGATATCCAGAATTTAAAAAATGTTCTCATTGAAAATAGTGATGTTATTGCAATAAACAAACAATTAGCTGAAAAAAAAATAGCTTTAACTGAAATTAAAAATAATTTCAAAACCCAATTTGATAATCTGAGCCTTCTTGGGGTCTATGTAGTGCTTTTAAATAGATCCAGCGATGAAGGGCTAACTGCTGAGGCTTTGTTAAATGAAGCAAGGAATTTTGTAGTAGCGAAAGCTATTGAAGACCTTAACGGCTCTTTTATTCAAATGTTGGAAGAACAAACTAACCAAAATAATGTAAATAATTACTCTCAAATTATAAAACAACATATCAAAGGTAGCTTAGAATTAGAACCAAGTTTTATATTTAAGGAAGATGTTAATAATTTCAATCAAAAACTATATATATTAACGGTAAAAGTCAATCCCTTAAAACAAAATACATTCAATCAAAATATAAACCTTACTACATCTGGTAATAAATTAATAACAAACGATAACTTGTATGCTGAACTTAATAATATAATTTTCCAAACTGCCGAACAAAAACAACATTTAATCCAAAAATATGAAGATTTTACCCGACATTGCCATGAAGTTAATTTAGAAACAGAAACTCATAAAAAAACAATTATTGAAAATTATCAGACCAAAATTAATAATATTCAATTAGAAATTAATGATTTAAATAGTAAATTGTCAGATAAATTTCAAAATATAAAAGACATTGCTAATAAAATAGGGGTTGTTTATAATGAACAAAATATTGCATTAACTAAAAACAATATTGTAAAAGAACTGAATATCAAATTAGAGAATAAAAAAAATAAAATTATCGATATTTTCGAGCAAATATGGCAATTTCCTCAATCTACAAAAGTATATAAAAATACCGAAAAACCAATTGTTGATATAGCAACCCAAATTAAAAGTGTCAAAGAACGATTAGAGCAAGCCGGAAAAATGGTACTATATCAAAATAATCAAGAATTACAAGACAATCTTTTTGCCGAAAGCACTCATCAAAAATTAATTGTAAATAGAACTGTTAATATGTTATGGGTAGAATTAATTCAAAATGATACTTATTGGGAAGTTGTTATCTATGCCCAATATCATCTTTCAAAAGAATCCGAAACAGATTCTGAAAATAATGGAAATTCAAATCAAGAAAAAAACAAGATTCCTAACAACGGGGTTGTAACTTATACAGTTAATGGGTACAATTTCCAAATGAAATTAGTTGAAGGTGGTAGTTTTAGCATGGGATGTACACATGAACAATCTTTTATTTGTGAATCAGACGAAAAGCCTGCTCATACTGTTAATTTAAGCGGTTTTTATATTGGTAAATTTGAAGTTACCCAGGGCTTATGGAAATCTGTTATGGGGTATAATCCCTCGTTTTTTAATAAAGCAGGTGATGATTATCCTGTTGAAAATATTAGCTGGGATGATTGCCAAATATTTATTAAACAGTTGAATCAATTAACTGGGAATTATTTTAGATTACCTACTGAGGCCGAATGGGAGTTTGCCGCAAGAGGTGGCATTAAAAACCCCCAACAGACACTTTTTTCTGGAAGCAAATATAACGAATTAGTTCAATGGGATAATACCAATAGTGGCAATACAACGCATCAAGTTGGATTAAAACAGCCAAATAGTTTAGGATTGTATGATATGAGCGGGAATGTTTGGGAATGGTGTGCAGATAGTTATGGTACTTACAGTATCAATAATTTAACAAACCCTATTGGTACAAATTCTGGCTTTTTTAAAGTGCTTAGGGGCGGTAGTTGGGATACCAATATTAAAAATTGTCGTGTATCGAATCGGGGATACTATATTGCTTCTTATCATGGTAGCGGCAGAGGTTTAAGGCTTGCCATAAGTGTTCATTAAATCTTCAATAAAATGTATTCAATAAATAAAAGCTCTCTTGAAGGGCTATAAAAAATTTTGTGTTTGCATAATAAAGCTATCTGTTGGTTTGTTGTCAATCATTAATCTACAAATACATTGAAAGTTTGGAAGTTGTAAGATGTCATCTGCACTGATATTTTTGCTTAAATAAGGCTCTAAGGTTTTATAATCATATATGCCTGGTCTAAAATATATTTGAGAACCTACATTACCAAGTATTGAAAGAATTATTTTATCATCTAATTGCGATAAAGCCTGATTAGCTAAAACCAAATGTACATTATACTTTCTAAGTTCTGCTAATCCTTCATTGATGTTAGCAAAAGCAAAATTTTGACACTCATCAACAAATACGGTATGTGGTATGCGTTCATGAATATCTAAATTGCTTCTACTCATTCCACTTATAATAATTTTCGATAATATATTTGAACCAATAAATCGGGCATTATCGCTACCAATTTTGCCTTTGTCTAATTTTAAGATTAAAAATTTATTTTGATTTATTATATCTTTTAAATTAATAATATTATTAGTGCTGCAAAAAAGATTTTTGGAAATTTCGTTGTTTACAAATTTTGTAATCTTGCTTGTAACATAAGCCGCCCAGTTTTCAAAAGATTGGTCACCACAAGTCTCAAGTGCATTTTTGTAGAAAGAAGTTACATCGGATTGATTACAAAATAATAACGCCTCGTCTAAAAATTCTCTATTATTATATATTTTATTGAAATCAGATAAATTGAGCGGTCCTAAAAAATCGTTGACATCTTTATCCATTAATAGCATCATGCCGTTGGTAAAATGCAACTCAAACGAAGGTCCAAATGCGTCATTATTGGTATATAAACTATAAAACGAATTTAGTAACTCTTTAATAATCATCGATTTTTCTAAATTATCTGTATGCTCAAGTATATTAATGGTTTTAGTATTTTCTAAATCAATTGGGTTGATAATTTCAAGTTTATTTGCACAAAAAGGGATTGAATTTAAAACGTGTATAATCATATCAGATAAATCGCCATGCGGGTCGAATAAAGTAAATCCTTTGTTAGCAATGATATGCTCTAAAATCATATTAATAAGTAAAGTGGACTTACCTGTTCCTGTTTGTCCAAGTATATATAAATGTCGTGATAAACTTTGAAATGGCAGACCAACTGTTTTATTATTTTTTAAACCAATCCGCATTGTATTTTCTGTGTTTTTTATCTCTTCGTAATAATGTAAACTACTTTTTCTATACTCAATTTTATCAACTTTTAAATGCTTGGGTGTTGGTTTGGGTAATTTTATAAGATTAAAAATATTAGTGATATTATATAAATAGGGTATTCTATACTCTTGCGAATCAACAAATAAATTGGAAACGTTATTTCCCTTAAAATCCAATTCTTTTACGACATAATTATTAAAGAAATAATTTTTTATTAATGATTTTGTAAATACATCGTTTTTTAAATGTTTCGTTAATACAATACCAATATAATTGTGATCATAATTTAAATATTCATTGAAAAATAGAATTTCTGCTTCTGTTTGTTCAGTTTTATTTATTTTGAGATTTTGAATATGTTTTTTAAAAATATCATTTTCAAGCTCATTATTGATTATAGGTTTTATTAAAACATCAATACTTTGATTAGGCTTTAATAAACTTACATTCTTTAAAAATAGGTTTTGAGTTTTGAGATCTTCTACAATTTCATTAGTTAGATTTTCTTTTATCGATATCAAAGGTTTTATTATTTTGGGAGGTTTAAATACTGAATTTGTATTTTTAATAAGGTCTGGTTTAAAACCCATACGCATACTTGGGAGTTCTATTTCGTCTCTTTTAAATAAGATGTCGTATTCGGGGTCTATAAAATCTTTAAATGGTTCTAATTCATCAAGGTTGTTTATCTTTTCAAAATAGATAGGGGTATTCATCGATTCTGTTAATAATAAATGATTTAAATGTTCAATAAATTCATTTAAGTTAGATGACTTATCTTCATGGATATTTGTATAATAAATTAGAATTGCAAGGCTAAATTGAGCATTTATGTTAAAATATCTTAACTTTATTTTAACATTATGTACTTGTTGTGAGGTAATTCTATATATAAAAGTTTCTAAAAAGTTATCAAAAACTTGAATTTGACCATAAAATTTTTCGTCGTTTAATTCAATGGTTGATACTGCTTTTAGTATATATCCAAACACTAGTTCATTTTGAGAATTTTTTAAATGAGTATTGGTTAAGAGACTGCTATTTTCATGAAATAATACATTTCCTGATTTATTATGGTTATTGTTAATTAAGGCTTCTTTTTTTGTAATTGCTATTGTGTTCACAGTATTTTTAAGCTCATCGATCCCCATTATAATGCCTGTTACTCCAGTTTTTTCTAAATATTTTTTTAAAGAATCAGCGACTTCTGTTTTAAAATAAAAATAAATTGGTACATCGGCATTTATTTCTGTTATTTTTTTGATAAATTCATCTATTTTGCTCATTTTTTCTCTAAAGGCTTCTAAAATTATCATTCGGTATTGGTTACTGGAACATTTTTTTAAATTTTCAAGCAGACCTGCTTCGCTGGTAGTAAATTTAATATAAATATTGTGGTTATCAAGTACTTCTCTTTCTTCAAAAAAGTTATTGTAATATAATAATAAATTAAATTTTGGTTTATTCTCATTTGTTTCCAATTTGTTTTTCATGATATATAATTATATGTTTATAAATTTTTTACAAAAATAACAAATGTTTTTTTAATCCTTGATTTTTTTATTAAATTAAATTTTAAATTTTGAAAAAATTGGTCTTAAATTGCTAAAAAAAGTACAAAATTATATTTTTTTTTGGGGAAAATAAATAAAAAAAATGGGTGAAAATTATAAAAAAGTATCTAAAAATAGAATTTTTATGAAATTATTTTGTAATTTTGCAATTAATTAAGAATATATCATTAATAAAATATTTTAAATAAGTAAAATAATATAATTTGAATTTTATGAAAAATTTTAAACAAAAAACATACCAGTTTTTTTTATTTTTCTTAGTTATTGTTTTCTTAGGATGCAAAGATAAAGCTAATGAATTATTTCCAAATAATACAATTGATGTAGGTTATATTTCTTACCCACCTGCTTTTATTATCAATCCCAATACTAATGAAAAATCAGGTATATTTTACGATATTCTTCAAGAAATTGCTAAACGCAATAATCTTAAAATTAATTTTAAAGAAGAGCTAAATTGGCCAACTATGCTTGAAGCTTTAAATTCTAAAAGAGTTAAATTAATTGCCAATCCTGCTTGGGAAACCATCTATCGTAGAAATAATGCATTTTTCTCTTCCCCCATATATTTTAGCCCAATTGGTATTTTTGTTAGATATGATGATAATAGATTTAATAATAATTTTAGTCAAATTAATAATCCTAATGTAAGAATTATAGGAGTTGAAGCAGAAATTAATGGTGAAATAGCCCGTACAAATTTTCCACGAGCACAACTTATTGAATTGCCACAAAATAGTACTATAACTGATTTTATTGCAGGCGTAGTTGATAACAGAGGTGATGTTACTTTTATTGAACCCATGTTTGCTTATGATTATGATCGAAGACATCCCAATAAAATTAAAAACATTACATCTCATAACCCTATTAGGCAATATGCCAATAGTTACATGTTTAAACATGGAGATACTGCCCTTCAATCTTTTTTAAATAAAAATATTAAAAATTTAAATGATAGTGGAATAATTGAAAGAATTATAAGAAGATATAATTGTAGCGATTTTATTGTAATGACTCATGATACTTTAGCAAAATAATAAAATAGATTTAATGTTAATAATTTTTAAAAATATATTTAAAATATTTGTATGATTCCACTTCTTTCATTCAAAATTTGAAATATTTAAAGTTTATATATGATAAATGATACAAAAATTGCACATTTTGTTTTAGAAAACAAAGAAGAATTATTTGAACACAGGCGGTGGTTTCATCAGCATCCAGAAACCTCATTTAAAGAGTTTAAAACTTCAGAATATATTCAAAATTATCTTAGAAATATTGGAATAGAAAATATTAAAACAATTTGTAAAACAGGGGTTATTTGCGAAATTGGTAATACTGGCTTAATTCATGGCGCTAGGTTTAATATGGATGGTTTACCCATCGCTGAAGAAAATAACCTCCCTTTTTGTTCTGTTTTTAGTGGCTATTCGCATTCTTGCGGTCACGATTTTGAATTGGCTTGGGGGATATTAATTGCCAAATATTTTCAAGAAAATAAACCTGCCGCTACAATCAGGTTAATTTTTCAGCCCGCTGAAGAAGGTCCCGGCGAAGAAGAACATGGCAAAACTGGCGGACAATTACTTGCAGAATTAGGTGCCTTTGATATTCAAAGTATTATGTCGCTACACGTTGAACCAGAATTACCATTAGGTACACTTTCAATTATAGAAGGTGAAGTTACCTGTACAGCTTATGACTTTAATTTTGTTTTAAAGGGCAAAACCTGCCACGCGGCTAAAGTACACCAAGGAATTAACCCGATTCCAATTGCAACGCAATTAATTGAAAACATTTATCATCTTCAAAATGCAATCAATAATGAAATTAAAGACGATGAGGGATTTTTAATTATTACGGTTTCAAGTATTGCATCTCGACATCAATTAGATAATTTAAAACATGAAGAAAGTATCAATACAGTACCTGAATATGTTATAATAAAAGGGATTTGCCGTTTACGCTCAAATAAAGTTAAAAATAGTCTTATTAATGGTTTAAAACAATTAGAAATAAAATATAAGGTTAATTTGCAAGACTGTATTTTAAAAATAAACAAAGTTGCTGTAGCAACAATTAATCATAAAATTTGTGTTGAAAATGCACTTGAAACTGCAAAAAATAATAACATAAAGGTTGTTTCTAAAAGAACCACTTGGCGTGACGATGCAGGCTGGGCTTCAGAAAAAGCACCCTCAGCCCACGGATTTATTGGCATTCATGATGGTATTATTACCCATCTTCATAGCCCTACATTCAATCCCAACGAAAACGCTTTGTTAATAGGTTTAACAATTTTTTTAGGAACACTTGAAAGAAATATGATAGCTTTTAATAAAATAAATAAATTTAATATTTAATCATGACGTTTAAATATACTAATATAGAATTAAACGACCTAAAAGCACTTTTTGTTCACCTATTTTTTGACTAAAATGATATAAACTAACTCTAACTAACTAAATTAATATAAAGATATAAAAATTTAAAATTATGAAAAATTTAAAAACAAAATTAAGCCAGTTTTTTATACTATTTTGTGGTATAATGATATGCCTAAGCTGCACCAACAATCAAAATACAGATTCAAATAAAACTGAAAATGAATTATTTACTAATCAAACAATCAATGTTGGGTATATTTCTTACCCACCAGGTTTTATTGTAAATCCCAATACTCAAGAGAAATCTGGAATTTTTAACGATATTATGGTTGAAATAGCTAATCGTAACCATTTAAAAATAAATTATAAAGAAGAAGTTACTTGGGCTACTATGATTGAGGTTTTAAACACCGATAGAGTTGATTTAATTTGTAATCCAGTTTGGGCTACTAAAGAAAGAAAAGCCAATGCTGATTTTAGCAATCCTGTTTATTATAGCCCTATTGGCGCCTTTGTTAGAATTGATGACAACCGTTTCGATAAAGATATATCAAAAATAAATAATTCTGATGTTAAAATTGCGGCTGTGGATGGTGAAATTAATAATGTAATAGGAGTAACCGATTTTCCAAAAGCAAAACTTATTTCTTTCCCCAACAATATTGATGTTGCTCAATTATTTTTAGAAGTTGAATCTAAAAGAGAAGATGTTACTTTTGCCGAACCCATGTTTGCTTTTGATTATATGCAAAAGAATCCTGGTAAATTAAAAAATATTGCTATAAATACTCCTTTAAGAAATTACCCCAATTGTTATATGTATAAAAAAGGACAAACCAAGCTTGGCGCATTTTTAAATACTGAAATTCAAAAATTAATCGAAGATGGTACCATTGAAAAAATTATTGCCAAATATGAACCTTTTCCTGGCGCAATTATTAATGTTAAAGATGCAAGAGCTAAAGATATACAATAAAATACTTATTAAATGATTGACATTCTGGTTACTTATAAGGAAGCTTTTCTTTCAGGTCTTAGCATAACCCTAAAATTATGTATTTTAGTATGGGTTATAGGGATTGTACTGGGCTCTATTTTAGGAATGATCAGTGCTAAATTTAATAATACTATTGGTTTGTTATCCAAAATAACTTCAATTGTAATCTCTGGTATTCCAATCATAGTCTTATTGTATTGGTTTTATTATCCAATACAACAAGAACTTAAAATTGATATTCCAGCCTTTAATGTTGCCGTTTTTGTTTTTTCTTTTGTAAATATGATTATGGTTGCCGATTTGGTATCCAACGCTATAAAAAATCTGCCTCTTAAATACATCCTATCTGCCCGGGTATCTGGTTTAAGCAATAAAACATTTGTAACTAAAATTCAAATCCCTTTGATTTTTAAACAACTTATAGGACCTGTTTTAATTGTACAAATTTCAATGCTTTTGAATTCTATTTATGCAAGTTTAATAAATGTTAATGATATTTTTAGACAAATACAACGGATTAATGCAATTGTTTATAAGCCAATTGAGTTATATTCAACATTAGCAATATTTTTTATTCTTATTACTGTACCGCTTACTTTATTTGCCGCCCATCTCAAAAAAAAATATTCAATCATTAATTCAGAAGAATTATAAGTTATTATGTTACAAGCTAAAAATGTATTTAAAACAATTAAAGGTAATGAAATATTAAAAGATATTAATTTACAAATTGAGCCTGGAAAAATAACTTGTTTAATTGGTCCTTCAGGTAGTGGTAAATCAACTATTCTTAATTGCCTCTCTTTGCTTTCTAACCCAACTAAAGGTACAGTAAGTATTGATGACACAATATACACTTTTAATGAAAATACCAAGCCCAACAATAATTTTTCTATTTACCCCAAAATAACTGTTGTTTTTCAAAGTTTATTTTTATTTCCACATCTTACAAATCAAGAAAACATTTTGTTACCTTTAAATGAACAAAAGTTAATGTTACCAAACGAATATGATGATTTAATTTCGCAATTAAAAATCAAGCACATTTTAAATAAATTTCCTGAACAATGTTCCGGAGGTGAAAGGCAAAGGGTGGCATTATTAAGACAAATATTATTAAAACCTAAATATTTATTATTAGACGAAGTTACGTCTGCCTTAGACTTAGAAACAGTTAGTATTATTGCTGATATTTTAATAAAATTAAAAAAACGCAATACAGGAATATTGTTAATAACACACATGATTAATTTTGCTATTGCGGTAAGTGATAATTTTTATTTTTTAGATAAAGGAGAAATAATTGAAAATGGCGAAATTGATAAAATAAAACCCAATATAAAATATGACAATAAACCTGATACTGAACGTTTAAGAACTTTTTTAAATCTATCATAACTAAAATGTATGTCAAACAAAAGCCCCAATAAGTTCTTTTATGCTCACAGCGATGCAGATTATTACGATGAAACCATCGAACTTACCGTGCCTTATTACCAAATAATTTTTAAAACTATGTTGGAAGTATTAGAATATCATTTTAAAGATAAATATGGTACAACATATAAAGAAACCCAAGGCGTTCTTTTAGATATTGGGGCTGGTACTGGTAAGGAATCGCTGGCTGTTTTAAAATATTTTTCTAATTTAAGTGCTATCGCTTTAGATATTTCACCCAATATGAAGGCAATTTATGACCAAAATTATAAAAAGTTATTTAGAAAAAAAATGACTCAAAGATATTCGTATTTGATTAAGGATATTTTGAGTTTTGATAAAAATGACCAGGATTATATTGATTGTTTAAAAATACATGGGCAATTAGATTGTCAAGTAGTTATATCAGCTTATTGTATTCATCATTTTAATTTAGCGCAAAAAAAAGAAATATACCAAAAGATTTACGATTGTTTATGTCCTGGTGGACTTATGATTAATATTGATCTTTCTAATTATTATAGCGAATCAATTAAACTGCAAGCACATTTTAATGATATTGAATATATTAACCGTGAATTTGATAACCCAAGTTCACAATTTAAAAAAGCTAAAAAACTAACATCAAATTTGAGGGAAAATTTGAAGCATAAATGGCTTCATCATATGGAAAACGACAATATTTTGGATTCTGTTGAAGATCAACTAAAAATATTAAATGATATAGGATTTATTAATACAGAATGTGTATTTAAATATTGGCAACAAAGTATTTTGATTGCAAAAAAACATAACAAAATCATTTTATAAAAAAAATATATTCTTCAAAAAAAAACTATAAATATGTACAGTAAATTTTTAATGACTTTAAGAAAAGATATTTTTATAAAACTTTTAAATCGTGACGTTGAAAAAGAATATTTAAATTATATTTCAGAAGAAATATTAAATGAATTAAGAAGTGAACTTAAAATAATTGGAGGTGGTTGTTTAGTACTTTCAAAATCTCAATCAAAACCAATTTTATTATATTCAATTGAGAGTCAAAAAAAATATGGGCTAATAAATAAGAATGAAAATTTTGACGAATTTTATTTTAAATATGAAAAATTTAAAGAAAAACAAAATTATATTGATTTACTTTTTTTTATTTCTAGAAATAATTCTATACCAGAGTTTGTTGATTTATTAAATTCTCAAGAAAAAAATATATTTGAGTATCAATTTCAATATGATTTAAGAAAAAATTTTGATTTATTGCATGTTTCTGCAGGTGAAATAATTTTTTTTATATTCTTATGGCGAATATTATTAAAACTTATTTGCATATATGATCCCTCAACAATAATAGATGACATTAATTTTGATGAAAAAATGTTAGAACCTAAATGTAATTGTAAAATTTGTTTTGATAAAAAATTTAAAAATGATACAGACTACTTGGAAAATAGTATTTATAAAAGTCTAGAAAATATAAATGATGAAAGTCTAAATGTTGAAAGTCTAAAAAAAATTTTTGACGATTTTAAAAGTACGGTTGAAAACAAAAATTCGATACTAGATATTTTAAGAGAAATAGTTAATGAAGTTCATCAAAAAGAATTAGAAACATATTTAAATAATTTTGAAGTAACCTTAGATTTAAATTGCTTAAATAACATTAAAAATTTATGTATAAACAAATTTGGCTTTGAGAAAAAAAATTTAAAAGAATGTGTTAACCATTTACATAAAGTTTCACGATTTCCAATTTTGCCTTATTATTTTTTATATAATTTTGACAAAGAATTGAAAGAGCATGTTGTTATTCCTATTTGGTATTCTTTTTTAAATGATTCAAAGTATAAGTATTTAATTGAAAATATACCGACATATGAATCTAGAATTATTACTGGATTATATACAATTTCACCTGAAAAATATTTAAATGAGAGTGTTATCCAATATTATTCTCAAAATAAACCAGAACAATTGAATTTAAAGTTTGAAGAATACCTTGATAATCTTATAAAATATATAATTTTATTTACCATGCCAATAGTAGAATTAGAATATTATGGTAAAGATTTCAAAAAAAACTTAGATCAAATAAAAAAAAACTCAGATCAAATAAAAAAAAACTTAGATCAAATAAAAAAAACCACACTTATTGCAACAATTGCACAAATCTTTGCCCGTAATTTTGCCCATAATTTAGGAAGCCATGTTTCTATAAGGTCAACTAACGTAAAGATAAAAGAAAGAATTTATAATTTATA
>JASGCT010000061.1:12245-13877 GCA_030053915.1 Alphaproteobacteria bacterium
TAAAACAAAAAATGATAATATTTTAGATAAAACAAAAAATGATAATATTTTAGATAAAACAAAAAATGATAATATTTTAGATTTACCTGAAGTTATTGCTTGGATTGATTTTATGTCAGAAAAAATTGATTTGTTAGAAATTGAAAGGAATGAATTTTTAGCTGATTACGATTTAAGTCCTAAAAACCTAATGTTTTATCAAGATATTATTTTACCTATGTGCGAAAATACACTTTTTTTAGATAATATTGCCCAAAGTGAAAATATTTGCTATGAAGATTATAATAAAAATAGATTGATAATTAAAGTATTTGTTAATGGAAGTGAACTTACTTGTAATTATAATAATTTATGTGATATTGATAATTTAAATTGTATAAATTATCCTTATAATTTTCCATATTTTGTTAAACATAAATTAAATGATAGCATAAAAGATGAAAATATTTTTAATGATTTTAAAAATAATTTCTATAAAATTTCTTTGGAATCTGATAAACATAAACATCTAAAAACGCAACAATTCTATTTTAAAACACTAAAAGAAGCATTTAATGTTAAAGAGATTTGTGGCAATGATATTGAAGTATGCTTATCTAGTGAACATTCTTTGTATAGTATTATTGAAAATTTTATTAGAAATTCTGCCAAACATAATAAAAGAACACTTGAAAATGGTCAAAATCTTGAAATTATTATAAATATAAATGACAAAATTGAAAAAGATAAAATAGACTCTGATTATTTTACATTTCAAATTTACGATAATGTTTCTAATACTTCTAAAGATACCTTAAATAAAATTAATGAATCGATTAAAGAAGAAACAATAAAAAATCAAGGATTAGTTGAAAAAAACATGGGGATATTGGATTTAAAAATTAATGCGTTTTTGTTAAAAACAAGAGATGAAATTACAGAAGAAAAATTAAAAGAAACGATTAAAATTATAGTAAAAGATAATAATAATAAGGAATTTAAGGAATTTAAGGAATTAATTCAAAATAATAATGACAATACCTATAATTTTGGGTACGAGTTTAAGCTATGTAAACCCAAAAAAATTCTTTGGATAAATAAAGATTTTAAAAATGAAAATAAAAATGGCATAACATATTCAAATAGTTTTAATTTTCTAATAAATAATTCAAATAGTCATAATGATAATGAAACAACTAGTTTGGCAAATTATCAATTTGCAATTATTGAGCTAAACACATTAATCGCATTAAAAATCGAAGATAAATTTGAATATGATAAAATTTTATGTTTATTACCACATAGAGTTCTTATTAATGGCGAATTAAAAGATTTTGAAGATTTTGAAAAATTGAATAAAGATGAAAATATACAAATTATTGATGAATTAATAAACAACAAGCGTATATTTTGTATACATAAACCAATAAATAAACCAATAGACGACGATAATACTTCAATTTTAATATCATGTTGGGAAAATTGGTTAAGAAAATGGATTAGTAAAGATAAAAAAGGAATGCTTTATATTTACCTTGAAAATAATGAGTTAGTTGTTAATTGGTATAGAAATGATTTCAAATTTGAATCAGAAATTTTAAAATTTCAAGCTTTTAATAGTGAAGATGCAATTAAAAATGAAGAGTATGTTGA
>JASGCT010000133.1 GCA_030053915.1 Alphaproteobacteria bacterium
TTTTAAAATAATTGTTCTTGGAAGTCAAGTTCTTAACCCTGTATCCCCCTACGACTGCTATTATCATTTTCCGTATGAATTAGACGAGTTAAAAGCATTTTTATTACAAGAGAAAATTAATGGTGTCGTATTTTTAACAGGCGATAGACATCATTCAGAAATTATAAAAATTGAGCGAGAAAATGCTTATCCATTATACGATATTACCTGCTCACCCTTAACCTCAGGCACGCATACCTTCAGCGGTACTGAAGCTAATAACCCCTACAGAATTATTGGTTTAGATAAAATTCAAAATTACACCTTATTTAGATTTATTGGAGACGGTAAAAATAGATTAATGCAAGTAATTTATAAAGATAAATTTGGCGAATTGCAAAAACAATGGCAAATAAGAATTAAAGATATTTCGTTTGTAAATTAAACGTATTTTTTAAAATTGTCTTATTCAATTTTAACATGAACAATTAAATACAAGTTTTTGTACAGATTTATTGTTTATAAAAAATAATTTTGTAAAGGCAATTAATAATATTTTTTAATAAAAAATTTTTTTTATTAAAAAATTAGTTGTAATTTTGCAAAACTTAAAAGCGGAAGTAGCTCATTTGGTAGAGCACAACCTTGCCAAGGTTGGGGTGGCCGGTTCGAGCCCGGTCTTCCGCTCAGTATCAAAAATGCCTTGGTGGTGGAATTGGTAGACACGCAGGACTTAAAATCCTGTGGACCGAAACGTCCGTGCGGGTTCGATTCCCGCCTGAGGCACATTTTTGATATTTAGTTTTCTAAATTCCTTAATTAATGTTTACATTTAGCTTAAATATCTTACTTACCAAAACATACACTGAAACAAAACGGTTTCAGGTTTAAAAGAAATTGCTAAAGATGAAATTTTAAAAGACAACGAAATTTTAGAGCTAAACCATAAGAAGTGCTTAGAGATTGTTAAATAAAATTCACAATATAAAAAGATAAAGTTGAAAAATTTATGCATAACTTTTGAAGGGACTTATAATAATTATAATATTTAAGGGGGTATAATTTTAAAAATTAAATATGTTTCTTTGTATTCTAATTAAATTTAAAAATGTATGAAAAAATATATTTTTTCGATTTTAATGATTTGTTTGGGAATATTAAATTCAAAAGCACAAAATTGTAATACAGATGAGTTATTACATTTAAGAAAAATGTCTGATGCTAATTATAGACATAAAGCAGAGCAGAGTCAAGCTATATTTAATGAACTTTTAAATGTTGTTAAAAATCAAGCCAATATTCGTTCTAAGCGAACTATATTTTCCTCTGAAGTCAATAATGTTGCTGTAATTCCAATTGTAATTCATCTTTGTAATTACGGTGAACCTGTTGGTGTTGGTACTAATTTTTCTGATGAAGAGGTGCATCGCGTTGTTGATGAAGTCAATAAATTATACAGTAATAAATATTTAAATTCAACTAATATGTATATTCAGTTTCAGTTAGTTGATCACGACCCTGATGGCAATTTATCAAATGGCATTGATAGAATCAATATTATTGATAGGTTCCCAAATAAAAATGCTGCTTTGGGTGTTTCGTTGGGTAGCGAAGATCCTAATGTTTTAACTATAGGTGATTTAGCATCTTCAGTTTTTTGGCCTAAAACAAGCTATTATAATATTTTAGTAGCGGATTGAGTTCAAAATGAATATTGGACTGCATTTGCAGGATTTCCAACAAATGATCCAAATGATTTTCAAGATTATATAACTGTTTATCAAAGTCTTTTCAAATTCCCACAACTATTGGCTCATGAGTTAGGGCACAGTTTAAACTTATTACATACTTTTCAGGGTTCTACTTCTAATACACAATGTCCTGTAAATAATGACTGTAACACCGATGGTGATGGATGTTGCGATACGCCTCCTGTTACAAATGCCGATTGCTATTCAACTTCAATATGTTCTAGCGGAGATTTAACAAATAGTACCCAAAATATTATGAGCTATTGTCAAAATTAAATTTTATTTACGCCAAACCCAAAAAACAGAACCACAGCCGCTTTAGGATTGGCTTCAAGATCTGGATTAGCAAGGTATAACAAAAGATTTTTGGTTAATATTAATATTATTGGTAATATAGGTGGCAACATCTCAAGGGATAGTTTTTGGGTTGATTCTAATACCAATGCCTATATATTTTTTAAAGCTGGAACTTATTATATCAACGATAGTTTAATTATTAATGGGGTGCCAACTATCATTAATGATACCCAAACTTCATACCTCATTCAAAATTTAGCCTTAAAGCAAGACGGAAGCATTGTGGCTTGGGGCGATAATCGTTTTAATCAATCAAATATACCTTATGATTTTAATAACGTGGTTCAAGTTAGTGCAGGGGTTAATCATAGTTCCATTTTATTAAATAATGGAAAGGTTATTCATTGGGGCAATATTACTAATTTAGATACATTCAAAAAAACATTTAAAATATTTTCAGGTTTTAATAAAACAGCGGCTATTCAAAAGGATGCCAATTTTTATTTAATTCAAGTACTTAGCGACAGAATTGAATATTCCAATAATATTAAATCTAATCAGGGACTCATTGACCTTAGTTTTCAATATGATAGTTTTATTTTATTATTTAATAATGGAACCATTAAATCTCAAAATAATATGACCTTATTTCAAGATAATTTTAGTAAAATTTCTTCAAATACACAATCCGGAGTTATATATCAAGGAGATATTCAATCGCCTTATATTCCAAAAAGAGTTTTAGGATTAAGACAAGATGGAACTATTGGTAGTTTTGGTGAGATCTGGTCTGGAAGTATAGTAACACCATTCGAGACCCCAAATCGATTTAACGTTGTTTATGATATTGCAAGCGGTGGCGCCCATGATTTAGTGATTGATAAATTAAAAATCAATACTTCTGTAAATCAAGGAGGTAGTATTAGCCCATCTGTGTTTTTTAAAAGTGGCGATACCATTCAAATAACTTTTAGCCCAATTTCAGGATATGGAATTGATTCAGTATTTGTTAATGATATGTATCAAAAATCTTACATTGATTCCACGAGATATATTTTTAAAAATATTACGAGTTCGCAATCGATAAAAGTGGATTTTGGAAATGGTCTTAACCCAAGTTGCAACTAGGTAGGCGGCGAACTGCGTACTTGTTGAGTTTCGT
>JASGCT010000062.1 GCA_030053915.1 Alphaproteobacteria bacterium
CGATTCGTAAATGGGAAAAAAAAACTATCAATTAAATTTATTGAATACGAATTGTTATATGTAGGACGATTATTAGCCCACCATTTGTAAATGGCTAACCCATTATTTAATCCAATTGTAGTTACTTTTAATGGCTGGGAGGTTTCTAAACCACAGTAAACGCTATCATTAAAATAAATATTTTGAATATTAATATATTTAAACCATTGCAGTTCATAAAATTTTGAAAAAATACTACATTGATAATTATTGGTTAATTGGGCATAGAAAAATTTTTTTGATAAATTTTCTTGTTTAAAAATATTGGTTCGATAATTATTTTGTGGAGTTGAGGAAATGAGTTGGAAACTGATTGGATTGCCGCGATACAACATGGAGTCGTGTTCAAAAAATAAAAAACTAAAAGGTTCATTATTAGGATTAATAAAGTGAAAATTTACGGCATTACTATCGCCAATTGGTAGGCATAAAACTTGTTCATTGTTATTAAAAACTATGGTGGACGAGGGGAGAGGTTTTATAATGATTCGTTCTGAAAAATTTGAAACTGCTTCTAGATTAAATTCATTTTTTATTTTTATAAAATAATAAAGGCTATCTACTTTGTTTTTCGGTATTAAAAAATAAATCACTGTATCAGTTGTATTTAATAAACCTTTGGCATTTTCAATTGGAACAGCTGTAGTGGTATCTTGGGTTTTAGAGGCATACCATTGGTAATAATTAAGTTTAAAATAGGGGTTCTTTTTATTTTTAAAAACATGGAGCTTGGCTTTAAGGGTGTCTTGGCTGCTGCTATCATATAAACAAAAATCAAGTGGTTTAGACTCAATAATAACTGCTTCTGGGGGTAAGGGTGATGCATAGACAATTTTAAGATGCATATCTTTATTTATTTTTTCAAAATTTAAGATACTATCAATTCTATTACGATAATTATAATTTAAAAAACTATCATTAATTAGAATACTATCTATAAAATAATTTGGAAAATTTGGTTTAAATATTACTTCAAAATTACTAAAGCTATCTACTCGGGTTGAA
Source organism: Alphaproteobacteria bacterium (assembly GCA_030053915.1). Classification (GTDB taxonomy): domain Bacteria; phylum Bacteroidota; class Bacteroidia; order Chitinophagales; family Chitinophagaceae; genus JASGCT01. Next base: position 1,045 of record JASGCT010000062.1, read on the forward strand.
GGTGTAATTTGACCATTAATAGCTTCAAAATTTAAATAAAATAAACGTTTTAGTTTTACATAAATATTAGATAATCCTAATACTTGGTAAAATGTAAAACCTGTTAATGAATCGCTACTTGCTGCTTCATTATATATCCCGTTTATAAAAATACTATCTATGCGATAGTTAGGCGATGTGGCGTAGGTAACTCTAAAATTATCCCCATTTCTTAAATAACGTTTAGGACTGATAACACCACCTTGGTCTATTTGAGTCGTAATTTCAATAAGGTGAATCACTAAATTTCTGGCAGTCAGGGAGTTACTATTAATACTTATGATATTAGATAAGCCTTGCGGTATATTTGTTTGATTAACAGAATTATCGCCCCAAGCTTCTACGGTACTATCTGATTTTAAGGCAATTGTATGACCAGAACTATTAGCAATATCCACAACATTTTTTAAATTATATGGAATTCTTGTTTGTCCATCTGTATTATCTCCCCATGCTAAAATTGTGCCGTCATTTTTTAATACGGTATTAAACGAAAAACCGGCTGTAATTTTAATAATTTGAGTAGCTAAGTTAGGTATATTTTGGATACTATCAAAGGGGTTAAAAGTAGGGCTTTCAATAGTTCCATCATTATAAAGCATTAAAACATGTTGTTCACCGCCCGAAATTTGTTCCAAAGTTTTATTAGGAAATTGTCTAACAAAACTACTTTCAGTTACTTCACCCCAGCATTTTAATTTATTATTATATCTCACTGCACAACTAAAATCGCTTCCAGTAGTCATGCTTATAAACCCAAATGTATCGCTTGGGGTATTAGTAACTACATTAAATCTATCGGAGCCCCAGCTTACTAAACTCCCATTCGACTTTAAGGCGAGTACATGTTGATTACCACCTCTGATATCAACAACATCTTTTAATCCAAAGGGAATATCTAATTGCTGTCTATTTGCATTACCCCAACCAATAACCGATCCATCTTCTTTTAAAACAAAGGTAACGCCGTTGCCACTTCCAATAAAAACAATTTTTCTGATGGTGTCTGGAATTACCGAAATACCGTTGGCGGTTGCCCCCCAAATTGTTAAACCCACGCTATCAGTTATGAAATTTATAACCCTAATAATTTGTGGCACACCCTGAACACCGCTATAATTGAAAGGTAAAATTTGATAAAGTTTATTTTTCAAAAATAATGGAACTAAAAATTCGTAAATAGTATCATGTTGGTTTATAGGATTTTGGTATTTATTTATACTATTTAAAATGCCCGAATCAGGATAATTTTTATATTGTATAGCATTGATATTTAATCCACGAATTTTTAAAATAGTCCCGTTTTTAACGATTGATGGCGAACAAGTTATTATGGTTTGAGCAAGTAAATTATTATTATATACGATTATCAAAAAAATGATAAAATAGCGCATTATTGAAATTTGATTTCAAAAATTTGCGACCAACATTTTCCAGTTATAAAAAAACTTTGGTTTTGGGGATTATAAGCAATACCATTAAGCACATATCCAGCATTGATTTGTTGTGGATGATTCGTGATGCCCATGGTATTTAGCAAGTTTCCAAAATCAGCTTTTTTTAGAATGTTTCCTGTTTCTGGGTCTATCTCTACAATAATCTCTTTACCGTAAACATTGGCATAAATTTTTTGATTAACAAATTCTAATTCATTTAAGTTTGATAAAGGACTGCCATGTTCTAAAACATCAATTTTTTTAACAATTTGAAATGTAATAGGTTCTACAAAATAAATTGTATTTGAACCTGTTGAGATAATTAAAAATGAATCATTATGGGTAATTCCCCAACCTTCTTCTTGCCAATTAAAAGTTTTTATTTTTTTAAAATTTGTATCATACACAAAAACTTTATGTTCTTGCCAAGTGAGTTGATATATTAAATTTTTAAAAAGCGTTACGCCCTCTCCAAAAAAGTCATTGGGGATTTTTACTTCTTTATTTATTTTTCCACTCATTAAATTGTAGTTTACTAATTTACTTTCTCCTTTCAAACCTGTACCTTCTATAATATTTCCATCTAAATAAATAAAACCTTGCGTATAATATGAAGCATTATGATTATAAACATTTAAAACACTATATTTTAAAACGCCATTATCATCTTTTGATGTAGTATCATTATTTATATCTTGTTGTGCAGAGTCGCAGGCTGATAGACTTAGCGAAAAAAAAAGAATTAAAATTAGTTTAAAACTCATAACACAAGTATTTAATATGCAAATATAATTAAAATGTTTTAAAATTTTTGAGAATATGATATTTTTTTTAAACTTTAATTATGATTTTTAAAAACCATTATTTACTTTGTTTTAATATTTACTTTATAGGCACTTATAAATAAAAAGGGCAAGCTACTAATTAGAGGGGAATACTACTCATTAATTTTTTCTAATTTAATGCCTAATTCACTTAAATTATCAAAAAATTCTGGGTAAGATTTATTAACAGCTTCTGCATTTTTTATACTAAAATTAATATCTAGCGCTATGCCGATAATTGCTAAAGCCATTGCAATACGATGATCGTTATGCGAATCAAAAACAATATCATGTGTAATTTGAAAAACTTTTGGAGGTGTAATAATCATAATATCGTCCTGAAGTTCAATATTAACACCAATTTTGGCAAATTCAGTTTGTAAGGTTATACCACGATTACTCTCTTTATGTAATAACCGAAGTGCCCCTTTAATAGTAGAAGTGCCCTTGGCTTTACTTGCCAAAACAACTAAGGGTGGAAATAAGTCTGGGCAATCTGTAGCATCAAATTCAAACCCATTAAGACCATGTGCAGCGCTAACTTTTAATAATGTAGATTCATCAGAAGTAAGGGTACATCCAGCTTGAATTAAACAATATAAAATTGCTTTATCGGCTTGTACCGAATCAAAACTTAACCCATGTAAATTAAAAGGTTTCCATAAAGCACTTAAAACTGCTAAGAATGAAATATTGCTCCAATCACTTTCAACAGTAAAGACAATATTTTTTTTATAATAATTTTTATTAAGTTTTTTAAATTTAAAGAATTGATAATTGTTGTTTTCCATATCGTAACCAAATTCTTCTAAAATTTTTAAAGTTAAATCTATATAAGGTTTAGAATTTAAATTATTTACTTTTATTGTATAATCTGTATTTTGTTTAAGTGCCCATAGCATTAAAAGTCCGGTTAAATACTGAGAACTTAACGAACCATCAATTTCAATATTATCTAATTGTAATTTGCCTTCAAGTTTAAAAGGTAAAAAGCCACCTTGAGTTTTAATTTTTTTATGTAAAAAAGGGAGAAAATCATCAAAAAATTGCATCGGTCTTTTTAATAAACTTCCCTCACCTTTTATGGTAATAGATTCAGATAAACAACACAAAATAATAGTAAACATTCTTAAACTTAAACCGCTTTCATGGCAATTAAATTCAGAGTTTTCTAAATTAAAAACACCTCTATTTTCTATTTCTATCGATTTTTTTGTTGTGGTAATTGTTAATCCTAAATTTTTAATTATCCCTAAAGCCGCTTGGTCATCGTTGCAATTGCCAGGTAATTCAATTGTAGTAATACCTTTATGTAAAATGGTGGCGGCACATGCCCGTTGCATACTGCTTTTGCTTCGAGGTGCCATTAAATAATTTGTTTTTAACCAATGTGATGACGAAAAATGAACTACCATAGAAAATCAATTAATTAATTAAACAATTTTTTGAGTTCTTGTAAAGATAATACTTCTATTTTGGGCTTGCCAATTTTTTCTAATAAAACATATTGTATTTTATTATGTATCATTTTTTTGTCTTTTATCAAAACAGATAAAACATCTTTAATGTTATAATGAATACTTGTTTTTAAGAGATACTTTTTTATTAATGACTCTATGCGATCAACCTCTTTAAAACCTAATAATATTTTAGAAATATGAGCCGCTTTTACCATGCCAATCGACACGGCGATACCATGTTTTATGTGCATGAGGTTTTCTATAGCATGGCCAAAACTATGTCCAAAATTCAAAAATTTTCTAATACTCTTTTCAAAAGGATCGGCTTTTGTAATTGTAGTTTTAATTTTAATATTCATTTCAATAAGTTCGATCAATGCCTCAGAGTTATTTTTAAAATAGTTTAAATCGTATTGTTCTAATTTTTTGATAAGATTTAAATTGGCTATCAATCCATGTTTAATAATTTCTGCAAATCCATTAATCCATTCAAGCTGTGGTAAAGTTTTTAAAAAATTTATATCATACGCAATAAATTGCGGTTGCTTGATGGTGCCTATAATATTTTTATAAATTCCTAGATCTACACCGTTTTTACCGCCGATAGCCGCATCAACCATGCCTAATAAACTTGTAGGAAAAAATCCAAAACCGATACCTCTTAAATAAACACTAGCAACATATCCTGTAATATCGGTAATAACGCCACCGCCTACGCCAACAATGAAGCCTTGTCTATCAACACCAAAATTTAATAAGGACTCTAAAATTGTATCAACCGTTTTTTGTTGTTTATATTTTTCACCAGCCGCAATTACTATAACCTTAAATCCTCTAAAGGTATGTTTATGTAATTTAAAAACATTCTTATCAGTAATTATTACTGTATTGTTTTTGGGATACGTGTTTAAAATTTCAGAAAATTGTACATCTATATAAAATTGAACCGAGGTATCTGAAATTAAAATAGATTTTTTTTTCATTATAAATTGTTTTGAATCCTGATGCTTTCTAGATGAATTTCTTGTAATATGTTTTGGATAAAATCAAAACTTAATCCAGATTTTTCTCCTAAATGTGTTAAGCGTTCAACCACTTCGTTCCATCTATTTGACTGTAATACAGTAACTTTATGCTCTTTTTTAAATAATCCAATTTGTTTGGCTACTTCCATTCTTTTGCTTAGTAAATTTATCATTTCGGTATCTAAATGGTCTATGTCTTGTCTTAATTGATTTAAATTAACATCTCGCATTAACTTTGAATCATCTTCGGTGCGCCATTCTAATTGCGTTAAAATATTAAATAAGGCTGTAGGTGTTACTTGTTGTTTGGCATCACTCCATGCTTGGCTTGGATCGCGATGACTTTCAATAATAATGCCATCGTAGTTTAAATTACACGCTGTTTGACAAATATCTAATAAATTATCACGCGAGCCACAAATATGAGAGGGGTCGTTTAACATGGGCAAATGTGGCATTCTACGTTTAATTTCAATAGCAATATTCCACATGGGGGGATTTCGATAGATGGGATTTCCCACAGTGCTAAAACCGCGGTGTATTAAACCTATTTGCTCAATGCCCACTTTTTCCAATCGTTCAACAGCGCCAAGCCAAAGTTCGATGTCGGGATTAATTGGATTTTTAACAAAAACAGGTATTTTTGAGCCTTTTAATGCGTCTGCAATTTCTTGTACACTAAACGGATTTACAGTTGACCTGGCTCCAATCCATACCATATCAATATCAAAATGCAAAGCATCTTCTACTTGCTTAGCATTGGCAACCTCTGTGGCTATTGCTAAACCTGTTTCTTTTCTAGCTTGAACAAGCCAAGAAATACCTTTAGTACCAACACCTTCAAAATTTCCAGGTCTGGTTCGGGGTTTCCAAATGCCGGCTCTTAAAACATCTACTTTTTTTAAAGCGGCAATTTGTTTAGCAGTTTCCATAACCTGTTCTTCGGTTTCTACGCTACAGGGACCTGCTATTATTAGTGGTTTTTTGTTAAAAAAATGCGTCATAATTTAGTAATTTTAATTATCATAAGATTTTTTATTATTGCTTTTTGAAAAATTTGAATTGCCAAATTTCCCAGATTTAAAAGAACCGCCTTCAGATGAATTGGTTCGTTTCCCTTTAAAACCTGTTCCACCAAATCGAGACTCAGCATTTCCTCTAAATCCAGAATAGCTATTTTCCTTTGGTTTATAATCAGAATCTCTATTGGTATTACGTCCACTGTATCCTTGACTTTTACTTTTATATCCTGTGCCTTTATTATCTTGGGCTTTTCTATCAAAATAACCGCCCTCTACCGACCTTTCACGCTTCGGCTCACTATATGGCGCCCCTTCAAATGATTCTCGGCGTCTTCCTTTATAAGCACTGCCTTCGTTATCGTCAGACCTTTTTTCAAAATTTTCATTAACTCTAATCTTTCTACCTTTGAAATCCATGCCATCAATTGCATTTATTATGTCTGATTTAAGGTTTCTATCAACATCTACTAAAGTGTGTAAACTATTTATATTAATTTTACCAATACTTGAACTTTGTACACCGCCCCACTGACATATATATTGTAAAATACTGCCTTTTTGCAAACCATCTTTCATACCTAAATTTATAAACAACGTTGTAAAATTAGAATTATCAAAGCTTTCATTTCTAGAAAAATTTCTACCACTACCACCCTCAAAATCTGAATGCTCATTTTTATGTTTTAGATGCGAAGATTTAGAAGCAGATTTAGACTCTTTTAAATTAAGGTCTAAGGCATTTTCGTAATATTTAATAAATCTATCAAATTCTGTAGTTAGTAATTTTTTAATAATATCTTCTTTGGTTAAATCTGCAAATTTTGTTTCTAAAATAGGAATGTAGGCATCATAATCTTGGGTTGTATTTTTGGTTGCAAGAAAGTTGTCAATAAAATAAAAAAACTGTTTTCTACAAACTTCATGACCACTTGGAATATCGGCTTGATGAAAATTAATACTATTCATTTTGCCAATTTGTTTTATTTTAAATAATTCTTTGGAGTGAACTATTGAATAACAAATACCTGTTTTACCTGCCCGTCCTGTTCGTCCAGAGCGATGGGTATATATTTCTAACTCATCGGGTAATTCGTAATTAATAACATGGCTGATGTCTTTGACATCGATACCACGTGCGGCAACGTCTGTTGCTACTAATAAACTAATTTTTTTATGTCTAAAACTATCCATAACTCGATCTCGTTGCGACTGGCTTAAATCGCCATGTATCGCATCAATATTATAGCCCTCGCGGTTTAATTTTTCAGAAATTTCCTGAGTTTCTACTTTAGTTCTGGCAAAAATGATACCATAGATTCCAGGATTATAATCAATAATGCGTTTTAACGTTTCATAACGATAACTAGAACTTGCAATAAAATATTGGTGGTCGATAGTAGTGGTTGAAGTATTCACTTTACCAATTGTAACCTCCACAGGTTCAGACATATACTTTTTAATTACCTTTCTTATTCCCGTTGGCATGGTAGCACTAAATAACCACATACTATTACGTTCTGGGGTATTTTTTAAAATAAAATCAATATCTTCTTCAAATCCCATATTCAACATTTCATCGGCTTCGTCTAATACCACGTATTCTATTTTCTTTAAATCGATGGCTTTTCTATCAATCAAATCAATAAGCCTGCCGGGGGTTGCTACCACGATTTCGCATCCTTTTTTTAAAGCAAAAATTTGTTGAGAAATTGATGTGCCTCCATAAATCGATTGCACTCTAAATTTTGAAATTTCTTCAGAAAATTTTGTTAAATCATTCTGAATTTGAAGACATAATTCTCTTGTAGGACATAAAACTAAGGCAACGGGATATGATTGATTCGATGGGATTAGTTGAATTAAGGGTAAGCCAAAAGCTGCCGTTTTTCCCGTACCCGTTTGGGCTAAACCTATAAAATCTTTGGTTCCTTGGATTAGTATTGGAATGGCTTTTTGTTGAATGGGCGTTGGCGATTTAAACCCTAAATTTTCAATACTTTTCAATATATTGTCATTTAATTTGAGTTCTGCAAAGGATAGTTCTGAAGTTTGTGTTGTTAACATGTTATTTATTTTAATATTTTTTTTATTTTATTTGCATTTTGCATAAAATTTTGTAAGGAACTTCTGGCATTTTTAGCGTCTAATTTCGATTTAAAATCTTCAAGCTGATGAATGTATTCGTCTAATACCTTTATAACATTGTCCTTATTCTCTAAAAAAATAGAACTCCATGTTTTAGGATTACTTTTTGCTAACCTTACGGTGCTTTCAAAACCAGAACTTGCAAGGTTAAGGATGTTTTTGCGTTTTTTCTCTTTTATTAATGTAGTATTGGCTAAAGCAAATGATGAGATATGTGAAATATGGCTTATATAGGCTACGCTTTCATCGTGTGCCGTAGTAGTCATATAAACAATCTCCATTTCGAGCATTTTATAAAATGATCTTACGAGTTCTAAGCCAGAATGATGGACTTGTTTTGGATCACAAATAATGGTTTTTTTACCTTTAAAAGATTCTAAGGTTGCGGCAACAGGACCGCTAAATTCTGTCCCCCACATAGGATGTGTTGCTATATAATGATTTCGTTTGGGATGATTTTCAATTGCTTGTAAAATAGATAATTTGGTGGAACCTACATCCATCACAAATTGATGATTACCAATGTTATTTAAAATAAAAGGTAATAATTTTTTAATTTGATCAACGGGTATTGCCAATATAATTAAATTTGATTTTTTGATTCCTGTCTCTAAAGAAACAAAGGCATTTGCTAATTTTAATTGTTTGGCTAATTTAATATGGTTGGGGTTTTTTTCAACACCCAAAATAGTTTTAGACCAGTTATGCTTTTTAATCTGCAAACCTATAGAACCCCCAATTAATCCTAACCCAACAATAGTTACGCTATTTATTTTTTCCATGGTTAATTTTTAATAAAGCGTTTAATAATACGGATTCTGAAGCACATAAACTAATGCGTACATAGCGTTCGCCATTGGATCCAAATATTCCGCCTGGGGTAATAAATACATCGTGTTCGTATAAAATTGTATCTGACAAACTATAAGAATCTTTACAAGAATCTGGAATTTTACCCCATAAAAATAAACCCACTTGATCCTTATTTTCTATGGTGCAGCCGATAGCTTCTAAAATAGCTGCGGCATGGGTTCGCCTTTGCTTATAAATAGCATTTAATTCCTTGAACCAATTTTTTTCTAAATTTAATGCCTTTTCAGCAGCGGTTTGAATCCCTAAAAACATACCGCTATCCATGTTCGATTTAAAGCATAATACCGATTTTATAAAATGTGATGCCCCAAGCAGCATACCCACACGCCAACCGGGCATGTTATGACTTTTACTTAAAGAATTAAGTTCGATAGCAATGTCTTTAGAACCGGCAACACTTAGAATACTTAATGGGTTGTCGTTTAATATAAAACTATATGGATTGTCGTGGCAAATTAAAATAGAATGTTTTAATCCAAACTGAATAATTTTTTCAAAAAGGCTTTTATTACCCTTTTTACCTGTTGGCATGTGTGGATAATTTACCCACATCATCTTAACATCATGTAAATCTGTCGCCTCTATTTCTTCAAAATTAGGTTCCCAATCATTCTCAAATGTTAAATTATAATATACTGGTATGGCGCCACTTAACTTGACTGCAGAGGAATACGTGGGATAGCCCGGATTGGGTATTAAAACCTTATTACCAGAATTTAAAAAAGTCATACAGATATGCATAATGCCTTCTTTGCTGCCAATTAAAGGTAAAATTTCAGATTTGTAATCCAGGTCAACGTCATAAAAGGTTTTGTAAAATTGGGATATGGATTGTCTTAAACCATTCGTGCCTAAATAAGATTGGTAACCGTGGCTAGAGGATTCATGTGCTTTTTGGCATAAGGCCTCAATAACAGAAGGGTGGGGTGCTAAATCTGGACTACCAATGCCTAAATTTATTATTTGCTTTCCTGAAGCATTTAAAGCCGCTATTTCAGCTAATTTTCTAGAAAAATAGTATTCCTCAATGCCATTTAAACGATTCGATAACTCAAAACCATGATCCATAATGCAACAATTTTTTAAAAATGATGTTTTTTGTATTCGCCCAAAATTTTCAGTTCTTCAACTAAAGGTGAAATTTTTGAAATCGCTTTCGCAATCTGCTTTTTATTACTAAATTCTAAATCTAAATAAAAGCCATATTGAAACGGCTGATTAACAATTGAAATACTTTGAATTTTGGATAAATTAACTTTTAATTTGGCTAAAGAATGTAATATCTTCGACAAACTACCCTCGGTATGATTGGTAATAATATATAATGTCATTTTATCGGCTCCATGATTTTCAATGGCTTTGCCTAAAATTAAAAACCGTGTAATATTAGGCTTTATGCTTTCTATTTTAGGTGCTAAAACTTTTAATCCATAAATCTTTGCTGCTAATGTACTGGCTATTACTGCTATAGACTTATTAGGTTTTTTAGCTAACAATTGCGCACTTAAAGCTGTGTCATCGGTTTCAACTAATTTCCATTGAGAATAATTATCTAAATATTTGTAACATTGCATTAAAGCCATTGGATGCGAATGCACCTCTTTAATTGCATTTAATTGACTTTCCTGTAAACATAACAAATTTTGATGAATGGGTAAATAATATTCACCTACTATTTTTAGACTCGAGTGTAAAAGCAAACTAAAATTAGGTAAAATGCTACCAGCAATAGAGTTCTCAATTGCCATTATGGCGTAATCGTTTTCAACTTGTTCGGCTTTTTGTATTAAACTTCTAAAGGTATTACAGGCTATTACCTTATAATCTTTTCTGAAAACTTTATCAGCAACTATGTGATGAAAGCTACCCTCTATACCTTGAATACAAATTTTTTTCATAATTTCATTAATAAAAATTTAAAATTGTAACTTGTATTTCTATTAATTTAACATGTTTACATGGTAAAATTTAATAAAAATATTCAAATTATTGTTTTATTTTTGGCAAAGTTACGAAATTTTTAGCAATATTTATTTTTTATTGTGTATAATTATTTTTCTCTAAAAATTTCTGAAAGTATTTAAAGTTGGAGAAAAACGATGCCGTTACCTTGCATTCTTAGATATTATAACTTCAAACATCAAGAATAATGTTCCAAAGCCTGTATCCTTGGTAATATAGTCTTAAAAATGCTGAATAGGTGGGAATTTTTTGAAAAATACTTCCAAAATATCTAAAATTTCTTGAAAAAATATGTAACTTTGCACCAAGTATCATCATAGTATGAAATTTTTAAAATATTCAGCATTTCAAAAAACTTTTTTTCTTAACATTGCAATCCTTTTTTGTTTAGGTATCGTAATAAGTTGTATTAAAGTTGGAGAGGAATCTGGGACTAAAACATATTTTTTATATACGTCATTAAATGGTTATGGTGCTAATAAAGTAATCTGTTTCCAAGTAACTGCAGAAGGGAAAATATCCAATCAAAAAGCTTTTAATACCCAAGGATTGGGGGATGCTGATACTACGCGTTATCCTCCAACCAAAGGAGATTTTTCATCGCAAGGTGGGTTATTAATTATTCATGATAAACTTTTAGTTGTGAACCCTGGTAGTAATGATATTTCAATCTTTAACATGAATAAAACGAATGGCGACCTAAGTTTTATTGACAAATTTTCAAGTTATGGTAGGCGCCCTGTGTCACTTTCAGCTACTCAAGCAACTTATAATTTTAAAACGAACACTACGATTACAACAAATAATTTTTATCATGTGTTGGTTGCCAATCAATTCGATTATCCTTTAATTTACGATACTGGTATCAATAAAGTGTATTTTCCTAATCAAGATTATTATCAAAATTTAAACTTTATAGAGCCCCATAGAAACGTTACCTTATTTTTATTAAATTCCCAGACAGGTATATTAGAATTTGAAAAGACTATTGAAACCTACCCCAATAGTGACGGTGGTATTAACCAAGTGGCATTTAATAGAAGCGGAACAAAATTTGCAATATCTACGCATGGCATTCCGCATGTTACAGATGATGTTAAATATATTAGTCTTGAAGACCAAATTCCAAGTAAAGTGATCGTGTATGATTTTTCTCAAAATAGCAGCAGCCCTAACCCCGCTTATAATAAACAAGTATTTTCTGAAACTGGTGTGTCGAATACTGTTGCGTTTGATTGGAGCGTTAATAATGATTTTATTTACGCCACTAATGGAAATTTAACTGTTGAAAAAAACGATTATTCCATTGTTAGTTTGCAAGTAAATCCTATTCTTAAAAAAGTTCAAAATTTTTCAACCGCCGATGCTTATGACGCCGATGCTTGTTGGGTTTATGTAGATCCCATTTTTAACTTAACATTTGTTGCCAGTCCTGGCGTTGATGCCGTCTCAGTTTTTAAAAATAATACCCAAGGTTATTTAACGGCTTTTAATCTACCCAATGGTAAGGGTACTTATTTTATTACCTTGCCTGGCGAAACAGAAGATAATACTGAATTATATACCATTGGGAATTATTTGTTTACTTTGAAGTCATTTTTAGATTTTAAAATGGTTAGTTTTAAAATAAATAATGATGGCACCATAACCCAAATAGATGAACAACCTGTTATTGAAACACCTATTAAATCGGAAGGGGCTTATAATTTTTTAGGCTTAAAAGGTTTTCAAAAAGAATAAAATATGGCGTATTTAATAAAATATTCCTTTAACTACTTTGATTATTTTTGTTTGAACAATGAAAACTGGAAAATTTGGAATACAGGAAAAATTTAGAATTTTATATAAAATCCATCCTCTGCGTCTCTGCGGTGAAAAATTATAGTGTCTCTCCTGTGAAAAACCTCTGCGTCTCTGCGTCTCTGCG
>JASGCT010000134.1 GCA_030053915.1 Alphaproteobacteria bacterium
TAAATAGATTGAATAACATATATAAATTATAAAGCACAAAGATTCAAATAATAATATAACCAAGGTTTTACCAAAGCCAATAATAATACTCATTAAAATTCTGGCTATGGCACTTATAAACATTGAAAAACATACCAAATAATAGGTTGGGGATGCATCATTAATAAAATGTTGATTTGAATTGAATAAAGCTAAAATGGAATCTTTAAAAAATAAAAGTATTGCAATACAAATACTACATCCAATGATAATAATATACAATAATTTTTTAATAAATATTATTATTTGGTATTTTTTATACTGCCCTATTAAATTACTAACAATCGAAATGGTAGCATACGATGCTGCCCATACAAAACAACTTACAAAACTTAATATTAAACTCATAATATTTGAGATTGAAAGGGCTTCAATCCCTATTTTGTTAATTAACAAAAGGAAGATTTCAAAAGAAAAAATACTCAAAAAAAACTGAAGCATGATTGGCAATGATATTTTTAGTATTTTGAAAAAATCTTTGGTATAGATTTTAAATTTCAATTTGAACTTTATAAATTTGTCTATTTTTAAATTAAAATGAATATAACTTATTAACAAAACACCCGTAATTTGGGCTATAATTGAAGCCCATGCGGCACCCACAACACCTAAGGCGGGGAGACCACAGTGTCCAAAAATAAGCGACCAATCTAAAAAAAAATTAACCAAAGTTTGAAGGGATGATATTAAAACAAGCCATTTGGTATTGTTTAAAACAATAAAAAGCGATGTTCTAAGTTGATATAATAACAGCAAGGGCAAAGTCAATATTTCTATTTTGACAAACTGGGTAGAAATAGGTTCAATTTCTGGAGATAGAAATTTTTTAAAAATAAAGGGTGTTATAAAATAAGTAAAGCCAATACCTACAAAAGAAATGAAGAGGGCAATGATGATGGATTGATTAAAAATGACACCTATTTTTTGGGGCGTGTTTTGCCCTGCACCATGCGACATTAAATTCTGAACGCCATTATTAAAGCCTTGTGAAACACTACTAAATATTAAAAAATAAATGCTTGTGATGCCACCTATTGCTAATGCATTTAAACCCAAGTAACTATAAAATAAATTGTCGATTAATATTTTGGTTTGAGGAATTAATAAGGCAATACTCATTGGAAAAATTAATTGCAAAATAGAACGATATGATAAAGTGAACTTTAACTGATGCGACATGTTATAATAATAAAACTGGGTTTATGAATAAAAATAATAAAGATATAAGTAGAAGTAAAGGATTATTTATTTTTATCAAAAATTTATAATTCATGTTAAAAAATTACCAGTTTGTTGGGCTTGAATTATGTTCTGTAAAATTATATTTTTTATTAGGGTCATTCAAATTCTTCATAGATTTTAAATAAGAAGCTTCATATTTTCGAGATGTTTTTATGGTAGTTTTTATTATATAATCTATTTTTTTAGGTTCTATAAACGGATGCCCTACCGTTAAACCCATAGCACTATATACATTGTGCCTACCTATGCCTAAACAATTTTTAAAATCTGTTAGCCGAAACAAATCAAAAACAAGTTTTCCTGATTGGTATAAATCACTACAATATAATTCGGTATAATAATTTATAATGGGAATTATTTTATCGTATTTAGAACTATCCATTTGCTTAATAATTTCTTGAATTTTAGCTGGACAATAAACAAATCCTGCTCTATAAAAGTTTGAATTTGTTAAAAAAACAAAGATATGCAATTCGTGCAAGGCTTTGATAAGAATGCGATTTGTTTCATGGCGTAAATCTACCAATTTACCAAGTCCTTGGGTACCTAAATGTTTAATTAAAAGCCACAGTTTTAATGAGTGAAATCCTCTAGATCCATATAGTGGGCTAATAAGACCTAAATCGTAAAGATGTGTTTGAGAAAATTTTTCTTGATGCCTTTCAAATAGTGTTAAATGTTTGGGATTTTTAATTAAAACATAGCTTGAAGGGTAGGGTAAAAACAGCCCTTTGTGTGGGTCGATGGAAACGGAGTCAGACAATTCAATACCTTTAACTTTTTCTTTTAACGTATTTGAAAATAAAAGGCTTCCACCATGACAGGCATCCACGTGAAACCACAATTTATATTTATGAGCTACATGATAAAGTTGTTCAAGGTTATCTAAGTTTGACGTTTTACTATTGCCAGACACGCCAATTAATACAAAGGGCTTAGAATTTGAATCCAATTTTAATAACTCGTTTTCAATGGCTTCGGCGTCTGACGTATAATCGTCTTTAGGTTCACACCAAATTATATTGTCGCTTCCCAAGCCTAAACATTGCATTGCAGTAATAAATGAATAGTGGTCTATTTGTTTAACTAAAACAATTACGGGTTTGCAACTTAATGCGTTTAAGCCCTTGGTTTTAATTTCAGGAAATTTTACATTTAAAGCAATTAAAATTGCGATATAATTAGACATAGATCCACCGTTTGTCCACATACCGCCCACAAGTTTAACATTGTTAATGTCTTTTAATGAATTGTATTTATAACCAACAAGTTGTCTTAACCATTGTATAGTTTGTATTTCAACAAATGTGGCAATGGGGGCACCTCGGTTCATGGTTATTAAATTCTGATTTAAAAAAATAGATAAAATGTCACCTGCGATACCAATAAAACTATTGCCAATATCAGGAAAAGCCAAACTATTTTTATCTGCTTGTGCAATAGAATACTTGACAATTGTATCTTCTACTTGGGTTAATAATTGCTTAATATCTGTTCCTTCAAAAGGGAAATTTTCGGAAACGAGGTCTTTTAACTCTTGATGTGTTTTAAAAATGAGAACTTTATTTTTACGAATTTTCCCTGAAAGAAAGTCTAATCCAAGCTTTATAATGTTATCTAAAATTTTTTTCTGGAGATGATCGGGTTTGTTTATTATGTAATCTGCAACTTGCATAAAATTTTTAATAATTTTAATGAATTAATATTGATGTTCATGCCTGAATATGGTCGGTCAGTTTTAGCAAAGATAATTTATTTTTTACTAAGTACCAAAATATATTTTTATTTTTTATTTTTATAAGACTTTAGCGAAATTAATTATGATTTTTTGTAACCATTCAGGTCTTTTTTAGTGTTTTTTTTGACTTAACCTAAAAATGTTTAT
>JASGCT010000063.1 GCA_030053915.1 Alphaproteobacteria bacterium
AGATATGCATATTCTTATAGTTTTCTGGACCAACATAAATAATTAAATTTTCGATTGTAACATTTGGGTATAATTTAAAAAGTCTAACAAGATATTCAAACATTCTATGGGCAATTGTTTCGGGTTTAGTTGATTGAATTTCAATATGTAACAACAAAATTAGCGGGTCGCCAGATAAGGTTGTAAACTCTAATAAAGAATCGACCCTTTTGGTGGTATCTTTTATATCCAATTTTGTAAGTTCTTGTTGTAAAAAGCGAAATTTTTTATCCCAATGGATGTTTTTAGCAATTTTGGGCAAAAAGTATTCAACCAGCTCTTGTGTATAATGAATTAAGGCGTATTGCCAACTATCGTTATAATTGATGGGTGGTAATTCTGGTAATTCAGCGATAGGCGTCTTGTTTTTTAACATAGAATATATTTTGGGCAAAGATAAAATAATAAACTATTCAAAAATTGCGTAAAAATACCTAGTATAAATACGTGTATTTTTTACGTAAGAATACTTAAAAATTGATAACACATTTTAGGATGATAGCTGTTTTTTCTGGTTAAGTAGCTCAGGTAATAGCTTGTCTGTTTTAATTTAAAAAATCAAAATTTTTGAGGCATTTTAAATTACTGAAACGATGTTCTTTCAGCTCAAATGCGGTAGATGTTTTTCCGTAAATTCTCTAATTGTCATATCAAGACCTACTTGAAATGGAATTTTACTTGTCCAGCCTAACGCGTTAATTTTGTTAACATCTAATAATTTACGTGGTGTACCATCCGGTTTGGTATGGTCAAAAATAATATCGCCTGTATAATCTGTAAGCCCTTTAATAGTTTCAGCTAATTCTTTAATTGAAATATCTATACCACAACCAATATTAATAATGTCCCGCTCATTGTAATTTTGCATTAAAAAAAAACAGGCTTCAGCTAAATCGTCAACGTGCAGAAATTCCCTTCGTGCATTTCCAGTGCCCCACACCGTTACTTTAGGTTCAAGATTTTTTTTGGCACTCACAAATTTTCTAATAAGTGCAGGTAACACGTGTGAATTTTGGGGATGATAATTATCATTTGGACCGTACAAATTTGTTGGCATAACACAAATAAAATTACAATTATAGGTGTCACGATAACTTTGACAAAGTTCAATTCCCGCTATTTTAGCAACAGCATAAGGTTTATTAGTGGGTTCTAAATACCCTGTTAATAAATATTCTTCTTTTATGGGTTGTGGTGCCATTTTGGGATAGATACAGGACGACCCTAAATACATTAATTTTGTAACACCATTTTCATAAGCAGCATTAATAATATTAGCAGCTATCATCATGTTATTATATATAAATTCGGCTTTATATGTACTATTGGCAATGATACCTCCAACTTTTGCCGCCGCAATAAAGATATAATCTGGCTTATTTTTAGAAATAAACGCGTCCGTATCAGTTTGATTTTTAAGGTCTAAAGATGCTGAGTTGGCAGTTATTATATTCTTATAGCCCTCATTGGTTAATTTACGAACTAATGCTGAGCCTACCATACCGTTATGTCCGGCTACATATATTTTATCGTTTATATTCATATTAATAATCTGTAAATAGTTCTATAATTTTATTTTAAATAAAGTCCTATAATTATTTAAATAATTAATGGCTATCGATATTTTATTTCAATGTTTTTCTGCCTTCACCAATTTTAAAGCCGTTTTGATATACAGAGATTATGTAATCGCCTTTAAGTGGTTTTAAAACTTTACGATTATAACTTACTGGATTGGGTTTCCCTTTTTCAAAATTAATTTTTATTTTGTCTGAATATTGAAGTTCACCATCTTCTCGGGTTGTGAATTTTAAACTTTCATCATCGGTAACTACTTTGTTTTCAGGGTTTAAAACCACTACATAAATATCTTTCTCTCCAGACTCGGCTAAACGGTTATTTAAAGTAAACTCTACTTTAAAAAGGTTTGTTTTTCTGGCTGAGGTTGTTTCTTTTTGTTTTCCGTTTTTCTTTTCTAATATCGCAGTAAATTTAAAATCTGAAGCGTTCATTGTAGAAGCAATATCTTCAACTGCCGCCTTTTCTTTTTCTGTAGTAAAAAGTTTTTCTTGTACCTTTTCTTTTTCTTGGGTTACATTGCTTAAATTAGTATTTAACTGTTGATTTTCGTTGGTTAGTTTTTGATTCTCTTCTTGAAGTTGGGCTACCTGAGACGCTAAATCTGCAATTTTTGAATTTAAAGAAGCGATCAAGGCTTTGGCTTGGCTTAATTCATCTGTTGTTAAGCGTTCGTTTTTAAGTATTTGGCGGATTTTAGCTTCTAAACTTTTAATTTCAGTTTGGCTGGCATTTAATTTACCTTCTTGGTCGGTAGTTACGGCACTTAAAGAATCTACCCTAGCGCTGCTGGCAATAAATTCGGTTTGCAAGGCATCTTTTTCCAATGAAACCTCGTCGATTTTGGTATTTAAAGTTGTTTGGATTTTGTTTTTAGAAGTAATTTGATAGACATTAGAGCCGATGAGTAAGATAACCAAAATAATGATAATAATGGTTGATTTTTTTGAATTTTGAGACATATATTTTTTTTTTAGTTTGTTATTTTTAGTTTAATTTAGATTTTAAGACTTTATCAAGAACATCTAGAAATTCTTCAGTATAGAGGTAATGTTTTGGATGTTCCAAATTGTTTCCGTGAATACAAACGGCAAGGTCTTTAGTCATAAAACCGTTTTCAACTGTTTCAACACATACTTGTTCTAAAACTTCAGCAAAACGAATGAGTTCGGGATTATTGTCTTTTTTACCTCTAAAAATAAGACCTTGTGTCCAGGCAAAAATTGAAGCAATGGGATTAGTTGAGGTTGGGTTGCCTTTTTGATATTCACGATAATGTCTGGTTACGGTGCCATGTGCCGCTTCGGCTTCCATGACTTGCCCGTCTGGTGTTATTAACGTAGAGGTCATAAGTCCTAGCGAGCCAAAACCTTGGGCGACAGTATCACTTTGTACATCGCCATCGTAGTTTTTACAAGCCCAAACAAAATTCCCGTGCCATTTTAATGCACTAGCAACCATATCATCAATAAGACGATGTTCATATACAATATTTTTTTCTGCAAACTTGGTTTTAAAATCTTTATCATAAATGTCTTGAAAAATATCTTTAAAACGACCGTCGTATTTTTTTAAAATAGTGTTTTTGGTAGATAAATAAAGTGGCCAGCCTTTTTGGAGGGCACGATTGAAACAAGCTAATGCAAATCCTTTAATACTTTCATCTGTATTATACATAGCTAAAGCGACACCATCGCCTTTAAAATTATAAACTTCAAAAGACGTTTTAGTGCCATCTTGTTGTTCGTAGGTTATAGTTAGTTTTCCTTTACCTTTTGTTACAAAATCCGTTGCCCGATATTGGTCGCCAAAAGCATGACGTCCGATACAT
Organism: Alphaproteobacteria bacterium; assembly: GCA_030053915.1. Classification (GTDB taxonomy): domain Bacteria; phylum Bacteroidota; class Bacteroidia; order Chitinophagales; family Chitinophagaceae; genus JASGCT01. The sequence continues at coordinate 3,449 of JASGCT010000063.1, forward strand.
ATTGGGGCTGTCCAATTAGGAACAAGGCGGGGGATATTTTTACAAACTATGGGTTCGCGAAAAACGGTACCGTCAAGAATGTTTCTAATAGTGCCGTTAGGACTTTTCCACATTTCTTTTAATTTAAATTCTTTAACGCGTTGTTCATCGGGAGTAATGGTAGCACATTTAATACCTACACCGTATTGAAGAATGGCATGTGCGGCATCTACGGTTACTTGGTCGTTTGTAGCATCGCGATGTTCCATACCTAAATCGAAATATTTAATATCAATATTCAAATAGGGTAAAATCAGTTTGTCTTTAATCATTTTCCAAATAATACGAGTCATTTCATCACCATCAAGTTCTACCACTGGATTCTTTACATTAATTTTTTGCATATAGATTTGTTTATTAGTCTAATAATTTTTTAGCTTCACCAATTTTAAAACCATTTTGGTACACTTGAATAAAATAAACGCCAGCAAGGGCTGAAGGAAGGTGTTTGGTATATTTAACTGGAGTTGTTTTACCGCGTTCATAATCAATAATTATTTTATCGGTATAAAGTTTTTCACCATCGGTACGCGACTGAAAGGTTACATTATTTTCGTTAATAATTTTGTTGGTTGGGTCTTTTATAATAACATAAAGCTCTTTGTTTCCTGGTTCTGCTAAAGGGTTATCATCAATATTAAATTCAACTAAAAAATAGTTAATAGCGTTATGAGAGCTTGTTTCGCTGATCCGTCCATTCTTTTTTTGGCGAATTGCAGTTAATTTAAAAAAGGAAGCATGCATTGTGGAAGCGATATCTTTGATTTCAGCTTTTTCTTTTTCTAATTTTTCTATATTTTTTTGAATTGCTTCATTTTGAGAATTTAAATCGGAATTGGATTGTGTAAGTTCTTGAATTTTACTGGTTTGTTGTTGATTAATTAATTGTAGTTCAGTGATATTTTGGTGTAAGGCTTCTGTTTTTTTAGTAAAATCTTTTACAATGGCTCGGGCTTTATCTAATTCTTTTTGGGTTAATATCTCTTTTTTTAAAATACGTTGTAGTTTAGCACGCACAAAACTAATTTCTGCATGTGTTTTATCAAGTTTTTCATTTAAATCTACATTAATCCCTTTTAGAGAATCTACTTTGTTTGAAACCAGAATAAATTCTGCGTGCAAGGCTTCTTTTTGTTGTGTAAGGGTATTTACTTTATTATTAAAATAATCTTCGATTTCGTTATTATTAACAATATGAAATACAACAAACCCAATTAATGCCAATACTACTATAACTAAACTAATAATGAGGCTTTTATTATTTTCTTTCTTTGTCATGTCAAAAAGATTTAATTTATTTAAATTATTTATTTTTTGTACAAAATTACAAAAATTTTCTTATAAAAACAAAAAAAAGTAAAATTTATGTAATATTTTTAAAAAAAACACGTTATTGGAGGGCATTTAATTGTTTTTCAAAATAAATTAAGATATTTTGTTTTAATAAGAACTCTTGTTCAAAAAGGGTTTCGTTAGGTAGTGGTTTCACTTGAATAAAATGTGGCCAACCTTCGTTGTCGTAATAATCTAATATATAATAACCAGCTTGGATCAATACCGAGCACACACCAACATGTAATAAATCTTGCTTAACTTGTTTCGTAAGTGTTGTGGTAGCAAGTCCGGTTTCTTGCCACCCTACAATTAAAAGTACTGTTTCTAAGGTAGGTTTTTTGTTAAACTTTTCAAACCATTTTTTTTCAAAATCTTGCCATACCATAGTCATTTATTTTATATTTTGCTTAATTGGGATAATTGCTAAGGTTTGCGAACTGAAATTTAGGATTTTGTTTAATTTTAACGATTAACTGTACTAATTTTAATGAATCTTGCGTTGTTCGGTACATGTTATCGTGCATCAATAAAACGAGGTTCTTAGGCTTTCTAACTTTTTTAGATTGAATACATTCATTTACACGTTGATAAATAAAATCCGGGTCTTGTTTACATAATCCAAATTTATTTTCTTCCCATTCAATATCCCAACCAACTATTTTAAAGCCGTTTTTATCTAAGCTGTCCACAATTTTTTTAAAAGAAGGCAAACTATATTTAATATTTTTATAATTCCAAATATTGATGCCAGGCAAACGGATCCAATGATTATTTGTAAAATTTAAAGAATCGACACTTCTTTTAAAATCTTGTACAACGAGGTGTGGGTTTTTATAATAAGATTTATACTGTCCATAAGCATGGGTGTAACTATGGTTATATACTTCAAATTGATTTGTATCTATTTTGATAGTATTAAAAATTTTTTGCGCTTTTTTAGTACGGCACACGTGCCATCCTATCATAAAAAAACTTGCAGGAACTTCCATGTTTTTACAAATAGTATAACAATTTGAAGTACCAGTAAGAGCGCCATCGTCAAATGTTAAATAAATAGTATATTTATTTGTATCTAAATTTGTATAAAAATCTACGTTTTGGAGGTTTGCTAAAGGCTTCGTTTTTATTTCAGATTTACAGGCTAAAAAAAATATTACAAAAATGTGAAGAAATTTAATATGCATTAATTTAAAATAGGTATTTTATGTGCAAAGGTAAATTATTTTTTTTTAATTTCAAAAAAAACATTAACTTTGCAAAAAAAAAATGAAAAACGTACAATATCCAATTGGTGCATTTAAGTTAAATGAATTTTCTATCCTTCAAAAAAATGCCTATATAAGTATTGTGGCTGATTTGCCGATTAAAATTCAGTTGGCAACCGAAGGACTATCCGCATCTCAACTTCAAACACCTTATAGAGATGGCGGCTGGACAGTTCATGAATTGGTACATCATATTTTTGATAGCCATATACAAGCGATGTATCGTTTTAAACTTGCTTTAACCGAAGACAGTCCTACCATAAAGCCATATAACGAAAAGGCATTTGTAAAAACTGCGGATGTTATTCAAGTTCCAATAAGTTCTTTAATGCCTTCTTTAAAGTTTTTTCACGAAAAATGGGTAATTCTTTTAAAATCGATACAAAATAACGAATGGGAAACACGATTCGTTATACACCCTGAAAAGAATATTAAAATGAGTTTATATTATATGCTTGGTTTATACGCATGGCATAGTTTGCATCATACGGCGCATATTACCGAATTGAGACAGGCAAAAGAATGGTAATGGACACGAAGACACTTTTTTGGAAAACCTTGAATACGCGATATGTTTATGAAAATAATTTTTTAAAAATTAGGCAGGATGATTGTTTAAATTATCAAGGCGAAACGTTAAACCCATATTATATTTGTGAAATGACCGATTGGGTTGTAGCTATTGCACGAACCGTGGATGGTAAATTTATCTTAGAAAAATCGTATCGGCACGCTATTCAAGAAGTGCATTATGAAATTCCCGCAGGATGTATAGATCTCAGTGATGCAGATTCATTGGAAGCGATTAAACGTGAATTACTTGAAGAAACAGGCTATGTATTTAATAATTACCTCTACTTAGGAACAACCCGTTGTAATCCTGCCATTTTTAACAATTTTACGCATATTTATTTTGCAGATGGCGGTGTATTTAAACAAGAACCTAATTTAGAACCTGGTGAATCGTTTTTTACGGAATTTGTAAGTTTAGATGCGCTGATTGAACTTTATAAAAATAATAAAATTGTACAATCATTGCATATCACTGCTTTGACTCAGTTTTTTTTACACCAAGGCATTTTAAAATTTTAATTATCTCCGATGAACTCAAGTCTTTTTTTGATTCACAAATTTAGTTAAAAAAATATTAATTATATATAAATTTTAGAGTTGGGTTTATGTTATTAGGAATACAAAATGGACGATTTGAATTTGGTGCAAGGCTTCTTTTTGACGAGGTTAATTGGCATATCAATTTAGGCGAAAGAATTGGCTTAGTTGGTTTTAACGGCACTGGAAAATCTACTTTATTTAAAATTTTAACAGGCGAATATAGTTTAAGTAAGGGTGATGTTGTTAAGAGCAAAGAGACTACCATTGGCTATGTACATCAAGATTTAATGCACATTGAATATCAACATACGATATTAGAACTAGCCATGAGTGCTTTTGAAAAAATAAAACAAAAAGAAGCCGAGCAAAAAGCATTAGAAGAGCAACTATCAACGGATTCTGAAAATGAAACCTTATTATGGCAATATGCCGAAGTTTTACAAGAATTACAACAATTAGATGCTTATCAAATTCATTACAAAGCTGAGGAAATTTTAAGTGGTCTTGGTTTTAAAGAAACTGATTTTTCGAGACCTTTTACAGAATTTAGTGGTGGTTGGCGCATGCGGGTAATTTTAGCTAAAATGATCTTACAAAATCCTGATGTTTTATTATTAGATGAACCCACGAATCACCTAGATTTACCATCGATAGAATGGTTAGAGAAATATTTGGTAGGCTACAAAGGCAGTGTAGTTATGGTAAGCCACGATAAATTTTTCTTAAACAAAATGGTTAATAAAATTATAGAAATTTACCAACAAGGGTTACATTTTTATAATGGTAATTATGACTATTTTTTAACCGAAAAAGCCCTAAGGATTGAATTACAACAAAAGTCTTATGAAAATCAACAGGATTTTATTCGTCAACAAGAACGATTTATTGAGCGTTTTAAAGCCAAAGCCTCTAAAGCAACTTTAGCCAAAAGTGTTCAGAAGAAGTTAGACCGTTTAGAATTGGTGTCTGAAGCCGTGATAGAGGTACCGAATTTAAAAATCAATTTTTCTATAGAAACCACTCCAGGCAAAATTGTTTTTGAATTACATAACATTACCAAAAAATACCCTAAGACAGACATTTTTGATAATGCTACTGCCCAAATTTTAAGAGGTGATAAAATCGCTTTAATTGGAGCTAATGGAGTAGGTAAATCAACTGTTTTAAGAATTATTGGTGGTAACGAGAATTTTTCAGGCGACCGGGTTCCGGGTCATAATGTGGTATTTAGTTTTTATGCACAACATCAAGTGGATTCCTTGCATGTAGAATGGACTGTATTTGAAGAACTACAGCGTTGTGGTAGTAAAAAAAACGACCAAGAAATACGTACAATATTGGGTTGTTTTTTATTTAGTGGTGACGATATTGACAAAAAAATAAAAGTATTAAGTGGGGGCGAAAAAGCTCGGGTGGCTTTAGCAAAAGTTATGATAAGTTCAGCAAATTTTTTAATTTTAGACGAACCTACCAATCATTTAGATATGCACTCTGTTGAAATTTTGGCTCAAGCTTTAAAAAATTACGAAGGCACTTATATTATTGTTAGCCATGACAGGTATTTTATTTCGTTAACAGCCAATAAAATATGGGAAATCAAAGACCAAAAAATCAAGGCTTTTGATGGTGGTTATACCGAGTTTGTTGAATGGCAAAAAAACGTGGTGTTACCCAAGCAACCTTTGCCCGCATCTAAAAATAATGTGATGAAACCAATTGACAATAAAAATACAGAACCTGAAAAAAATAATAAATCTAAGAGAATTGAAAAGCTTCAACAAGATATGACCTCCTTAGAAAAGAATATCTTTGATGAAGAACAACATTTAAAAGAACTTGAGAATCACATGTGTTTACCCGAAATATTTCAACAAAAAGAGGTTTATTTAGAGTTGGAAAAAAAATATTTAGCCCTTGAAATTAAAATTTCAACCCTAAAAAACAAATATAATGCCCTTTTTGAAAACTTAGCCGAATTGGAATAATATTCCATGGTTTTAAACTTTATCAAACTTAAAATAAATTTGTAAAAAATAAATTAGCACATTTTAATGCTTTTAGAGTCTGTAATTTATATACTTTCAGGATGTTAAGATTAGGTACCTTAATTTCTAAATTCGCATTAATTGGCAACTAAAATGTAAGGGCTATGCCACTTAATGGGTTTAAAATTCCACAAAATGATGTGTGTCTCAAAGATACATTTGAAAAGTTTATTAATGTAAAAAAATTATACAGCCATTTTTTATATTCTTAATTAAAAAATCGTATTTTTGTAAAAATTGATTTAAAAGAAATGTTATTATTAAAAAAAATATATAATATCATAATTTGTGTTTTATTTTTAGTCATGTTTTTTCAATGTAATCCGTATCCTCAAAAAATAAAAATGCATAAACAACAATATGAATATTATTTAGCTACTATATATAAACCCTACCCTATGGAAATTATTCGGTTTGAAAAGCCATTTCCTTTAGTGCCCAAAAAACATGGTCCTGTTTTATTGACTCATTTTGATTCCACCAATTTTTTAAGTAAACTTATTTTAGACACTTTGGTTAAAGAATTATCAGTTTATAAAAACTTGGACAGTTTGAAATATATTTATAACATTGAAAATCAATGGATTGGAACAATTAATTATAGTTTAAGAGACCCCAACTTTGTAATTATTCATCATACTGCTCAAAACTCTTGTTTACAAACCTTAGAAACATTTACTAAAGCCAAAACCAAAGTAAGTGCCCATTATGTTATCTGTAAAAATGGTAAAATTTATCAAATGTTAAACGATAATTTAAAAGCCTGGCATGCTGGCTATTCTAAATGGGGTGATGTTGAAAATTTAAATGCGGTTTCAATTGGTATAGAATTAGACAATAATGGTTTAGAGCCCTTTGATACCGCACAAATAAATAGTTTATTAATTTTACTACAAATTCTTAAAAAAAAGTACAAAATTCCTACTCAAAATTTTATTGGTCATGGTGATATTGCTCCAATTAGAAAAAACGATCCCAGTATTTTATTTCCCTGGGAAGTTTTAGCACAAGCAGGATTTGGGTTATGGGTAGATATAAATGATTCAACCGAAATACAAGCGGTTTTACCTAAGAAAGTTGCTTTGCAATATTTAGGTTATAGTACCAAAGATACTGTTGCCGCTTGGCGGGCTTTTAAAAGGCATTATTTAAAAGACACAACAGCATCCGTAACATCTTTTAACGATTCTATTATCTTACATAAATTAGTCAATAAAAAAATAAATTATGGATTTTCAACTCAATGAAGAGCAACTTACTATTAAATACGCAGCGCGTAGTTTTGCTCAAAATATTTGTTTACCTAAGGTTATTGAACGTGATGAGCACAAAACTTTTCCGTATGAACAAGTATATAAATTAGCCGAACAAGGCTTTTTAGGTTTAATGGTTGACCCTAAATATGGTGGTGCGGGTATGGATTCGCTTTCTTATATATTATCCATAGAAGAAATTTCAAAAATAGATGCCAGCTGTGGTGTTATTATGAGTGTCAATAATAGTTTAGTGTGTCATGGGTTAGAGAAGTATGGGTCGGACTACATTAAAGAAAATTATTTAACGTATTTAGCTCAAGGCATAAAAAATGGCAAATTATATATAGGTGCATTTATGTTAAGCGAACCTGAATCGGGCAGCGATGCCTCAGCTATGAAAACAACAGTTAAGGATATGGGTAGCTATTACGAAATAAATGGCATTAAAAATTGGATAACGAATGGCTCTACGGCATCCGTATATATTGTTTTAGCCCAAAGTGACTTTTCAAAAGGTGCAAAAGGTATCAATGCTTTAATTGTTGAGAGCCAATCTGAAGGCATTTCAGTGATGTCCCCTGAAAACAAACTTGGGATAAGATCTAGTGACACTTGTTCGGTAATTTTTAATAATGTTAAAGTTCCCAAAGAGAATTTAATTGGTAAGCCAGATTTTGGATTTAATTTTGCTTTGGGTATTTTAGATGCGGGTAGAATTGGCATTGCAGCACAAGCCTTAGGTATTGCCAGCGGGGCTTATGAATTGGCTTTGCAGTATGCTAAAACACGAAAGTCGTTTGGAAAACAAATCATCCAACATCAAGCCGTTCAATTTAAATTAGTTGATATGTTAACCCAAATAGAAGCAGCACGTTTATTAACCTATCGTGCTGGAATTGAAAAAGATAGTGGACATGCATATTCAATTGATGCGGCTATGGCAAAATTAGTGGCTAGCCAAACAGCAGTTCAAGTTACAACAGAATCCATTCAAATTCATGGTGGTAATGGTTATGTTAAAGACTACCATGTAGAACGTTTGTATCGTGATGCAAAAATAACTCAAATTTATGAAGGCACTAGCGAAATTCAGAAAATTGTTATAGGCAGGTATTTAATGAAATAATTGCACGCATTTTTTACCACCCAATGCCATAATTTTCGCCATGATTACTACTACCTCCCCATAAACTACCGTGCTTTCTATCAAAATAAATTGCATTTATAGGTCCGCTTGTTCTATTGCCAAATTGCAGGGTATATCCCATAGATTTTAATGTATTTTGTATGGCAAAAGGCATTGATTTATTAACTAAAATATGTCCAACCTTTGGCAAACGATCTTTATACTGCATACCTCCCAAACTTAAAATTAATTGATAGGAATTGATATTGGGGGCTTCTGTGGCTTGCTGAACGCTCATAGCAAATTCTTCCATATTTAAAAAAAATTGTAATAAATTTTGGTCTTGTGTATCGCCTCCGTGAACGCCAAAACAATATTTAGGCTTACCATCTTTTAGAGCTAAGGTAGGCGTTAATGTAACTCGAGGTTGTTTATGTGGTTCTAAAACATTAAAAGGATTGATGATAGAATCTAACACAAAACTTTGTAAGCGCTGACTTAAACCAATTCCTGTATTACCTGCAATACAAGCCGGAATCCAACCACCGCTTGGTGTTACTGATACTACCCAACCCTCGGCATCGGCAGCTTCTACAGTAGAAGTACCCGCAAATAAACGCGTCTCATAAAGTGCATCTTCGGAATACATCTCCTGAATTAAAATATGCGAGGCATCGTGTTTAGGTACGGCAGTCTGAACCGATGTTTCTATAGAATCTAAAAATAATTTTCGTTTTTTTAAAAGATTACTAAATGGATTTATTTGATTTTGATAAGGATAGGGATTACCGGGTTCAATGTAAATATTGTTTTTAGTTGTATCAATAAGTTTGGATCGTTCTTTAGAATAGGCTTTACTTAATAACCCTTCAATGGGTATTTGGGAAAATTTAGGGTCGCCATAGTAAAAATCTCTGTCAGCATTTACTAAACTTAATGTTTGATAGAGTGTATTAATATATTGGCTTGAATTATATTCCATTGATTTTAAATCAAAATTTTCTAAAATATTTAAAGCCTGTAATAAGGTTGGACCTTGCGTCCAAGCATTTAATTTATAAACATCAATCCCTTTATAATTAACATGTAAAGGGTCTTCCTCTCGGGGTTGCCAAATTCTTAAATCCTCTTTGGTGATAAGTCCTCCTTGTTCTTGGGTCGATCTTACAATTTCATCAGCAATAGCACCTTTATAAAATAAATTATAAGCGTCTGAAATGGCTTCTATTCGTGGTTTACCAGATTTTAGGGCTTTTTTTTCAACGTCAATAAGTTGTTGTAATGTGTTAGCCAATTCTTTTTGAACAAAAATTTCACCTGGTTCGGGTGCTTCGCGCTGTTCGCCAAGATGAGGCAAAAGGATACGAGCACTATATTTCCATTGTTTGATGAGGGCTTTATTTTTTTCGATTGCATTTGCAGTTTGAGCGTCCATAGGATAGCCTTGGGCAAGGTTTAACGAGGGTTCTAATATTTGATAGAGATGCATGGTTCCATAGTGCGACAGCATATAGCAGATGCCACCAAAAGTGCCCGGAGTAACAGCCGCTAAAGGTCCATATTCTGGGGGGAAATTATAACCCTTTTTTTTAAAAAAATCAACGGTAGCTTGTTGTGGTGCATAACCTAAGGCATTCATGGCTATTACTTTTTTTGTATTAGGATTATATATAAGTGCTTGTGTTTCGCCTCCCCAGCTTAAAACATCCCATATAGTACAAGAAGCGGCAATCATAGCACATGAAGCATCTACAGCATTGCCGCCCTGTTCAAAAATTCTGGCGCCAACAGTTGCCGCTATTGGTTTGCCTGTAATAGCCATATATTTTTTGCCATGTAAAGGTGGCTTTTGTGTAGTTTGGGATATTAACGTTAAGCTAACTAAAAAACTAAAAATAACGTTAATAATTTTGATTGTTCTCATAAAATAATTTATTTAATAAACAAAAATAGAGGTTCTTTGCAAAACTACAAAATTAATTTTAAATAATTTAATAAAATCGCATATT